>JAFSXY010000024.1 GCA_017443805.1 Clostridia bacterium | reverse complement strand
GTGTCCTACGCCGCTGCCCTCGCTGGAACAGCCGGTGACCTGCAGCGTGACGACGTCATTTTTTTTCAGATGCGTATTTGTGTTCATAAGGTCTTTGTCAAGGCCTTCAAATAAGCCTTAAAGTCTTCGCCGATCTCGGGATGTTTGAGCGCGATCTCACAGTTCGCTTCCATAATGCCCAGCTTGCTGCCCATGTCGAAGCGTCTGCCGTAAAAGTCTACGGCGAGCAGGCGGTCGTGCTCCGCCAGATAAGACAGCGCTTCGGAGAAATAAACCTCGCCGGTTTTGGGGCTCGGGGGAGTGGCGCGGATCAGATCGAACACGTCCGGCGTCACGACGTTCCTTCCCAGAACGGAGAAATGGCTTAAGATCTGGTCGCGGTCCGGTTTTTCGATGATCTTATGTACGTCGTAAATGTTTCTTTCTCTGGGCGTGACGTCCAACGTACAGTATTTCATCACCTGCTCGGTGGTACACTCTTTTACGCCGGTCACGCACTTGCCGTAGGCTTCATACGCGCTTATCAGCTGACCGATAACGGGCTCTTTATCCGAATAGATGATGTCGTCGCCGTACAAAACGGCAAAGGGTTCGTCTCCCACAAAAGACTCTGCCGCCAGAATGGCGTGCCCCAGCCCCTTTGTTTCCTTTTGGCGGATATAATACAAGTTGGCAAGCTCCGCCACACGGTGTACGTCTTCATAGAGCTTGCGCTTGTCCGGATTTTTTTTCAGGTTTTCCTCCAGCTCAAAGGCATAGTCGAAATGATCCTCGATAATGCCCTTGCCGCGGTTTGTGATCACGAGAATATCCGTAATGCCCGCATCGGCGCACTCTTCCACCAGATACTGGATGGCGGGCTTATCAACAATATTCAGCATTTCTTTCGGTACGGATTTGGAAGCGGGCAGAACCCTTGTGCCCAGTCCTGCGGCGGGGATGATCGCTTTTGTGATTTTTTTCATGGTCGGTCGGTTCCTTTCTTTTTTTTGCGCCCGCAATTACCGCAGCAGGGCGATCAGCGCAGGCAGGTAGTCCATGCAGAAAAAGGCGGCAAGCGCAAGAACGACGCCGATCACCGCAAGTCCGGCGGAGGTGCCGCCCTCATGCTGCAGCGTTGCCCGGTAGGAGGGAAGGTCTGTACAGCGTTCCCGGATCTTTTCGATCTCACGCCGTACGTGTTTGCGGTAAAAATACATTCCGAAAAGGCCGGAGAACAGCGGGGAACCGATCATGATGACGTATTGAAGCAGCAAGCCGACGCGTTCTTTTACGGCGTCCGCGCCCGTAAGCACGGTAGTCTGATAAGTTTCCGCCAGGGTATAGAGCGTATCCCGGTACGTTTCGATATCCGCTTCTCCGTTCATGACGGAAAGAGTAGCCTCCATGGTCCCTTTTACATAATCGACAAACGCGTCGTTGATCTGCAGAATGCCGACGGCGGCTGCCAGCAGGATCAGTACGAGCGACAGCAGCAGCCCCTCTTTTTTCATTTTGCGAAAGAAAAACCAGATAGGCCCGAAGAAAAATGCCGGCGCGTGCCATACGACCTTGCGGCCGTAGCGCTCGGAGCCGGAGACCTTCCGGATGATACGGCCGGGTGTGCCGCCGCCCACGTAGTCCGAATACTCGCACACGGGAACGCCGTCGACAAGCGAATTCGGATCAAGGCCGCCGAAGCGGTTGAAATCATTGATCAGTTCCTGTCTTTGGAAACCGGTCTGCGTTTCGTCGTAGGGGTGGTAGACGCGTGCGCCGCTGTCATCGTGCAGCTTTGCGCCGCAGCGCAGGCAATACATATCGTTTTCAAAATTTTCGGTTCCGCAGTTCGGACAGACAACAACGCCCTCCCCGTTCTTAAAACGGACTTCTTTTTCGGGTTTTTCAGGCTCCGGCTGTACGGGGGATGCCCAGGTAAAGCCGGATGCATGCGCGGCTTCGCAGGCGCAGCGTCCGTGCTGCTGCCAGCAGGCGCGGTGGTGCGGCGCGCCGCATACGGGACAGACGACGACGTCGTCGGTTTCCGAGAAAGGGCGTGCGCAGAAAACGCAGGAAATGCCGGTATATTTCATGATCTGTTTATCCTTTCGATAAGTATATCTTTCAATATTCTATACAATAATGAAAAAAAATTCAATATCATTCGGCAAGAAACGCAGATTATTTTGCATATTTTTATGAATTGTTGAAAAGTATTTGACACGGTGGAGAGGATACAATATAATAGTAGAAAAAGAATTGCAAACGATGAGGAACGGGATCATGTAGACTGGTACGGTTTTTTTAAGGAATAAATCGTTTTTTGAAAGGATTCTATTATGCTGGAATATGAAGAATTAAGACTTTCGCTTCTGGAGAGTGAAAGGCCCCTGAAGGAGCTTGCTTCCGCGATCGGTCTTTCGGAGCTGAACGCGGAGATCGAGCGCCTGGAGGCGGAAACCGCTGCTGAGGGTTTCTGGAACAACGTTGCGGAGTCGAATAAGATCCTGCAAAAGCTTGCGGGAATGAAAAACAAGGTCAAACGCTATACCGACCTGAAAAATGAATACGAAGATACGCTTACTCTCATTGAAATGGGCAATGAGGAAGAAGATGAAAGCATGCTTGCCGAGTGTGAAGAGGGTGTGAAACGCGTTAAGGAAGAGATCGAAAAACAAACGCTGGATACGCTGCTTTCCGGTGAGTACGACTCCAAGAATGCAATTCTCACTTTCCACGCCGGTGCAGGCGGCACCGAGGCGCAGGACTGGGCGCTGATGCTGTTCCGGATGTACCACCGCTGGGGCGAACGGCACGGCTTTAAGACCACCACCATCGATTATCTGGACGGCGAGGAGGCCGGCATCAAGTCCGCCGTGATCCTGATCGAGGGCGAGAACGCGTTCGGGTACCTCAAAAGCGAAATGGGCATCCACCGTTTGGTGCGCGTGTCGCCCTTTGACGCTTCCGGCCGGCGGCATACCTCCTTTGCCTCGCTGGAAGTCATGCCGGAGATCGATGAAACGATCGAGGTGGATATCCGTCCCGAGGATATCAAGATGGACGTTTACCGTGCCTCCGGCGCGGGCGGCCAAAAGGTCAACAAAACCTCTTCCGCCGTGCGTTTGACGCACATTCCCACCGGTATCGTCGTTTCCTGTCAGGTAGAGCGGAGCCAGTACCAAAACCGCGATGTCGCTATGACGATGCTCAAATCCAAGCTGATTGAGATCAAAGAGCGGGAGCATCTGGACACGATCAACGATATCAAAGGCGATCAAAAAGAGATCGGCTGGGGCAGCCAGATCCGCTCCTATGTTTTTATGCCCTATACGTTGGTCAAGGATCACCGTACCGGATTTGAAAACGGCAATATCAACGCTGTGATGGACGGCGATCTGGACGGTTTTATCAACGCTTATCTCAAAATGCAGTCGCTTGCGAAGCTTGAGGGCGAAAAGTCGGAATAAAGCGAGACGGCGCGACAGGCCCTTTTTTTTGAAAATTATACATTTTCATTTTATTTCGTGTAAATATGACAAGAATTTGTCAAAATCGCTTTTCTTTATGACAAAACGTTTATTTTTTGTTTACAAAGTTGTCGTTTGTTTGTAAAGTACGTGCGTTATATTGAATATGCGGTGAGAAGCCGCCTCAAACAGATTTCTCCTTTTATATTTTCTCTTCCCCAAAGGAAAGCCCGCCATCGGCGGGCTTTTCTTTTTACGGATTTTCTATCAGTGCGCGGTAG
Organism: Clostridia bacterium; assembly: GCA_017443805.1. GTDB lineage: Bacteria > Bacillota > Clostridia > Oscillospirales > Acutalibacteraceae > RUG806. Next base: position 28,733 of record JAFSXY010000024.1, on the reverse strand, counting down.
ATCTCTCCTTTTTTTGCTCCGGTCTCTTTTGCCGCCTTTTTGGCGGCTTCATTCACACTGTCGCCTGCGGCAACATACGATTTTGCCAGCATGACCGGATCCCGCTGCGTTTCCTTATCCGTCAGCGCGTCACGCGATTTTGCCTCGATAACGATCACGTACTCCCCCTTCAGCTTTACGCCGTCATATTTGCCGTCCGCTTCTGCAAGCGTGGTCCGCTCGCAGTGCTCGTGGATCTTGGTCAGCTCTTTGATAATGGCGATATTGCGGTCGCCCAGCGCGAGGTACAGGTCGTGCAGCGTAGCGGCAAGCTTGTGCGGCGCTTCATAAAAAACCATGGTCTTGCGTTCGGTTTTGATCTCTTCCAGATGCGCCCTGCGCTTTGGTTTGTTGACGCTCAAAAATCCTTCAAAAGAAAAACGGGAAACGTCCAGGCCGGAAAGCGCCAGCGCGGTCACAACGGCGCTTGGGCCGGGCACAGCCTGCACCGGGATATTATGTTCCCTGCAGAGCCGAACCAGATCCTGTCCGGGGTCGGAAATGGCGGGCATGCCGGCGTCCGTGACCAGCGCGCAGCTTTCTCCGGCAAGCAGGCGGGAAAGAATATCCGGTCCCTTTTCGGCGCGGTTGTGTTCATGGTAGCTTGTCAGCTTGTTTTTAATATCAAAATGATTTAAAAGCTTTAATGTGACGCGGGTGTCCTCGGCGGCGATAAAGTCCGCCGTGCGCAGCGTTTCAAGCGCGCGGGGAGAAATGTCGCCCAGATTGCCGATGGGCGTTCCAACGATATATAATGTGCCAGCCATAAGGTCAGTCCTTTCCGTACGGTTGTAATATGTCCTGCATCTCGTCCGAATAAGCGCCGGTCTGCGTGCGGATATACAGCTCCGGTTCGATCTTCATGCCGGGATTGCGCCCTTTTTGTCCCTCCAATAAAAACAGCCACGGCGTTTTGCCCTGTGCATACGCCGCAAAGCGCAGGCGCTTGGGCTCTAGTCCCGCCGCGCGCAGGGTACAGACCGCTTCCGGCAGCCTGTCCGGCCGCAGGCAGATACAGAACCTGCCGCCGAATTTCAACAGTTTTTTCGCACTTTGCGCCGCGTCCGCAAGCGTAAGCGAATCCTCGTGACGTGCGGTTTTTTCCGCCTCGGAGCGGCTTTGGATCCCGTGCCCGCGGCGGGTGTAGGGCGGGTTCATGGTCACGCAGTCAAACCTCCCTGCGGGGAGCAGGCCGTCCAAACTGCGCAGATCCGCGTGAAAAAGGTGCAGTCTGTCCTCAACGCCGGAAAGCGCGGCGGAGCGCTCGGCCAGCCGGACGGCGTTTTCCTGGATTTCCACTGCGTAAGCTTCCTTTACGCCTTTGGAAAGCCAAAAAAAGGGAATAATGCCGCAGCCGGTGCCGAAGTCGCAGCTCCGGTCGTTCGGTTTCGGCATGGCAAAGGCCGCCAGCAACAGCGCATCCGTCCCGAACGTGTATTCGGGGGACACCACCAATTGCAGACGGCCGTTCATATGCTCAATATGTTCCTGCGGGGAAAGGGAAACTTCCATTAAACCTTATTCTTTTTCAAAATGACCGCCACTACGACTACGGCGACCAGCGAAAGTACAAGCAGTGCGATCCCGATCACGGTCTTGACCGAAAAACCGTCGGAGCCGGTGGTTTCGGTGGTTTTTTCATCATCTACGACCACGGGCGCAAATGTCTGCGTGGTAATTTCGGGCACGACGACCGTATCGGGCTCTACGTAGGAATAGGTGTAAACCTCCTCGGGCGGCGCCGTTGTGCTGGGCGTGACATAGGTCTGCGCGCCCTGATAGACGTAAACGATGGTCGTAACGACCTCTACGGGAGCCGCGGTGGTGGGCACCGTCGTGGAAGGCGCCGTCGTGGCCGCGGGGTCCGCCGTTGTGGGTTCCGTTGTGGTGGCTTCCGTTGTGGTGGGCGTAGCTGCGATGATATACTTTGTGATCGCGTCAAGCAGGTCGTCGCTCATGGTCCCGCCGGACAAAAATTTGGACCAGTCGACGTCTTCGGGGTTATCGGAGCCGATGATCTTGGCGATCAGCTCCGCAAGAGAGGAGTTGGAATATTTTGAAATGTCGATCCCGTTGTTGGCGAAGATAGGGCCCAGTTTTTCCCGGATCGTATTGAAGTCCAGACTCAGATCGCCGAGATTGAAAGAGCCGGAGTCGCTGTCAAATAAGCCGGAGAGCAGATCGGAAAAAATGGAGGTAAGGCCCGATGCGGACGCTGTGACTGTGAGCGGCACAAGCAGCAGCATGAACGCCAGAACGATTGCCAAAAATTTATTGTTTCTCATTTTCTTCCCCTTTTTTTGCGTTAATTATTTATATAATACAACGATATTTGCAAATTGTCAATTGCCAAATTTGACTGAAAAAACGAACAAATTTGACTGAAAAAACGAACGAATATTTGACTGGAAAAAAAGACGGCTCAGGAGCGTTTGAGCGCATGCAGCCAGTACAGCACGCCGGAGGCAAACCCGTGACAGCAGGACGCGCCGTTTTCCATGTGTTCCCAAAGTGTGCCGGTTTGCATCGCCATGGGCAAAAAGAACGCAGCGATCTCGTCGGTCAGCTGTCTGTATTTCCCTGTGCGGAACAGAAGCTCCAGGCGGAGGTAGTTGCCGATAAAGGCGTTGGACGGCGCGATATCCGGATAGGCGCCGGTCTGTTTTCGGCCGGGACCGAAATCGGAAAGGAGCGTCCGATACAGGTCCGGATCCTGTTCCGGCGTGGCGACGCCCGTAAAAAAAGCGTAATACTGGGCGGTTTCCGTGCGGTTGCGCGTAGGACGGGCTTTGCCGTCTGAAAGCAGTGCGTTGTCCACAAAAAATACGCCGTCAAAGGACTGCCGTCGGACCGCTTCTTTGATTTTTTGCGCTTTGTCTGCAAAATAACTGTCTTTGTAGAGCGCCGTCAGACTTTCCAAGAATCTTGCGTAAAGCATATTGGTGGGGTAATTGATATCCTGTGTGTAATCGTTTGCTTTTGACCATTCCACAAAGACCCAGCCGTCCAGTTTTGCAAGCAGATGCTCTTCGTTTTCATAAGTCTGTAAAAAGGACGCAAGCCCGTAAAGCTTTGTCTTTGCCGCTTCAGCAAGGGCCCTGTCGCCGCTGCGGGCGACGTATTCTTCTAATTCCAACGCGAACCACATGGCCCAATTCGGAATATAGGCGCCGTCCGGGTGGTCGCCCGGATAGCACATCGGCAGCATGCCTGTGGGAAGCGACGTCAGCTCCGGCGCCACGATAAAGTTTTCAAGAAAAGCGCGCTCCACGCGGCTTTCCCCGGTTAAAGCGTATTCCGCCCGCGCGGTAAAAAAGCTGTCGCAAAGCCAGCCGCCGCGTTCGCGGGAGGGACAGTCCATAAAAATGTCCGTGGCGTTCTGCCGGAACGTTTCCACTGCGGCGTCGTAAACTGCCTGCAGCTGAGGCGTATCCATACGGATACGTTCTGTCAGCGCCGCTTCCGGAAAGCAGACCATATACTGTGAAACGCTGTCGACGGTACACGGTGCGTCTATGGAAAGGATCTGGATGTAACGGTAGGTATAAGGTTCAAAGCTTACAAGGTCGTAAGCTCTTCCGCCCTGCAGCGTCCATTTTACCGCGTTCGCACAGCCGCTGTGGCCGGGCTGCGGTACGCCCGCATCCGACAGAATCTCGCTGAATACGGCGTAGATCACGGCGTTCTGTCCGGCTGTCAGGCGCAGGCGGATCAGTCCTGTGGTGTTTCCGCCCATATCAAAAACGGCAAAGCTGTCGGCGTTCAGCGTCAGGGGCTTTGCGGGAGCGCTGCTTGCGTCAAGGATCCTTGAACGCTTTGTGCGCAGCTCGTTGATCACGCCGCATTCCAGCTCTGCTTCCGGGAAGCCCTTGATGATTTTGCCGTCCACTCCGTTTAAGCTGCGGTCCCGATATGGCTCCGGCTTTTCTTCGGGGACCGTTTCGCCGCGATTGCAAACAGTCTGCGCCGTGCGTTCGGCGTAGTCGCACGCGGGTGTGTCCGTTTCGATAAAATGTTTTTCTTCCGTCGGTTCCGTCACGCAGGGCGTTCCCTTAAAAGCGGGATCCGTACGAAAAAGATCATAAAACGCGTCGTATAAGTAGCACTCGGTAAAGGGCCGTTGGAAGGAATATCTTTGCACCCGCTGCAGGCGGTGTTCGTCCTGTATAGCCTCAAACGGATGCGCCGTGCCTGTGGCGTACGGGATATTCCCGTTTTCTTCTATTTCCGCACAGACAAAGCTCGGCTCGTCCAGCAGATAAAAGCTGTTGATGTTGTAGCCTGTGATAAGAATGCAGACGACGTTTTCTTCCTCCGTCAGCGCGGAGGAAAGCAAAACAGACGCGCCGCGGTAAATGCCGTGGGCCGCGCGGGCCGGACCGTCCGCAAAAAAAGCGCCGTTTATAAATATTTGATATCTTGAATGGGCGGCAATCCGCAGTACGGCGCCGCTCTCCCGCGGCAGCACCGCGCGCAGCAGCAGGGAAACGTTCATCTGTGTTTCCCTGTCTTTGATCCAGACGGGCTTTGCAGCCGTAAAGCGAAAATCCTTCATCTTTTTTCTCCGTTTTCCCAGATGGGCATATTGTAATATGAAACGCTCTGTTTTGCAAGAGCGAACAACCATTTTAAGTTGATTATAAGGGACAAAGCTGTAAAAAAAGTAAAAAAAGCCGTCTTTTACGTAAAAGAGAGCCGTTTGAATTTGCTGCTTGCTATTTTTTTCGGGCGGTGTTACAATAAAAACAACAAAAAAAGGAGGATTTTTTTGATGTTACCGATCGGATTGCAGTTGTATTCCGTCCGAAACGAGATGGAAAAGGATTTTGCGGGGACGCTGAAAAAAGTCGCCGACATGGGGTACAAAGGCGTAGAGTTTGCCGGGCTGTTCGGCAGAGCGCCTGCCGAAATTCGGGCGCTGCTGGCGGAAAACGGACTGACGGCCGTATCCGCGCACGTGCCGCTGGCGGATATGCTTGCCGATATGGACAAGGTGCTTGCCGATTATAAGGAGATCGGCTGCGGATATCTTGCCATTCCCTACGTGGATGAGAAATACCGTCCCGGCACGCCCGATTATCCCGAAACGCTGAAAAAAATCGAGGCGCTGGGCAAAAAATGCGCCGAAAACGGCGTAACGCTAATGTATCACAACCACGATTTTGAATTCGTAAAGGTAGACGGCAAATACGGGCTGGACCTGATGTACGAGACCGTACCGGCGGAATATCTCCAAACGGAGCTGGATACCTGCTGGGTGAACGTCGGCGGGGAGGATCCTGCAAAATATATCGAAAAATACAGCGGCAGAACGCCGGTGGTCCACTTAAAGGATTTTGTGATGCAGGGACGTGAAAAACCCAAAAAGCTTTATGATCTGATCGGTATTGAGGATGCTTCCGAGGACGCCGCAGAGGAGGATTTCAGCTTTAAGCCCGTCGGCTACGGCGTGCAGGATATGCCTGCCATTATTGCCGCGAGCGTCGCTTCGGGCGCTGAATGGCTTGTTGTGGAACAGGATAAGCCCGATACCGGCAACACGGAGCTCTCCGCCGTGCGGAAGAGTATCGATTACCTGCGGAAGCTCGGTTAAAAATGCGCTTCCCGGTCCTCGGCCGGATAAACGGTGCATTCCCGTAAGAAAGGAGCGATTTGGTTTTGCTGAAAAAATATCGGATCCCGATCATCATTTTTTTCCTGCTTGCGGCAGGCGCCATGGTCGCCGCGTATTTTTACGATCTGAAGCTGGACATCCGGCTGAACGATCCGGATAACGCTTTTGCCGTCTGGCTGCGCAACACGGGTGAAATGCCCGGCCGCATCGCGCCGATCGCCGCGGGGATCGTTCTTTTGCGCTGTACGACAAAACGGTGGCAGAAATTCTGCGGATTGCTTTTGGTGACCGCCGGCAGCGTGCATATGGGCTATGATTTGGGCGATATGTTTTTCAAGGATGAGCATAAGGTGCTTTTCAGCGTGCTTTGGGGCGTCGGCTACGCGCTTCTGTTCCTGTTCTTTTCCCATTTTGTTACGGTGCCGAAAAAATATAAACGCGCTTTGATCACGATGGCCGTCGTCTGCGTTTGCGTGTTTGCTTCGGCAATGCTGATCAACACAGGCATGAAATATCTGTGGGGACGCGTACGTTTCCGCACGCTTCTGGCAGACGGTTCCTTTGACGCGTTTACGGGCTTTTGGGTGATCAACGGGGTAAACGGCAACCGTTCCTTCCCAAGCGGACACACAGCGAACGCGGCCATGTTTTATCTTGCCATGCTGCTGCCGTACCTGAACAAAAAAATCCGGAAATACTGGTTTTTGTGTTGGCTTGTCCCGTTTTTGTATACGTCTGCCGTCGCTTATTCCCGCCTGGTAATGGGCGCGCATTATTTGAGCGACGTGACCGTCGGCGGCATGATCGGTTTTTCCTGTGTGTTGATCGGCATGTATGTTTTTGAACGGCTGGACGCGAAAAGACACCTGCTTCCGTACAGTTAAAGCATAGTGATCCCCAAAGCAAAAAAAGTATTGTTTTTTTCAAAAGGGTGTAGTATAATATTATTGACCGAAAAAAGGAGGGAATAAGAATGGAATTTTTGGGAAAAATAACGGAATTTATTCAGGCAATCATTCAGTATCTGAAGAATGTGGTCGCTTATTTCAGAGCGAAGAATGAAGGCAAGGAAGCTGAGCTTCCCGAATTCCCGTTTTCCTTCGGTGATAAAGAAGAGACCGAAGAACTGACTTCAGGCGTTTGATTTCTTGAAATCCGTGCGGGACTGCCGTGTTGTATGCGGCAGTCTCTTTCTTTTTGAAATTCCGGTTGCAAAGCGCCGCGAAAAATGGTAGGATATAAAAAGGTGATTGAAAATGATAAAAAAAGCAGGCGTTTGGAGCTGTATCATACTGTTGTTTTGTTCGGCCGTTTTTTTCGGCTGCCGACAGGGCGCCGTTTCGCCGGCAGCTGATAAAACCGTTGTCGCGGCGGATGAGGTGGAAGCGCTCAAAAGGCTTGCTTCCGCGAACGGATGCGAGCTGTTTGACGGATTGTACATTACAGAGCTCTTTCCCTTCTCCGGACGGTATCCCGAGGACGGCTCCGACCGGGAAACGCAGAACACGGCGGCCGTCAGGCTGGTCAACCTGTCCACCGTCAGCTACCGGTACGTGGCGTTTACGCTGACCTGCGGCGAGGAAAACTATTCGTTCTTTATTTCCACACTCCTTCCGGGCGCAAAGGCGACGGTGCTGGAGACGGACGGCCTGCCGCTGGTGAACGGCGAAATTTCGTCGGCGGAGGTCACGGCGATCGAAGCTTTCGATCAGCTGCCCTCCGTATATTTGGACGTATTCCGGATTTCCTATGCGGACGGCGCGCTCACGCTGGAAAACCGCACGGATGCAGACCGGAAAAACGTATGCGTGTATTATAAATCCGTGGATGAAAACGGATATTTCGGCGGCATAACCTATAAAGTCGCAATCGGAGACCTGACGCCGGGGCAGAGCGTTACGTTGGCTGCCGAAAAGCTGAGTGCAACAAATTCAAGGATCGTGTTTGTAACGTATGATGATTAAATTTTGCGTACCCTGTTTGTTGGGACTGGAAGGCTTGATCGCGGATGAACTGCGGGAAATGGAAGCGCAAAACGTATGCGCCGAGAACGGCCGCGTACTGTTTGAGGGCGATATTTCCGTGCTTGCGCGTGCAAATATCCGTTCCCGTTTTGCCGAACGCATTTTGATTTTGGTAGGCTCGTTTGAGGCGCACAGCTTTGAGGAGCTGTTTCAGGGAACGAAAGCGCTGCCCTGGGAAGAGTGGATCGGCAGATCCGACCGTTTCCCCGTGAAGGGATATTCCTTAAATTCCGATCTGTTCAGCGTCAGCGACTGCCAGTCCATTATCAAAAAAGCTGTTGTGGAACGGTTGAAAACACAGTATCATATCCCGTGGTTTGAGGAAACAGGCAGCCTGTATCAGATCCAGTTTTCCATTATGAAAAACGTGGTCTCGCTGTTTATCGATACCTCCGGCAGGGGCCTGCACAAGCGCGGCTACCGTCCTGCGGCAAACGCCGCGCCGTTAAAGGAGACGCTTGCCGCGGCGCTGTGCTCCGTTTCCCATCTCAAGCATTACCATCAGCTTTACGATCCCATGTGCGGCTCGGGCACCATTGTTATCGAGGGCGCCATGATGGCGCTCAATATCGCGCCCGGGCTTTACCGCCGTTTTACCGCGGAGACCTGGGCGCAGGCGCCGGCCGAGGTCTGGCAGCGGGAACGTACGGCTGCCGCCGCGCTGAGGCGGAAGGATGTGGATTTTCACGCATGGGGATTCGATGTCGATCCCGCAGCCATCGGGATCGCGCGTGAAAACGCCCGCAGGGCCGGCGTGGAAAAATATATAACCTTTGCCGTGCGTGATATCCGGGATTTTACGCCGGAGACCGAAAAAGCGACGGTGATCGTCAATCCGCCTTACGGCGAACGGCTGCTGGAGATCAAAGACGCCCGTGCGCTGTATCAGATCATGGGCAAACGCTTTGTACCTGCAAAAGGGCGCAGCTATACCGTTATCACCGCCGATGAGGATTTTGAAAAGTATTTCGGCAGAAAGGCGGACAAACGGCGCAAGCTCTATAACGGTATGATCAAATGTCAGGCATACATGTTTTTTTAATAAACGACAAAAAATAAAGCCGTCGACCGCGTGATCGACGGTTTGTTTCGTTATTTCTTACGCCAAAAAGCTGAACAACTTCAGAACATTGAATTTGAAAACGTTGATGATCAGCTTGCCCGCAAGGGTGATCAGCTGTGAGGGGACTCTTGCTTCATCAATGTTCAGATCCGCCTGCGCGGCCTCGTTGTAAAGCTTTAATATACGCTCGCTTGCGGTGTTCGTCACGGCGATGATGTTGGCGGTCGCCGCGAAAAGGATGGCGTGCAGCGCAAGTTCGCCCGCGATATGCTCGTAAGACATCACGTAGTCGATCTGTCCGTAGCGGTCGGAAAGCATTTCCTCGTTTTGCCGCTCGTAAAGCTTTTCCACCAGTTTTCTGAATACGTCGTAATTGAAGATCTCAGGGTTATTCTCAATATCCACCCGGATATAGAGCGTGCCGTCGCTGCCGTTTACCAGCGCATAGGAAAAGTCGCAGCTGTCGGCGATCAGCGCGGCGACGGCGTCTGAATCATCAATTTTAATAAACATGTATTTGCGGATCAGCCGGACGATCTCGGAAACGGTGTACGTTTCCTCCGTCAGGACTTCGGGATCCTCTTCGGCTTCGGCAGGCACGTCCGTGTCGCCGTCTGCGGTCAGGTCGACCTGCGTTGCGCCGGCGTCTTCATATACGTTCAGCAGCACGTCTGTCAGCGCCTCGGCTGATTTTTTGCCCGTTACGCTGATGTTGCCTGCATAGGACGAAACGTCCTCCAGCAGACCGACTGCGATGTTTTTCAGAGAAGAAAGGTTCTCTTGCGTCGTCTGCAGGTCCTCCCGGATCGCAGAAACGAACTCGGCTGCGGTTTGTGTCCGGCCGGACGCGGCGCCCGCCGAGAACGGGATGCTAAGGCAAATCAGAGCGGAAAGCAGTACAGCCAGAATTTTTTTCGTCATGGAACAACTCTCCTTTGACAATCGGATTTATTTTACGTATTTCGCAATAAATTCCTTGATTTTCGGCCAGTAGATTTCGGGGTGTTTTGCGCAGGATTCGTCGTGCTTGGCGTCCGGCACTTCAAGAATGTCTTTTTCCGCCGCACAGGCGTCGTACACCTCCGCCAGCATGGAATAGGGGACAAAGGTGTCTTCGATCCCGTGGATAAACAGCGTGGGCGTTTTGGACCGTGCAACGGCGTCGATGGGAGAGCAGTCTCTGAAATCCCAGCCGTGTACAAGTCTGGAATAGGCGTTTGCCGCGTTCAAAAACGGGAAAGAGGGCAGATGCAAAATCTCGCCGATCTGTGCCTTGAATTCTTCAAAGCAATTTGTGTAACCGCAGTCCTCGATCGCACATTTTACGTTCTCGGGCAGGTCTTCGCCCGTGACGAGCATGGTGGTGGCGCCGCCCATGGAGCAGCCCATCACAACGATCTGCGACGTCGGGTCGATGGATACGATGTACTGGATCCAGTCTGCAACGTCGTCCTTATCATAATATCCCATGCTGCAGAAATTCTGCTCGCTCTTGCGGTGACCGCGCAGATAGGGGATCAAAACGTTGTAGCCCATCTCGTTGAAAATCACGCCCTGCTTTGCCATCATGCGCGGACGGGAGGAATATCCGTGCAGCAGTACCAGCCAAAGGTGACTTTCTTCTGCAGCTTCAACCAGTTCCGCGTGCAGGGTCTCGTTCCTGCGGTTTACGAGCTTGAGCTCCTCGCGCGCTGCATTGATGTACCAGTCGTCCGCTTTGCGGAAGTTTTCATCCTGCAGATACGCGCGCATCAGGCCCGGATCGTTCAGGATCTCGTCCGGTTTGCTGTTGATGCGTCCCCAGCGGGAGAGCACGCCCTCCGTGATCAATGCGCCTGCGGCAAAATAGGTGCCTGCGGCCACGCCTGCGCAGGTGGCGGCGGTTTTCAGTGCTTTTTTTGCTTTTGCCATAAGTCAGTTCCCGTATGCGGCATTTGAAACGCCGTTTCCTTTCCGATAAACTCCGAGAAGAATTTCCTTATCTTATACTATATCAAATGCCGGGCTTCTTTGCAAGGTTTTTTGCAAAAAAACGCAGGGAAAGCCGCTCAAAATCCGTGCAAAGGTTCCATTTTGTGCGTTTTGTACAAACAAAGTGCGCTTGTTTTGTGCCGCTTGTTTTTTCTGTTTTATTTTTCTGTTTTCATTGACTTCTATTTCTGACAAAGGTATAATAAAAAAAGGTATTTTTATCCCGCAGACGTCGCGGCGGCAATGATGCAGCCGTCGGCCGACATAGAAAGGAGCGCAGTCGTGAGACAACGCATAGACCTGAATTTTGACTGGAAGTTCAGCGAGACCTTTTCGGAGGAAATGGTCAAGCCGCGCTATGACGATGCGGGTTTTGCCGTCGTGCAGATCCCGCATACCAACAAAGAGCTGCCGTATAACTATTTCAGCGAGACGCTTTATCAGTTTGTCTGCTGCTACCGGAAAAACTTCCGTTTGCCCGCACAGGCGTTTGAAGAGAACAGACGCGTGCTGCTGCATTTTGAGGGAGCCGCCAATTACGCGAAAGTGTATATAAACGGACAGCTTGCCGGTGAACATAAGGGCGGGTATACGCCCTTTACGCTGGATATCACGTCGCTTGTGCATAAGCGCGTCAATACGCTTGCCGTGATGCTGGATTGTACCGAGCGTAAGGAGATCCCGCCCTTCGGCCATGTGGTGGATTATCTGTGCTACGGCGGCATTTACCGCGAGGTCTGGCTGGAAATAACGGAAGAGACCTTTATTGAGGACGTTTTTATCAAAACGCCGAACGTGCTCGGCGCGTACAAGATCTTAGAGGCGGATATCCGCTTTAACCGTCCCGTTTCCGGTACGGTCGCGCTGCGGGTGTCGGACGGCGACAAGGTCATGGGCGAGAAAACCGCCGTGATCGACGGCAGTGTTTTGCGTGTGCGATGGAATATCAAAAATGCACGGCTTTGGGAATTGGACGATCCGAAGCTGTATACCTTTTCCGCGACCTGCCGGGGCGACGGGATCAAAAAGCGTTTCGGCTTCCGTGAGGCAAAATTCACCCGCGGCGGCTTTTATCTCAACGGGAAGCATCTCAAGCTTGTGGGATTGAACAGGCATCAAAGCTATCCGTACGTCGGCAACGCGATGCCGGCCTCCGCGCAGCGGGCGGACGCCGATCTGTTGAAATTCCGGCTCGGCTGCAATTTCGTCCGTACCGCGCACTATCCCGATTCCATTCATTTCCTGGACCGCTGCGATGAGATCGGTCTGCTGGTGTTTACCGAAATGCCGAGCTGGCAGCATCTGGGCGAGGGGGAATGGCGGGAAAACTGTCTGCAGAATATCCGCGACATGATCGTCCGCGACCGTTCGCACCCCTGTGTTGTGCTGTGGGGCGTGCGTGTCAACGAGGGCGCGGACTGCGATGAGTTTTATACCGAGACCAATGCGCTCGCAAGGTCGCTGGATCCCACCCGGCAGACGGGCGGCGTAAGGAATATGCCTCGCAGCCATCTGCTGGAGGACGTTTATACCTACAACGATTTCAGCCACAGCGGGGGAGCAGTGAAGCTTCTGCCGCCCGCGCTGGTCACGGGATTAAGTGCGCCGTATCTGGTAACGGAGCACAACGGACATATGTATCCCACCAAGAGCTTCGACCGGGAGGAGATCCGCCGGGAGCATGCGCTGCGGCATCTGCGTGTGCAGAATAAAGCGTTTTCCTCCGACCGTTACAGCGGCGCTACCGGCTGGTGCATGGCAGATTACAATACGCATAAGGATTTCGGCAGCGGCGACCGGATCTGCTACCACGGCGTAACGGATATGTTCCGGGTGCCGAAGCTTGCCGCTTCGGTTTACGCCTCCCAGCAGGACGCATTCCCCGTAATGGAAACGTCCTCTTCCATGGATGTCGGAGAATACCCCGGCGCTGTTATCGGGCAGACCTATATTTTTACAAACTGTGACTACGTGGAGGTCTATAAAAACGGCGAATATAAGAGCACGGCCTATCCTGACAAAAAGCGTTTTCCGTTTTTGCCGCATCCGCCGATTTTGCCTTATGATTTTATCGGCGACGCCTTAACGCGGGAGGAGGGACTGGACGCGAAGACTGCCGCCGCGCTGAAGGACGTCGTTAACAAAGCGGGCGCCGTAGGGTATGTCATGCCGCCGCAGTATTATGTCAAAATGCTTTATGCGATTATGCACGGCCGGTTGTCTTTCCAAAAGCTGTATGGGCTTGTTACAAAGTATTTCGCCAACTGGGGCGATGAACAGATCACGTATCGCTTTGACGGATATAAGAACGGCGTACTGGTAAAAAGCATAACCCGCACCGCCGTTTCCGGCGCGGTGCTTTCCGTGAAACCCGACGCCTGCAAATTAACGGAGGACAGCACGTACGACGTGACCCGCGTGGAGGTCTGTGCGCTGGATACCAACGGCAACCGTCTGCCCTTTGCCAATCACGCGATCAGCGTGAAGCTTTCCGGCCCCGCCGAGATCATCGGTCCCGATCACTTCTCCCTGATCGGCGGCGACCGGGCGTTTTGGATCAGATCGGCCGGAAAGAGCGGAAAGGTGAAAGTGACCGTGACCGGTGAAAACCTGGGCAAAGTCAGCTTTGAAATCGATATAGAGAAGAAAGGATAAAACCATGTATTACGAAATGACCATTGCCGGCTGCAAACGGCAGCTGCCTCTTTGTAAACTGAACGACGAGCTGATGATCGGCGCGTTTGTGATCTTCGGCGACGCGGAGCTTACCGTCGCCTGCGCGCGCGACCTGTTGAAGATCGCCCCGGAGTACGATTATCTGCTCACGGCAGAGGCCAAGGGAATCCCGCTCATTCACGAAATGGCGCGGCAGCACGGCGATAAAAAATACTTTATTGCCCGCAAAAAGCCGAAGCTCTATATGACCGGCGTATTTGAAGTGACGGTGGACTCCATCACGACCGAAGGCCATCAAAAGCTCTATCTCGATACGGCGGATGCAGAGCTTATGAAGGGCAAGCGCATCCTGCTGGTGGACGACGTGATCTCCACGGGCGAATCGCTGATGGGACTGGAAACGCTGGTCGAAAAGGCCGGGGGGATCATCTGCGGCAGAATGGCGATCCTTGCCGAGGGCGACGCCATCGACCGCGGCGATATCCGCTATTTGGAGCCGCTGCCTTTGTTCCGCAGCGACGGCTCTGTGCTGGAATAAACCGTATCAAAAAGGGACTGTCGCATTCAGCGCAGACCAAAAAGAAAAAAAGAAGCCGCGCGGCACATTCCGTAAGGAAGTGTGCCGCAACTAAATTCGCCTTACGGCGAGCTAAATTGACTTGCGGTCAGCTAAATTGCGCCAATACGCAGCTAAATTCGGCTGCGCCGAGCTATAAGGCGAATTTAATATAGCTGAAAACCGCAGGTTTTCAATTTAGCTGAAGCCGTATGGCTTCAATTTAGCTGTGAGCGCAAGCGAACAATTTAGCTTTAAACGAACCGAAAAAACGAACGAAAGTCTTTCAGAAAGTATATAACCCACTATGACACTTTCACGCTTGAAGATGTCAAGTGGGTTTCTCTTTTACTTCCTTATGTCGGGTCCCCCGCACAAGGATTTTGTCTTGTGTCGCTTCTTTTTTTTCGGGATCCGGAATATAAATTCTTACCGTTTATTTTTAGACGTTTTTTCGCCCTCGACGTACCTATGTGCGCCTGTCGGGCGAAGAAAACGCCTTGTTGCAGCGAAATGCACTATATTTTTTTTAACCCAAAATCAGCTCCAGCTGCGTTTCCTTCGGGCGCATGCCCATTTTGTCGTAAAACGCTCTGGCCGCGTCGTTTCCTTCCCAGACGTTCAGCGTCAATTCATAACACCCAAGCTTTTTTGCTTCCGCTTTCGCGTGTTCAAAGAGCTGCCTGCCGATCTGTCTGCCTCTTGCGGCGCTGTCGACGCACAAATCGTCGATAAAAAAAGAGGAAAACGGGACCATTGTATTGGAAAAAGGCTGCTGTCTGATTTCACAAAATGCGTAACCGAGCACACAGTCGCCGTCAACCGCAACGTAGGTACGCTTGTTCTCCGAACGCAGTATTTCAGCCAGCTCCGTCTGCGTATATTTTGTTGTGCCGGACATAAAAATATCCGGTCTGATCGCGGCGTGCAGCTCCAGGACCTGGCTCAACAGCGCCAAAAGCTGCGGAATATCCTCTTGTCCGGCGTTTCTGATCTCCATTTTCTGTTTCGTTCCTTTATATTTTTTATTATGAAAAAGCGGCGCCGCAAAAAGCAGCGCCGTTTTCTTTTGGAATTAGTCTTCGTCGTCGTCAGCCATGGAGGACTCTTCAATGACCTTCTGTGCCACGTTGGCGGGCGCCTCTTCGTATCTTGCGAATTCAAGCGTGAAGTGGCCTCTGCCGGCGGTGACGGAACGCAGTGTCGTGGAGAAATCGCCCATTTCAGCCATCGGGACTTCCGCTTCCAGCATCTGCATCTTGGGTTCGTCGGCGGGGCCCATGCCGAGCACGCGGCCGCGGCGCTTGGTGATGTCGCCCATGATATCGCCGAGGTTATCGTCGGGCATATAAGCCTTCAGGGTGCCGATCGGCTCTAAGATCGCGGGATTGGCGGTGTCCTTGAGCTGCTTGAACGCCAGCGAAGCGGCGGTCTTGAACGCCATTTCGGAGGAGTCTACGGGGTGATAGGAACCGTCGTAAAGCGTTGCTTTGATGTTCACAACGGGATAACCGGCGACGATACCTCTGGTCACGCAGTCTCTGAGGCCCTTTTCCACGGCGGGGAAGAAGTTCTTCGGTACGGAACCGCCCACAACTTCCTCCGCAAAGATGAGGTCAAGCTCGTCCGAGGGCTCGAAACGGATCCACACGTCGCCGAACTGGCCGTGGCCGCCGGACTGTTTCTTGTGTCTGCCGTGGATCTCCACGCGTTTTCTGATCGTCTCTCTGTATGCCACACGCGGGATGGACAGCTCCACCTCTACGCCGAACTTTGCTTTCAGCTTGGCGACGATCAGGTCCAGATGCTGCTCGCCGAGGCCGGCAAGGATCTGCTCTCTGGTTTCGTCGTTGGTGTAATAGCGGATGGAGGGATCTTCGTCGGAGAGCTTTTTCAGGCCCTGCGCAACTTTTTCTTCCTCACCCTTCTTCTTGACGTTCACGCACATCTGCAGGCAGGGGTTCGGGAACACCGGGCCCGCGAGCGTCAGCGCGTTTTTCTCCGTGCTGAGCGTGTCGCCTGTTTTGAAGTTATCAAGCTTGGTGATCACGCCGATGTCGCCGGCGACGATCGCAGAAGCGTCTTCCGTTTTGCCGCCCTTGGCAAATAAGATCTTGCCCATTCTCTGGGCGGCGCCGAGTCTTGCGCAGTAGCAGGGCGTGTCGGCGGCGATTTTACCGGAAACGACCTTTACGTAACTCATTTTGCCCACAAAGGGGTCTGCGACCGTCTTGAAGCAGATTGCTGCAAGCGGGCCGTTCTCGTCGCAGGAAAGCTTGACTTCCTCATCCGCCGCGTTGGTCGCCGTTTCGGTCCGGGTCGCGGGGGAGGGAGAGAGCTTCGTAATACCGTTGAGCACCAGATCCACAGCGTCCATGGTGTAGCCTGCGCAGGCATACACGGGCATGACGCTGCCGTCGGCCACGCCGATGGAAAGAGCGTTCACGATCTCCTCGTGCGTCAGCTCTTCGCCTTCCAGGAACTTCATGATCAGCTCTTCGTCAACGGAGGCGACGGCCTCGGTGAATTCATCGTGGATCTCCTGAATACGGGCGTCTTCGGGGATGGGCGTTTCGGTCGCTTTGCCGTTATTGTATTTGAACGCTTTGTTCTGCAGGAAGTTGACGTAGCATACGACCTTGCCGCCTTCCATATACGGAACGACCACGGGGCACACGGCGGAGGAATATTCCTCTTTCAGCGCCTCCAGCGTTTTATAAAAATCGCTGTTTTCGGCGTCGCAGCGTGTTACGACGATAAACTTGGACATTCCCCGCGCGGTTGCGGCCTTATAGGCCTTTTCGGCGCCGACGTCAACGCCGGAACCGGCGGCCAGCACGATCAGCGCGGTTTCCGCTGCGCGCATACCCTCGCACATGCCTGTCTCAAAGTCAAACAGACCGGGGGTGTCGATGATGTTGACCTTTGTATCGTTCCATTCCACGGGGCAGACCGCGGAGGATACCGAGTTCTTGCGGCGTTTTTCTTCGGCGTCAAAGTCCATAACGGTATTGCCGTCCAGCACTCTGCCGAGTCTGTCCGATGCGCCGGCGATAAAGAGCATCGCTTCGGCAAGGGTGGTTTTGCCTCTGCCGCCGTGGCCGGCGATCACAACGTTTCTGATGGAGTCTGCGTTGTAGGTTTTCAAATTTTTTTCCTCCTGTATATGTAAACTCATGGGTTTATCCTTTTTTCGGATAACAACACGCCAAAAAACAGTATAACATAGTTGAAATTGCTTTTCAAGAGATAAAACTGCTTTTTAAGCAGTTTTTTTGACCTGTCCTGTTTTTTGCCCGGATTATACGCAGGCGGAAAATATAAAATGTTTTTATTTGACACCGGGGTGGAGATATGGTAAAATTCTTTTATTAAAATATACGGGGAAGTTGGCATGAGAAAAATAAATATAGACGGCGTCAAAGACGCGGTCGGCATTGAGGGCAGCGTAAAAGAATTTATAAAGCCCATGGCGGCATATACCTGTGCGAATATCACGCTCGGCGGCGCGGGCTATCCCATCGGGATGTACCATCAGCAGTTCCTCAGCTTTGTGGAGGGGTTGGACACCCACATCACCGGCACGCTGAGCATGATCAACGGCGTGATCGACGCTGTTTCCGACGTTGTGATGGGGCTGATCACCGACCGCACGCGTTCCAAATACGGCAAGCACAGGCTTTACGTGCTCATCGGCGCGTTCCCGTTTGTGATCTCCTACATTATGAAATGGTGCTCGTTTGGTATCTCGGGCCGTGGAAACGTAGGACTGACCTTTGCCTATTATCTCATTGCGGCGCTGCTGTACAGTACGTCCTATACGATGATGAGCGTGCCGCACGTGGCGATGCTGCCCACCATTGAGCCCCGCTACTTCCGACGTACGCAGTATAAGATCGTGGAGTACGCCATGAACTCCGTGGGCCAGGTCTCATCCTTCATTTTTATGGGACTGATGCTCGGCGGCTTCAATATGCCGGATCCCTCGCCCGCGGACCGCGGCAAGTATCTGTTCTGCGGCATTGTGCTGGCGGCCTGGTTCTTCTGGTCGCCCGTGCTTTCGTTCTTTACCTGTCCGGAGCCGTCGTCTTTATCCCTGCACACCGAGCCCGTGGATTGGAAATATCTGTTCCATGAATACTATCTGGTGTTTAAGAACAGGGCTTTCCGGCAGTATTTTTTGATCAGCATGTTCAATTCCTTCCGCGCAAGCTTTTACTCCTATTCGGATCAGTATTTTATCATCAGTATCGCAAATAAATACCGCCACTTCAACACGCTGAACGTTGTTGCGGGCGTATCGGAATTTATGGGGTCTCCCGCAAACTATTTTCTCAACCGTTACTTCGGCAAACGGATCTCCGGCACGCTGTTTACGCCGATCATGGTCTCAGGTCTTTTGCTGTACGCTTTCGTGAAGGAAAACACGCCTTCCGCCGTGCTGTTCCTGGCGACCGTGCTTTATAACTTCGGTTTCTCCGGTCCCGGCTTTGCGCTTGAGACCATCCAGCCGGATATCACGGACGTGGACGAAATGATCACCGGTCGGCGGCGCGAGGGCGTGATCGCCACCTTCCGTTCCTTTGTCGCCAAAACGATCAACTCCTTTATGACGGGCATCCTCGGTTTCTCACTGAAGTTTTTCGGCTACGACGTCACAAAAAAAGAACCGCAGTTCCAGTCTCCGAAAACCATATTCGGCCTGCGGCTGATCTTTACCTACATGCCCATGCTGTTCGGTATCCTGACGTGGATTTTGGTCAACCGGTTCTCCATGACGAAAAAAGACCACGAGGAGATGCAGCGTGTGATCAAGGAACGACGTGAGACCGGGCATTGCGAGATCACCGAGGAACAGAAAAAGCGTCTGGAGATCATCGCCGGCCAAAAGTGGGAGGATATGTGGATCGGAAGTCCGGTGTTGGTTGAAACGGATTAAGTCTTTTTCAAAAAGTGAAATAAAACCGCTGAAGGAGTAAGTGTCTTGAAGGAACTCATCGCATATTGCGGGTTGGATTGTGAAGTCTGCGAAGCGCATATCGCGACACAAAACGACGACGACGCGCTGCGGCGGAAAGTGGCGGCGCTCTGGTCGGAACTGAATAACGTGGAGATCACGCCGGATATGATAAACTGCGACGGGTGCCGGATGGACGGTAAAAAAACGGTTTACTGCGACGCGCTTTGCCTGATCCGGCGGTGCGCTTTGGAAAAAAACGTTGAAACCTGCGGCAGCTGCAGCGAGGCGGAAACATGTGAAAAGCTCGTGCCGATCGTGAATACCAATGTGCAGGCGAGGAAAAATCTTTGTCTGGAGCCGGTATGCTGACGCAAACGCAACGATTGATCATCACGGAGCTGACACCGGAAATGGCGGAATTTATCCATATGAATTCAATGGATGACGACACCATGGAGTTTGTTCCGGACGAAGTGTTTTCAACAACGGAAGCCGCAGCTGAAACGATCGCGTTTCTGATCTCCCGGTACGACAGGACGGACGCTCCTTTGGTTTACGCCGTGAACCGAAATGAAGATAACCGCAATTTGGGTTACGTGCAGCTTGTGCCGCTTGCAGACGGCGGATGGGAAATTGGGTATCATATCGGAAAAACATACACCGGCAAAGGCTACGCGACGGAAGCGGTATCGGCGTTCCTTCCGGTGATTGCCGAAAAAGTCGGGACTGAAACAGTTTACGGTATCTCCCGAAAAGACAACGCCGCCTCCTGCAGGGTTCTGGAAAAATGCGGATTTGAACCCTTTTTTGTCGGAGTCGGCAATTATCAGGGAAAACGGCGGGAAATCGTTAAAACTATTTGGAAAAGATATTAAAAAACGGTGCAGCTGTGCACCGTTTTTTAATATCTTTCTTTCCTTATTCTTCGTAATACGGTACGACGCCTTCGAGGAAGTTGACTTCACTGACGCGGCCGTTTTTGTCAATGCGGAAGGTTTTGATCTCGTGCGGCATAAAATCAACGCGGAAGCCGGCGTCCAGCATATCGCAGAGCACGTACGTGTGTGTCTCTTTCCCGCGGGATTCATACAGTCTCATTACGGCGTCGCCCGAGCCGTCCTCGCAGAGCTTGAAGGCTGTCATAAGGATGTTGTCGTCGTGGACCTCGATAAAGCCGTGCCGCTGCGGCATGTCGCCCTTGTGGAAGCTCTCCGGGATGGCAGTGGGGCGGATATTGAAGGCCAGCGCCTCGTTTGCGATCCGGCTGTTTTCCGCTTCGCCGTCAAACACGCTTATGCCGTATTCAAAGCGCTGCATGCCCTCGTCCGTAAAGTTGAAATCCGCTGCGGGACGGTGGGAATAGTGGTCGGCAAAAATCACGTTGCGCAGCAGGGTAATACGTAAATCGCTGCCGGGACAGTCGTAGCTGTATTTGCCGTCGTTGACCAACGCGAGCGTACGGCGCGCGCCGTTATCAAAGCTGACGGAGGTCCACTTCTGCATGGGCTCTTCTTCGCCGTTTGCGGGACGCTTGATGTAATCCGCCGCGATCTCACAGGTGTTGATCAGATTGTCGCCGGTTACGGGGAAGCTCATTTTCAGCATCGTAAAGTCTTCTGCCCAGCGCGCCTTGCATTTGACGCGCAGCACCCGCTGTTCGCTGCCGAGGATAAAGTCCTGCGTGAGCAGAGACTGCCCGAAACTGTGCTTTGTGCGGATAACGGCGCGGACGGGGCCCGCTTCGATCAGCTCGATGCTTTGAAGCGCCATGCCGCCTTTTACGTCGTGGAAACGGAAAACGTTGTGCGCCCAGGTGTCGGTTTTACGGTCGTCAATGACAACCGGGACCGCCACGGGTTTTTCCGCAGAAGCGTAATCAAACCCGCTTTCTTTGTCCACCAGGCTGACGATCGCGCCGGTTCTTTTGTCGAAGGTCGCTTTTATAAACCGGTTTTCCATTGTCAGGCCTTCGGCAAAAACGTCGGTTTTCAGTACGGCTGCGTTGTTTTCGTCATAGCCCTTCAGCCAATAGGTCGCGTAACCCAGCGCCGGGATCTGCGCAAGAAAAACGGTATCGAGGTGCGAATCGTTGGAACGGGAGGACCGTACGTTCTGGAACGGAACGGCGTTTCCGTCGGCGTCTCTGACCTCGGAAGACGGATGGTAGGTCCGTACCGGCGTCTTTACCGGGAAGGACAGCGGATTAAAGACGACAATGGGTCTTGGAAAACGCGCGTCCTGGTTTCTGGTTTCGGTATAGGGCTCCGAAACGCCTTCCACCCATGTGTCTATCCGGTGCGCAAGCCGCAGCAGCGCCTCATTCTGCAGCCGGTCGGATATGGTGATGGCGTGGCCCTCGCTGTCGCGCACGTCCCGGTAGGCCTCCATGATGGAGCAGCCGCAGAGCACGTCGTGGAACTGATTGAAGCAGACGTCCCGCCACGCTTCTTTGTAATCCGCTGTTTTCGCCTGCATCCCCGCCGTTTTGTTCGCGACCGTGGCAAACGCCTCTGAGGCAAACAGCGCGTTTTCCGCGCGGCGGTTGAGCATTTTTACAAGGCTCGTTGCGGAATAGCAGCCGCTGGCGTGGTGCTGCAGCTCGTCCTTCCAAACGGGGAGGTCCGGCATCCCGAGACTTAATTCCATAAAAAAGCCGTCCGGCGAGGAAAACTCCAGTTCGCTGTAGCCGTCGCGGCGCATCATGGTCAACAGGTGCTCGATATCGCCTCTGGTGGGGCCGCCGCCGTGGTTGCCCACGCCGTAAAAGAGCATCATGCCGTGCCCCTCTTTTTTCGCGGTCTCATCCAGCAGCGCAAGCGCTTCGTCAAGCGACCCGGACGAATGAACGGCGTAGGATGTGGGGATCTTATAGGTCAGCACCTTGCTGCCGTCGGCCGATTCCCAAAGGAACGTGCCGGGCACGTCGGGGTTTTCGTGTGCGCCGGGCCGCATCATGACGTAGGCGTTCATTCCGCCCTGCCGCAAAAGCTGCGGCAGATTCGCGTTATGCCCGAAGGAGTCTACGTTATAGCCCGTGGAGCAGATCCGTCCGAATTTTTCATAGTAGTAAAGCTGGGAATAAAGCGCCTGCCTCGCAAAGCTTTCGCCGGAGGGCATATTGCAGTCCGGCTGCACCCACCAGCCGTTGACCGGTACCCAGCGGCCTTCTTTAACGCGTTCAACGATCTCGCCGAACATGGCGGGATCGATGTCCTCCACCCATTTGTAATAAGCGGCGGAGGAGCAGGTAAACACAAAATCCTCATATTCCTTCAGCCGGTCCAGCGCGCTGCGGAAGGTCTGCAGGACTTCGCCGCAGCCCTCGGTCCACCGCCAAAGCCAGATGGGGTCCAGATGTGCGTTGCCGATCAGATGTGTTTTCGGTATCTCGTTCATCGTTCAGTCCTCCTCAATGACGCCGTAGTATTTGCCCAGCCAGTAGGCGCAGGTGTAAACGTAACAGCTTTCCAGCACCTGCGTACCGTTCTCGTTGTGTGCGGAAATGAAAGCGTAGGGGTTGCGGTCGTATTTTGAAATGCCGCGTTCATCCGGCATTAAAAGCCAGGACGTCTCCTTTGTGCCGCCGAAACGGTAGCGGACGGGCACGTCCCGGCGTTCCTCGATCGAGACCGACCCGCACACGCGGGAGATATCCTGCCGCCGGAACCAGTCGGCGAGCATCTGCGTGTCCACCGGGTCGTCCGGACAGGAGAGCATATAGGGAATATCGTAGATGGGATTGTGTTCCCTGCGGAACGTGCCGTTCCAGCCGCGGTAGCCGGCCCGGTACGTTTCTTTCAGCTTTTCATCCTCTTCCAGCGTGATCAGCAGCCAGTACGCGCATGTGGCAAGCATGTTGTCGCCGTACATCAGCTCCTCCACCTGTTCCAGCCCCGATACGTCGGCGGAAATGTGGAAGCGGCTGTCGTGCAGGGTGGTCAGATGCGCGTATCCCTCCGCATTTACCAGACGGTCGTAGTTTTCTTTCCATTTGCCCGTTTCGCCGCTGATCGCCATGACGACCTTATGGTACATTAAAAGCTCCGCGGCGTTCAGACAGCCGTCCGACCAGCCGAGCAGCTCGCTGAAATAACCCTTGTCCCATTTCGCCCAGGTGGTCGGCTCGCCGTCGCATTCTATCAGGCGGTTGCCGTTGTCGATGATGTGCTGCAGCGTGTTTTTAACAGCCGTGATCATCAGCGCGTCCAGCTCCTTGTCCTCTTCTCCCAGGATCATATGCGTAAAGTAAGCAAGCAGAAAATGGTGGGTGATCTCGTCGCTGCTGGTGTCGCCCTTGTAGCGCAGGCCGTCCAGCGTATAGCCCTCATCCTCAAACAGATGGCGCAGACGCTGCGGGATCGTGCCGCCGGCATAGATCTCTTTGCCTGCAATACCGCGTTCGCGCGCCTGCGACGTATCCAGACACACGGCTTTTCCGTTTTCGATCCGGTAAAACAGACCGTCGTCCGGCAGCGGCTCATTGGGCGTCAGATAGGTCCTTGCCACAAAACCGTTGCCGCGGCAGGGCATATACATTAAAAGCAGGGTCGCTTCCGTGCTGCGTACGGCGCTTGCCCGCGCGCGTACGGTTTTCTCGTGCGCCGGGCCGAGGGTGCGTTTGTAGTATGCGTATTTGCAAAGCTCTCCCACGGCGAAACCCGCCGTAAAGGTGCCGGAGTTGTCGGAATGTCCGTGCGGCACGGCGCTGGCAGGCTTGCGCGGCTCCGTCAGATCCTTTTGCGAGACCATGCCGTGGCGGTCGACGTAGGAAAGCGTCTCCTCCGTTAAGATCTCCGCTTTCTCTTCGCCGGAGAGCGTGCGCAGTATGATGTGCGCAACGGCTGTCTGCGTAAGCGCCCAGATCTCCTCCCGGTTTTCGTCCGGTACGTACAGCGCTTTGACGCAGTTGTCCGCAAGATTTCGCTCCGCGGGAAAAAACATGACTCTGTCCGCTTCGTGCTGCGGGGCTTCTTCATAGCGCGTTAAACCGTTGTCGGCGCCCATCCAGACCGCGCGTTTCGTTTTTGCAAAACAGGTGTAGCTGTGTTTTGCCGACGGCAGCGGATAGCGGATTTCTTGAATAAAAGGAACCCCCGTGTCCTGCGGCGCGGAAAAAAGCGCCGCAGGTACGGCCGGATCCGTAAGCTCGTGGATTTGTATGACTCTGGCGAGAACGTCTGAAAGTCTGATCGATTGCATCGTTGCTTTCTCCCTTTTTAATAATACATCCATTTTAACATGCCTACGGGGAAAATTCAATAGAAAAAAAGGATCCGACGGTATATGCCGCCGGATCCGTGTCAAGGGGATCTTGCCTGTTTTATTTGAAAATATTCACGATAGCCTGAATGATCCGCTTGAAGAAGTCCACAATTTTACGGAGAAATGCAAGAAAATCGTTCTCATCGTTCTGATCCGTTTGTACGGAGGACAGCGGGACCAGTTTTGCATTTTCTTCATCCCAGTACAGGAATTGCGGCAATTCCGGGTCCGAATGGACGTCAAACTCGTCTGTATAAAGCATGGAAAGCTCTGCGTGTGTATAGTCGGAAGACCATACGTGGTCGAGGTTCGCCACAAAGAAGGTATTGTCCGGGAAAAGGCAGGTTGAGGCGTCCACTTTTTTGTCGGGGGAAATATAGGCTTCAAAGCCCGCTTCTTTCCTTTCGGCAATATAGGATTTGCTGAGCGTTTCGTCCACCTTGGACGTGGTGGCGCCGATGCTCTGCGCCTTGGTGCCTACCTGATAGTCTCCCAGATATTCACTTTCCTTGCTGACGGGATACTGCTGTCCGCCGTAGTCCGCCATGATGATCACGTTTTTGCCCTGCTCTTTGATCGTCTGCAGCATGCCGTTGATCGCGGGATAGACGTTTTCGTGGTAGTTGCGCAGCTCGCCGAGCGCGTAAGCGTAAGTCTCTTCGTCGCCCTCGTCGGAGAACAGATAGGCGATCATGTCGTCAAATTTTTCATTGACGCAGGCCATATCCATCAGACGCAGCGCATAGTATTCTTTTAACAGAGGCTTAAAGAGATTGTATTTTAGGTTGGAGTAAAGGCGGTTGAGCAAAGAAGACGTCAAGCTCAGTCCCTGCACGGCGTTGAGCGCGTTCAGCAGTCTCTGTATCATCTGTGCGGTTCCCGCATCCACGTCCATCTCGGTCAGATCCGTGCTGGCCAGCCATCTGGTCAGCGCCTTGGATGAAACATAGACCGACCCGGTGAACACGGCGTCTGCAAGCGACATGCTCTCGTGTGTTGAGAAGGAGAGCATCACGCCCGCCACGTTTTCATAGTTCAGCGGCCTTTCATAAACGTAAAGATAAGTCAGCGCGGCGACGGGGCCCAGACATCTGGCATAGAGGTAGATCTTTGTTTTGCCTGTTTCGGCTTTTACGGCCTCGATATAGTTGTGCAGATCCTCCGCGACAACAAAGGGGGAGAGCCGTTCATCCAAAAAATACTCATAATAAGGGGCGTCGGGATCTATGTCGTCCGCATCCCAAACAAACTCCGGATGGGTGTTCGCCGGCACGGAGCCGTCCTCCAGACTCGGACGGAAGGCTTCATAAGCAGGCGTAACGATTTCCAGGACCTTTTCGGCATAGGCGTCGTATTTCCCCGTAAGCAAAAGCGGCGCGGCGTCGTCGATAATCGCGTCAACGTATTCTCCGTCGTCGTACAGCGCTTCCTTTGAGCCGTCTTCGTTGTATTTGTAAATGTCGGTTACGCCGCGCACATAGATCGTCACAGCGTCCGCATCCTTCGCCTTTACCCGGAGCGCGACGGCGGAACAGGGGATCAAAACACTGAGGACTAAAATGACTGCAAGTGTTTTTTTCAGTGTTTTTTTCATATGCAAAGTCACTCCTTTTTATGGATTACATATGTATAATAACACTTTTTTCCGAGCTTTTCAAGATAAAAACCGGCAAAAAAGCCTTTTTTACATTTCGTCTGTTCTGCCGAAAACCGAGAGACTTCGGTCCAGCAGCCCGTGCATGGCTGCGATGGCGACGCCGTAATTTACCATGGGCACGCCCGATATTTCCGCACGCGCCATCCGCGCGCGCATTTCCGCTTCGCCCAGCATGCAGCCGCCGCAGTGGACGATCAGCGCATAGTCTGACGTCACTTCCGGAAAATCTCCGCCGGACGTAAAGGAAAAGACGGGCTTTGCGCCGCTGTATGCTTCGATCCAGCGCGGCAGCTTCTCCGTGCCGATGTCGCCGCACTGCCGATGGTGCGTGCAGCCCTCGGAAATCAGAACGCGTTCGCCGTCCCGAAGAGAGGACAGGCGTTTCGCACCGGCGACCAGCGTTTGCAGTTCCCCCTTGTAGCGTGCAAATAAAATGGAAAATGAGGTCAGGGGAATTTCTTTCGGCACGGTTTGCGCAACGCGCGCAAAGACCTGCGAGTCGGTGACGACCAGCCGCGGCGGCGTCCGTAAACCGGCAAGCACGCCGGGCAATTGCCCGGGCTGACAGCAAACGGCCGTGCAGCCGAGATCCAACAGCTCGCGCAAAACCTGCTGCTGCGGCAGAATGATCCGTCCCTTCGGCGCGGACAAGTCGATCGGTATGACAAGAACGACCGTGTCGCCCGGCGAGACCAGATCCGCAAGGAGCTTTTTATCCGTTTTGATCTGTTTTGCAAAATCCCCCAGCTTTCGTTTCAGCTCTGTAACGCCGAGCCCCGTCAGCGCGCTGACGTAAACGGCGTTTTGATCCGCCTGCGGTACGTCCGGCAGCAGATCCGTTTTATTGTAAGCGATCAGGTAGGGGAGCCCGCGTGCGGAAAACAGGTCGATCAGCGCAAGGTCTTCGTCGGAAAGCCCGGAAACGGCGTCTGTTACCAGAACGGCGATATCGGTGCCGGCAAGCGTTTGCTTTGCTTTTTTTATGCGCTGTGCGCCGAGGGTCCCCTCGTCGTCAAGGCCCGGCGTGTCCGTGATCAGCACCGGTCCCAGCGGCAGCAGCTCCATGGCTTTTTTTACGGGATCGGTCGTGGTGCCCTTGACGTCGGATACAATGCTTAGGTTTTGCCCTGTCACGGCGTTGACAAGACTGGATTTCCCGACGTTGCGTTTCCCGAAAAAGCTGATATGGATGCGCTCTGCGGATACGGTTTCATTGAGGGACATAGGAACCTCTTTTCTTTCAGAACCGGAAGTCTCTCCGGTTGGAATTTTTGATGTCTTCTATATTCTGTGCGGCGATGGCGCGCACTTTGTCGCCCGGGATCCGGTCCAGTTCTTTTTCGATCATCCGGAAGCCGATCGCCTTTGTCTCATCCGAAGCGTAGTCCACTAAATACTCGGTCAGCGTCATCAAAGCGTTCGGATGGCAGCAGTTTAAGATCTGTCCGCTTTTGCACAGGCTCATAAAACGGTCGCCCGTGCGCCCCTCCCGGTAACAGGCGGTACAAAAAGAGGGGATATGGCCGTTTTCCATCAGCCAGCGGACGACCTCGTCCAATGAACGCCGGTCGGAGACGTCAAACTGCTCCGTATCGTGCGGGCGTTCCTCCTCCGTATAACCGCCCACGCTCGTGCGTGAAGCGCCGCTGACCTGTGAAATGCCGAGGTCCAAAAGCTTGGCGCGCACTTCTTCGCTTTCACGCGTGGATATGATCATGCCGGTGTAGGGGACCGCAAGGCGGATGCAGGCGGTGATCTTTGCAAAGGTCTCGTCGTCGATCCCGTTGTCAAAAGCGGAAGGGTCGATATCATCCGCCCGTTTGACGCGCGGCACGCTGATGGTGTGCGGCCCCACGCCGTGTACGGCCTCCAGATGCTCGGCGTGCATGATCAGCCCGGCGAATTCGTATTTGTACATTTCAAGGCCGAATAAAACGCCAAGGCCTACGTCGTCGATGCCGCCCTGCATGGCGCGGTCCATCGCCTCCGTATGGTAATCGTAATCATGTTTCGGGCCGGTAGGATGCAGCTTCAGGTAGCTTTCCTTGTGATAGGTTTCCTGAAACAGGATGTAGGTCCCTATACCTGCGTCTTTCAGTTTGCGGTAGTTTTCCACGGTTGTTGCGGCAATGTTGACGTTTACGCGCCGGATATCGCCGTTTTTATGGTGGACGCCGTAAATTGTTTTAATACAGTCCAGAATATATTCGATCGGGTTGTTCACCGGATCTTCGCCCGCCTCGATCGCCAGTCGCTTGTGGCCCATGTCCTGCAGCGCGATCACCTCGGCGCGGACCTCCTCCTGCGTCAGCTTTTTGCGGGGAATATGCTTGTTTTTCAGGTGATACGGGCAGTATACGCAGCCGTTGACACAGTAATTGGATAAATACAGCGGCGCAAAGATCACGATGCGGTTGCCGTAAAAGGCAAGCTTGATCTCTTTTGCGATCTCGTAGATCTTTTCCGTGACCTCCGGCAGCTCGCAGGCCAGCAGCACGCTTGCTTCCCGATGCGTCAGACCACGGCAGACGAAGCCCTTTTCTTTTTTGACCGGCCTTGCTTTCTCAAGGATCTCTTCGATCAAAGGCAGATCGTTTTTATGCGCTTCGGCGTAGCGAAGCGTTTCTTTTATTTCTTCATCATTGATAAAATCCTCCGCGTGAAGAGACGCGGGATCGTATTGTGCCATTTTCTATTATTATCCTTTCTCATATTCCGCAGGGTCCCCGCGCGATACCACAAGCTCGCAGCCGATGGCGCGCATACGGGCGGACAGGCAGTCTTTACACTGTGCGGATTCTTCTCCGGTACAGATTTTGTTGTCGTACAGCGAGTATTTCTCTCGGACGTCCGCAGGGGAGAGGTTCGGCATGACGACGTTCGCGCCGGCCAGGATCCCCTTTTCTCTGCC
>JAFSXY010000003.1 GCA_017443805.1 Clostridia bacterium | reverse complement strand
CCTGGGCGGCGTGATCGGCGTGCTGGCGGGCATATTGCTTGCCAAGCTCTTAAGCCTGTTCATGCAGACGCCCAGCGCCGTCAGCATCCCGGCGATATTGGTCGCCGTGGCGTTCTCCACCGTGATCGGCGTCGTCTTCGGCCTGATCCCCGCGGTGAAAGCGGCGAATTTGAACCCGATCGACGCGCTGCGCAGAGAATAAGCGTCCGCTTCAGCGGCCGCAATGATGCGTTGCTGCGCAACGTGATGCACGCCTGACGGCGCGTGATGCGTTTTCGCAAGCGAAAACGTGCTGTGTTCCGCCTGCGGCGAAACGTTTCGGAAAACGCTTCGCGTTTTGATTATATCGTCGATATTTTCGCCGGAGGCGAAATCTAACCCTGTAGGGACGATTATTAATCGTCCGCGAAAAACAAAGGTAAAACGGGTGCGCCGCTTTTATGCGACGCACCCGCTTTCCGTTTTATAAATAAAATCAAAACCCGAAGGGATTTCCGCAATATTTCGTCGCAGACGAAATACTTCATATCTCCAAAGGAGATACTTCATATTTTGCGGAAGCAAAGTATTTCATATTGCGCAGCAATATTTCACTGCAAACGCTTTGCGCTCGCAAAGCGTTTGCTCACGCTCCCGTCTCCACGACCTCGGGGGAGGGGGAGAGCCTTGCCGGATCGCGGACGATGATCGGCAGTGCGCCGGAAGCCGCGCAATCGTAGGTGATGGTGATCTTCTCGATCGCGGGATCGGAAGGGGCCGTATACATGACGGGCAGCAGCACGCGTTCCATAATGGACCTCAGGCCTCTGGCGCCCGTTTTGCTCTCCAGCGCCGTTTTGGCGATATACTCCAGCGCCGCGTCGTCAAATTCCAGCTCGATATTGTCGATGTTGAACAACCCCTGGTACTGCTTTAACAGGGCGTTTTTCGGCTCGCGCAGGATCTTGATCAGCGCCGCCTCGTCTAAATTCATCAGGCTTGTCAGTACGGGCAGACGGCCTACGAGCTCCGGGATCAGGCCGTATTTGACCAGATCCTGCGGAATGACCTTCGTCATAATGGCGTCGAAATCCAGCTCCGATTTGGAGACGATCTCGCTGCCGAAGCCGAGCACGGAATTGCCCAGCCGCTTTTCCACGATCTTTTCAATGCCGTCAAACGCGCCGCCGCAGATAAAGAGGATGTTGGAGGTGTTCACCTGAATGAACTCCTGCTGCGGATGCTTCCGGCCGCCCTGCGGGGGCACGTTTGCCACGGTGCCTTCCAGAATTTTCAGCAGCGCCTGCTGCACGCCCTCGCCGCTGACGTCCCGCGTGATGGAGGTGTTTTCGGATTTGCGCGCGATCTTGTCGATCTCGTCCACGTAGATGATGCCGCGTTCGGCCTTTTCCACGTCGTAATCCGCCGCCTGGATCAGGCGCAGCAGGATATTCTCCACGTCCTCGCCCACGTAGCCGGCCTCCGTTAAGGTGGTGGCGTCCGCGATGGCAAAGGGAACGTCCAGCGTTTTGGCGAGCGTCTGCGCAAGGAAGGTCTTGCCCACGCCCGTGGGACCGAGCAGCAGAATGTTGCTCTTGGTGATGTCCACGTCGGTTTTCGCCTTGCGGTAGATGCGCTTATAATGGTTGTATACGGCCACCGAGAGAGAGATCTTCGCCTCGTCCTGGCCGATGACGTATTCGTCTAGCTTTGCCTTGATCTCCTGGGGCTTGGGCAGGCGCCGCACCGCTTTTTTTGCGGTGGAGTGCGGCGTGTGCCGCTGATTGCCGCCGTCGATGATCTCGCGGCAGTTCTCCACGCACTCGTCGCAGATAAAGGCGCCGGGGCCCTGAATGAGCATGGAAACCTGATCCTGCGTTCTGCCGCAGAAGGAGCAGCGGATCTGGTCTTTGGGCTCGTCGTATTTAGCCAATGGAATGTTCCTCCGTTATCTCTTGTACAGAACTTTGTCAACAAGGCCGTAACTGCAGGCCTCTTCGGCGGTCATCCAGTTGTCGCGGTCGGTATCGGCGGCAATGACCTCCAGCGGCTTGCCGGTCTCTTCGGACAGGATGCGGTTGAGCTTTTCTCTGGTGCGCAGGATGTGGTCCGCGGCGATCTTGATGTCGGCCGCCTGGCCCTGCGTGCCGCCCAGCGGCTGGTGGATCATGATCTCGCTGTTGGGCAGGGCGTAGCGTTTGCCCGGCGCGCCCGCCGCAAGCAGGAACGCGCCCATGCTGGCCGCCATGCCGATGCAGATGGTGGAGACGTCGCACTTGATATACTGCATGGTGTCAAAGATGGCAAAGCCCGCGGATACGCTGCCGCCGGGGGAGTTGATATAGAAAGAAATATCCTTTTCGGGATCCTGTCCCTCCAAAAACAGCAGCTGCGCCACCACAAGGCTGGCGGTCACGTCGTTGACCTCCTCGCTGAGCACCACGATCCGGTCGTTTAAAAGCCGGGAAAAAATATCGTAGGCGCGCTCGCCGCGGTTGGTCTGTTCGATAACGGTGGGCACCAAAGACAGCTTCGGATCGAAAAACATAAAGTCCCTTCTTTCTTAATTTTGTTCTTTCTCTTCCAGTTTTGGCCGGTTTTCGGATTTTATTCCGCCGGTTCTTCCGCGGCGGCTTTCTTGGCGGGCGCCTTCTTGGCGGCGGCTTTCTTGGCGGGCGCCTTCTTCGCGGCCGGTTTTTCCTCCGCTGCGGGGGCGTCCTCCGCCTTCTTGGCGGCGGGCTTCTTGGCGGCGGCCTTCTTTTTGGGCTTTTCCGCCTGTTCGGCGACTGCAGCGTCCAGCACAAGCGAAGAAGCCTTGCGGTTTTTCAGTTCCTTGGTCAGATGATCCTCGGCGATCGCTTTCTTTACGTCGGCAACGTCCATCTTGTAGCGCTCGGCCATGGCGGCGTATTCGGCCTCCAGATCCGCTTCGCCGATCTCAATATTTTCAAGCTCCGCGATCTTCTCCAGCGCAAGCTCGATCTTCACGTCCTTCTCGGCGCGCTCTTTATAGGACTCCTTCAGTCCGTCCTCGTTCATGCCGAAGTAGGAAAGATAGGTCTCGTACGGGATGCCCTGCGCCTCGATGTTGTAACGGAACTCCGTGACCATGCTGTTCACGGCCTTATCGATCATGCACGCGGGGATCTCCTCGGTCACAAGCGCGGAAAGCTTATTGTAGATCTCGTTTTCAAAGGCGGATTTTGCGCTCGCTTCTTTGGAGTCCGTGAGCGTCTTTTTGATATCGGCTTTTAATTCGTCCAGCGTGTCGAACTCGCTGACGTCCTTGGCAAACTCGTCGTCCAGCGCGGGGAGCTGCTTTTCCTTCAGGCCCTTTAAGGTCACCTTGAATACGGCGGCCTTGCCGGCGAGCTCCTCTGCGTATTCCTCGGGGAAGGTCACGTTTACGTCAAAGCTGTCGCCGACGCCATGGTCTTCCACCTGCTCCTCAAAGCCGGGGATAAAGCTGCCGGAGCCGAGCTCCAGCTCGTAGTCCTCGCCCTTGCCGCCGTCAAAAGCGACGCCGTCCGTAAAGCCTTCAAAGTCGATCACGGCGATGTCGCCTTTTTTGCTCTTTCTGTCCTCTACGGTGATCTCGCGGGCGTTGTCCTCCTGCTTTTTCTTCAGGTCCGCGTCCACGTCCGCGTCGGAGACCTCCACGGCTTCACGCACGGCGGACAGGCCCTTGTAGCCGTCTATAGTGATAACGGGCTTTACGGTGACCTTGCACACAAGCTCCACGCCCTCTTTGCCGATGGACCGGATGTCAAAATCCCTGGGGTTGTCAACGGCGTCGATCTTCGCTTCGGTCAGCGCTGCTTCGTATTCGTTCGGGAACGCGAGCTCCAGCGCGTCGTCATAAAAAACGTTTGCGCCGTACACCTTTTCGATCAGGGCGCGGGGGGCCTTGCCCTTGCGGAAGCCCGGCACGGTGATGCGGCCCTTGTTTTTGTTGTACGCCTTGTTTACGGCGGCCTCAAACGCTTCGGCGCCGATGGCAAGCTCGATGGTATATTCGTTGGTTCCTGTTTTTTCGGCTGATTTCAGCATGGTTTTTCCTCCTGCAATCTTCTTGCATTATTTTTATTTCAATATAAGCTTTTGTATTGTATAACAAAATAATAAAAATGTCAAACACTATTTTCTTCGGCAGCCGGTCACCGGTTGCCGGTCCTGCAGGAAAACGCCGCGCGTTTTGATTTTAATTCTCAAAACTCAACTCTCAAAACTCAAAACTCCACTCTCAAAACTCAAAACTCCACACGCAGGGGGCAAAACTGCAGATGATCCGCGGAGACCAGCGAAAAGCGGATCTCCTCCACCGTAAAATCGTCGTAGCGGGCGGTGTTCTGCCCGTGGAGGTGGCCGAAGTAACAGCGCTTCACGCCGAATTCGTGCAGCACCTCCATTAAGGGGGCGCAGACTCTGCCGTCCGCCGCCGCGGGATAGTGCAGAAACGCCGTCAGCGTGCCGCCCAGCGCCTGCCCGGCCGTCAGGGACGCCCGTAAGCGGCCCGCCTCCCGCAGGATGATCTTTTCACCCTGGGCGTCGGCTTCCGCGTCAAAGAACCAGCCGCGCGTCCCGCACACGGCGATCCCATCCGCCAAAAAGGCGTTGTTGAACAGAAAACGCAGGGAGGAAAGCCCGTGCTCCTCCGCAAGCGCCGTCATTTTGCGCATGGTCGCCCACCAGTAATCGTGGTTGCCCTTGCCGATGATCTTCGTGCCGGGCAGCTCGTGCAGAAATTGCAGGTCCGCCAGCGCCTGCTCCGGCGTCATGGCCCAGGATATATCGCCCGGCAGCACGACGGCGTCCTCCGGCCGGACGGTCGCCAGCCAGTTTTCCTGCATTTTTTCCGCATGCCGGTCCCAGCCGCGGAAAATATTCATCGGTTTGTCCGTGCCGAAGGAGAGGTGCGGATCGGCGATCACATAAACGGCCATGGCGTTGCCGGGATCCTTTCAAGTTTTGAGTTTTGAGAGTTGAGTTTTGAGTTTTGAGAGTTGAGTTTTGAATCAAAACCCGAAGGGTTTTCCATAACGTTTCGCCGCAGGCGGAACACATCACGTCGCATAGCGACGCATCACGCGACGTAGGCGCACATCACGTTGCGCAGCAACACATCACTGCGGACGCGCAGCGGCCGCCCGGCGCACATCACGTCGCATAGCGACGCATCACGCGACGTAGGCGCACATCACGTTGCGCAGCAACACATCACTGCGGACGCGCAGCGGCCGCCCGGCGCACATCACGTTGCGCAGCAACACATCACTGCGGACGCGCAGCGGCCGCTCAGCGTACGCCCAGCAGTCCGAACACCTTTTCTTCCATCTCCGCCTGCGTGCACACGTCCGTAAAGCGCGGCGTTTTTCCCCGCAGCGTGCGCAGGTTCTCCGGCGCTTTTACACCGGTTTTTGCCTCCAGCGCGGAGAGCGTCTCAAACTCGTCGTCCGAGGGCAGGCTTTCGTTTGTCAGCGCCCCCAATACGGCGCGGGAAAACTTGTAGGGCGAAGCGGTGCTCGCGATCACGGTGGGGGTGCCGTCGCCCGTTTTTGCGCAGTATTCATTATATACTCTTATAGCTACGGCTGTGTGCGTGTCGCAGAGGTAGCCGGTTTTTTCAAAGGTATCCCGGATGGTCTCTTTCGTGCCGGCGTCGTTTGCGGAGCCGGCGGCAAACAGCGCGCGGATCGCCGAAAGCATCGTGCCGTCTACCGTATATTCGCCCGTCTTTGCAAGGGCGGCAAACAGCGCCTTTGTTTTTTCGCTGTCGTTTCCCGCCAGGTGGAACAAAAGCCGCTCCAGGTTGCTGGAAATAAGAATGTCCATGGAGGGGGAAACGGTGGTGTGGAAGGGCCGTACCCGGTTGTACCGGCCTGTGGTCAGAAATTCCGTCAGCACGTCGTTTTCGTTGGACGCGCATATAAGCTTGTTGACCGGCAGGCCCATCTCTTTGGCGTAATACGCCGCTAAAATATTGCCGAAGTTGCCGGTGGGCACGCAGAAATTCACCTTGTCGCCGTTGCGGATCTTACCGGCGGCAAGCAGCCCGGCGTAGGCGGAAAAATAGTAGACGATCTGCGGCACAAGCCTGCCCCAGTTGATGGAGTTGGCGGAGGAGAACTGCATGTTGTGCCGCGCCAGCGTCTCCCGTACGGCGGGATCGGTGAAAATCGCCTTCACGCCGGTCTGCGCGTCGTCAAAGTTGCCTTTGATGGCGCAAACGCCCACGTTTGCCCCTTCCTGCGTGGTCATCTGCAGCTTCTGCATGGGACTCACGCCGTCCGAGGGGAAGAAAACAAGGATCTTCGTGCCGGGCACGTCCTTAAAGCCCTCCAGCGCCGCCTTGCCGGTATCGCCGGAGGTGGCGACCAGGATCACGGTCTCTTTTCCGTCGGACACACGCTTTGCGGCGCCCGTGAGCAGATAGGGCAGCAGCTGCAGCGCCATATCCTTGAACGCGCAGGTCGGGCCGCGGAAGAGCTCCAGCACGTAAGTGTTCCCGGTCAGCGGGACCACCGGCGCAACGGCTTCGCTGCCGAAACGGCCCGTGTAGGCTCCCTCGGTCGCCGCAGCGAGCTCCGCGGCGGGATAGTCGGTCAAAAACAGGGATAAAACGTCCCTTGCCTGTTCAATGTAGGTTTTTTTCGCCAGCGACGCGATAAAGTCCGCGTCCACCTGCGGGATGGTGGTGGGCACGAACAGCCCGCCCTCCTTCGAGATGCCGTTTGCGATGGCAAACGACGCCGTTTCCCGCAGCGTATTGTTTCTTGTTGACGTGTATTCCATGGGTCGTTCCTCCGAAAAGATATATAAAAAATTATACCAAAGTAAGAAAAAAAAGTAAAGAGCGAAATTTACGTTTTTGTCGGATGGCGGACGCCAGGGCTGTTCCTGCAAAGGCGAATGCCGTCCAAGCTTTTATGCATCGGTAAGGATTGACGGTTGCAAACCGGCGCGAAAGGTGCTATACTACTGTCAATTCAAAAAAGAAACAACGGAGAACCCTTATGAAGACCGAGACCTTTGAAATAAAGACCATGCCGGTGGTGCCGCTGCGGGGACTGTTCCTGTTCCCCGGCATGACGCTGCACTTTGATATCGGCAGAAAAGCCAGCCTCGCCGCGGTCAAGGCGGCGGGGGAGACAGGCAGTGAGCTGTTCTTCCTGCCGCAGCGCGATCCCGATCAGGAGACGCCCGCCATCGAGGATATGCTGCCCGTGGGCGTGGTCGGCGCCGTGCGGCAGATCGTGCGTCTGCCGGACCGTTCGGGGCTGCTGCGCATTGTGGTGGAGGGCCGCCGCCGCGGCAGGATCGTGTCCGTGAACAAAACGCTGCCCTATCTGAGCGCGGACGTCATGCTGCCGGAGGAGGACCTTTCCCTGCCGCCGGAGGCCGCGGGGAAGGAAGCGCTTTTTGAGGAGGCCGCCGTATACAGCGTCAAGCAGTATTTTACGGCCTACTGCGAGCTGGCGGACGATCTGTCGCCGGACGTTGTGAACGCCGTGTACAAAACGCATGCCGCATCCGCGCTGTCCGATATTCTTGCGGGCAACGTGATCTACGAGGACGATGAAAAAGCGGCGCTGCTGTGCGAATTAAACGTCTACCGCCGGCTGGAGATGCTCTGCGTGATGCTGGAGCGCGAAACGCAGATCCTTGCCATCGACGAAAAGCTGCAGGAAAAGGTCAACGCCCAGATGGACAAGAACCAGCGCGAGTATTACCTGCGCGAGGAGCTCCGCGTGATCAACGAGGAGCTGGGCGAAACGGAGTTGGACGACGCTGCCCGCCTGCAGGAACAGATCCGCGCCTCCGCCATGCCGGAGGAGAGCAAGAAAAAGCTGCTTACGGAAGTGGAGCGCATGCGCAGGATCGCGGGCTCCAACCCCGACGCGAACGTGATCCGCACCTATGTGGAAAAATGTCTGGAGATCCCGTGGGGCAAATATACCAAAGAAAACAAGGACCTTGCCAGGGCCGCGCGCGTGCTCGAGCGCGACCACTACGGCTTAAAGGACGTCAAAGAGCGCATTACGGAGATGCTGGCGTCCCTGATCGTCTCGCCGGACTTAAAGGGCCAGATCATCTGCCTTGCGGGCCCGCCCGGCGTAGGCAAGACGTCCGTGGCAAAAAGCATCGCCGCCGCCACCGGCCGCCGGTATACGCGCATTTCGCTGGGCGGCGTGCGGGATGAGGCGGAGATCCGCGGCCACCGCCGCACCTACATCGGCGCCATCCCGGGCCGGATCATCTCCGCTTTAACGGACGCCAAAAGCCTGAACCCGCTGATCTTGCTGGACGAGGTGGATAAGCTCGGCGCGGACTTCAAGGGCGATCCCGCCGCCGCGCTGCTGGAGGTGCTGGACGGCGAGCAGAATTTCGCCTTCCGCGACCACTATATCGACCTGCCGGTGGATTTAAGCAAGGTGCTGTTTATCACCACGGCAAACGACAAAACAGCCTTGCCGCCCGCGCTGCGCGACCGCATGGAGGTCATCGATATCCCGGGCTATACCTTCGAGGAAAAATTCCAGATCGCAAAAAAGCACCTGCTGCCGAAGCAGCTGAAGGCGCACGGCCTGAAAAAAACGCAGCTGCGCGTCTCCGACGCCGCTTTACGCGCCGTGATCGACGGCTACACGCGGGAGGCGGGCGTGCGCGTGCTGGAGCGCAAGCTGGCGGCTCTGTGCCGCAAGGAAACGGTGCGTCTGGCGTCGGGGGACGATGGCCGTCTGGACGTTACGCCCGAGAATTTGGAAACGCTGCTGGGCGTCAAAAAATACCGCCCGGAGGAGAATAAACACGAGCCCGCGGTGGGCCTGGTCAACGGCCTTGCGTGGACGAGCGTCGGCGGCGAGCTGCTGCAGGTGGAAACGGCTGTGCTGCCGGGCACGGGCAAGCTGGAGCTGACCGGGTCGCTGGGCGACGTCATGAAGGAGTCCGCCCGCGCCGCCGTGAGCTTTATCCGCAGCCGCGCCGAAATTTACGGCATCGACGCAGAGTTTTATAAAACAAAGGATATCCACATCCACTTCCCCGAGGGCGCCGTGCCCAAGGACGGGCCCAGCGCCGGCGTCACCACCACGGTCGCCGTCGTTTCCGCCCTCACGGGGCGCAAGGTGCGCGGCGATATCGCCATGACGGGCGAAATCACCCTGCGCGGCAGGATCTTACAGATCGGCGGCCTGCGCGAGAAGTCGATGGCGGCTTACCGGGACGGTATCTCCTACGTTCTGATCCCGTGGGAGAACACGCCGGACCTCGCCGAGGTGGACGCCGCCGTCAAAGAAAAGATCACCTTTATCCCGATCAAAACGGCGGATGAAGCGCTGGAGCTTTCGCTGCTTCCCGCTGCGGAAACAGTCGCCGGAAAAGAGGCCGCCGAAAACGAAGCGCTGCACATCCCGGAATACATAGAACAGAGAGGCCGTACCGGTGAATTACAATAACGTTAAATTTGAGGCGTCCTTCGGCACTTCCCGCCAGCTGCCGCCCTCCGACCTGCCGGAGATCGTGTTTGCAGGCAAATCCAACGTGGGCAAAAGCTCTTTGCTGAATAAGTTTTTCGGCCGCAAGCAGCTGGCGCGCGTCTCCTCCGTGCCGGGCAAGACCACGACCGTAAACTTTTTTACCGCGGAAAACGTCCGCTTTGCCGACCTGCCCGGCTACGGCTACGCCAAACGCAGCGCTTCCGAGATCAAGCGCTGGGCCGAGCTGATGGAGGGCTATTTCGCGCAGGGAAGACAGATCCGCCTTGTCATACAGCTGCTGGATATGCGGCACGCGCCGACCGCGGACGACCGCACCATGCTGGATTTTTTAACGCAGGCCGGCTATCCCTTCGTCTGCGTGCTCACCAAGTGCGATAAGCTGAACAAAACCCAACGCGCCGAACGCCGGGCCGCTTTTGCCGCGGAGCCTCTTCTTGCCGGGGCAAAACAGGTGATCGAGGTCTCCGCCGAGACCGGCGAGGGCGTGGATATGCTGCGCGAAGCGGT
>JAFSXY010000176.1 GCA_017443805.1 Clostridia bacterium | reverse complement strand
GAACAGTTCCCGGACGTCAAGCACATCATGGTCCACGTCAACCCTGCTTAAGAGAGCTGCCGTATTTAGCTCGAGAGAATTGCCGTATGCGGCGCAGAACAAATAGAACGTGCATGCTGCGCGTTCTATTTTTTTTCTCTAAAGCATATTGTGATATATATCAAAACGGGAAAAGAGGCTCTTGGATGAAACTGATCGGGATAGGAAAGAAGAAAACGGGATTGTTTATTTTGCTTGCTTTATGGCTGGCCGTGCTGGTCGCGGTGATCGTGCTGACCGCCGTTAAAACCGTGAGTGCGACGCCGCGCAAGATCCCCGTGTATGCGGTCGGGACGTCGGAAAAGAAAATCGCCCTGACCTTTAACGCGGCATGGGGCGATGAGACGACCGACGGGATATTGGATATTTTGCGGGAAAACGGCGTAAAGGCGACCTTCTTTTTCGTAGGGGATTTTGTCGGTCAATACCCCGAAAGCGTAAAAAAGATCGTCAATGCCGGCCATGAGGCGGGGAACCACTCGGATAAGCACGGGGACCCCACGCGGCAGACCTTTGCCCAGATCACCGCGGATATCTCCGCCTGCAACGATAAAATTTTCGCCCTGACGGGTATTAAGCCCGTCCTGTACCGCGCGCCGTCCGGTGCGTACGACAACAATACCGTGGAGGCCGCCGAGAGCCTCGGCATGACGGCGATCCAGTGGTCCGCCGACAGCATCGACTGGAAAAATATCACGCCTGCGAAAATGCAGGCGCGTATTCTCGAAAAGGTTTATCCCGGCGCAATCCTGCTGTTCCATCTCGGCAAGGAAAACACCCTGCAGGCGCTGCCGGGAATCCTCAATTCGCTGCTGGCGGACGGGTACGAGATCTGCACGGTCGGCGAGCTGCTGCTCGACGGTGAGACCTACGTGGACCATAACGGCGTGCAGAGGCAAGCGGGAACGCAGCTTGCGCAATGAGGTGCTGTTATGCAACACGACGTACGCTTTCCGACGCGTGATGCGTTTTTGCCGGCGAAAACATGATGTATTCCGCTGGCGGTGAAACGTTTCGGGAGCCTTCTTTTTGGGCTAAATAAAAGATCATCCGGTTTTTCAGACGGATTAAAATAAAAAACAGGGGCCGTCGCTTAAAAGACAGCCCCTTATGTGTTTTACTCTTCTGTTTTCGGCGGGATCTCGATTTTGCCGTACAGGGAGCCTTCCGAATCCTTGCGGGGCTCTCTGGTCACAGCGGGCTGATAAGGCTCGCGTTTTTGGTAGCCTCTGCCTCCGTCGCGTCTGCCGCCGCGGTCTCTGGCGTAGCCGCCGCGGTCTCTGGCGTAGCCGCTGCGGTCTTTGCCGTAGCCGCCCTTGGACGGATTGGTGGGCTTGACGCCCTCCTCCAGCGTGATGATGACCTTGCGGTTTGCGTCGGAACCGACGGAATGGGAAGTGACGCCCTCAATGCCCTGAATGGCGGTATGGATGATCCTGCGCTCATAAGGGGACATCGGCTCCAAAGCAACGTTCCTGCCGTATTTGAGTACTCTGCGTGCGTTTTTGGCCGCCAGTGCGCGCAGGTTATCGTTGCGTTTCTCGCGGTAGTCGCCTACGTTTACGCTGATCTTGCGGTGCTTGTTTTCATCCAGCCCCTTGTTTTCGCTGAGCCGTACAAGATACTGGATGGCGTCCAGCGTTTCGCCGCGTCTGCCGATCAGTACGCCGTCGGCGGTGCCGCAGGAGATGTTGTAGACGAATTCTTCGGTCTCTTCGATTTTTTCAAGGCTGATTTCACACTGCTCGATCCCCATGCCGGAAACGATCATTTTCAGATAAGCAGCGGTACGGTCGTTTTCGGGAAGCGCAACGGGCGTTCTTGTCAGCTCCTCCTCCGGCGCGGCTTTGGGTTGTTCCGTTTTTGCCGGCGCGGCGGCCTTGGGCTGTTCTTTTTTCTGGGCGGGTTTTGCCTGTTTCGGCGCGTTCTGCTTTTCCTGCTTTGCGGGACGCTCCTGCTGTTTTACGGGCTTGGGAGCGGGGTCTTCTTTTTCGTACCAGGCCGTGACCTTTGCGGGTTCGGTCTTCAGTCCGAAGAGCTTTTTCTTGGGAAACTGTATGATTTCCTTATGGATTTCGACGTCCTCGGGCGCGGCCAGAAGCACTTTTGCGTTTTCATAGGCTTCTTCCACGGTGACGCCGGTTCCGGTCTGTTCAATTCTCATGGTCGGTGATCCTTTCTGTGTTTTGCGGGCCTTTTGCCCGACACTCGTCAGTTTTGTCCGTTTTCTTTCTTTGCGTCCATCAGCGCTTTGCGTTTTTTGACGCTCTGTTCTCGCGCACGGCGTTCCACCGTTTCGTCGATCATCTGCCCGGCGATGATGTTTGCGGGCTTGATAGCCACGTCAAGGGCGATGATCTGGATAAAGGCGAGGATGTTGGAAATGATCCAGTAAAAGCCGACGCCTGCGGGAAGCGTGTAAGAAAAGACGATGGAAATAAGGGGAGAAAACAGAGACATACAGCCCATGGCGGGATTTTTTGCCATTTCGGGGTTGGTTTTGCGCTGCTTGAGATACGTGTAGCCTGCGGTGAACAGGGAAGTAATGCCCGCAAAAATAGGGATGAGCAGAATGGTAAACCCGATGTCCTTCCATT
The DNA here is from genome assembly GCA_017443805.1 of Clostridia bacterium. Lineage (GTDB taxonomy): Bacteria > Bacillota > Clostridia > Oscillospirales > Acutalibacteraceae > RUG806. The sequence continues at coordinate 4,046 of JAFSXY010000176.1, read as the reverse complement.
CGTTGGGCATTTCCGTTAAATTGATGCCGAAAATGGTAAAATGATCAATAAAGCCCTGGATGTTGTCGATGTCCGTTTGTTTGATATCCGCGCTGTTCTGTACCAGAGGGACGATTTGATCGAATTTGTTCAGGATATTCAGCTGGATCCTGTAAGCGGTTTTGGCTGCGTCTGCGGTTGCTTCGACCTGATAGTAAGCGTCTGACAGGGCTGTCAGCGCGGTTTCCGAAATGTGGAGCACGCGCGTCAGCGGGGAATAAATGGCGCCGTAAAGGCCGATCATCACAATAAACTGGAAAAGCATGGGCAGACAACCGGCGGTGTTGGCGTTATAGCCCTCTCTGCGGTACAGCTCCTGCGTTTCCTCGCTGATCTTCATCTGGCCTTCTCTGCCCTGGCCGGCGTATTTTGCCCGGATCTTGTTGACCTTTGCCTGCAGGCGCATTTGCTTTGCCGTGTTTTTCTGCTGCATGACGCTGAAGGGCAAAAGAACAAGCTTTAAGACAAGCGTGATCGCGATAAGGGACAATAAATAGTTGCCGCTCAGATCATATAAAGCGCCCAGCGCCCAGCCGAAGGGAACGGCCAACACTTCTCTGATTGCGTTCATGTATCTTCCTCCGGGGGGTGATTTTTCGGTTTTTTGTACTTGATTTTCTTAAATTCCGGAACGGGATCCACCCCGCCTTTGAACAGCGGGTTACAGCGCAGAATGCGCAGTGCGCCGAGGGCGGCGCCCAAAAAAAAGCCGTAGCATTCGATCGCTTCATAGGCGTATTGGGAGCAGGTGGGATAATACCGGCAGCGAGCGGGAAAAAGAGGGGAGATCTTTCGCTGGTAAAAACGGATCAAACGAAGCGGAAGCCCTGTTTCATTCATGGATCACACCTGCCGAAGTCAGCTGTCGCGACATGATCTCTTTGATCTGCGTGCTTTTTCTGCTGACGGTCCGCGTTCTGGCGACAAACACAATATCGTAACCGGAAGAAAAGGAGGGAAGCATCTCTGCAGCCGCCCGGATCACTCTTCTTGCTCTGTTGCGCTCTACTGCGTTGCCGATTTTTTTGCTTGCGGTTATGCCTATACGACAAATTCCCGCACGGTTTTTTCTTACATAAGTAACCAGTGCAGGATCTGTGTAGGCTTTTCCGCGGGTGTAGGCCCTGCGGAAATCACTGTTGGTTTTTAACGGGATCGTGCCGGTCAGTGCCATCGGGACAATGAACCGGTATCAGTAGGAAAGCTGCTTTCTGCCCTTTGCCCTGCGGCGGGCGAGAACTTTCCGACCGTTTCTATCAGACATTCTTTTTCTGAAACCGTGTTCCATTTTGCGCTGACGTTTTTTAGGCTGATACGTTCTTTTCATCCGGAACTCCTCCATTCTTTTTGTGCGGAAAAGCAGAGATCATTTTTCCGCATGATTGAAAAAGGGCATACTACGCCCCTTATTCTACGTTTACTGATTATATATCAAAACAAATGAGAATGTCAATACTTTTTTTCCGGACCGGAGGGCGGGACAAAATTCAGAATTATTTCAAAAAAATGTTGTATAATATATTCAAATAGGTTAAAATGAACGTAGCGGAAGAAAAGGAGAGGAATTCAAAGTGGACGACGTTATAAAAAAACGATGGGGCGCAATCGTTACGGTTTTGTATTTTGCGATGATACTCGCCGCGTTTTATCTTGTTTTCAAGACCTTTTTCAGTCTTCTTGTGCCGTTTATTTTTGCGTTTCTCGTCGCGGTGCTTCTGCACAGGCCCGTGCGGATGCTCTCGGATAAAACCCCGCTGAACCGCAGCGTCGTCAGCACGGTGCTGGTGCTTCTGATCGTCGGCGTCTTCGGTATGCTGCTGTTTTTTGCCGGAAGCGCCGTCGCGGGCAAGGTGAAGGATTTTTACGCCTTTATCGTGTTGAAAGTGCGAAACCTGTCGGATCTGGCGGAATATGTGAAAAACTGGCTGTTGTCGACGATCGGTTTTTTGCCGGACAAGCTTCGTTTGAGCCTGACGACTTCCATCACCGAATTCTTTGACGATATCATTGAAAGCGGCTTCGAAAACTTTTCGCTGTCAGGCCTCGGGATCGACTGGTCTTCCGTTTTGAAGCAGAGCGGCGGCATGCTGAAAAACACGGTGGTGCAGATCCCGTCCGTGCTGATCGGGATCGTGATCTCCGTTGTGGCATGCGTGTTTATGACGATCGAATACGATAAGATCGTCGCTTTTGTGCTCCGGCAGTTTTCCGACCGTAACAGGCAGCGCATCCTGGACGCGCAGCTGCTTGCAAAAAAAACGCTTTCTCAGATGGCAAAGGCTTACGGCCTGATCATTTTGATCACTACGACCGAGCTGACGATCGGTCTGTATATTTTGAAGTTCTGTAAAATATTCAACTCCGATTTTATTATCCTGATCGCGTTCATTACGGCGATTATCGATATCGTACCCGTACTCGGCACCGGCACGGTGCTGATCCCGTGGGCGGTATACCACTTCATTTCCGGCGATATCTCCATGGGGATCGGTTTGTTGGTGATCTATGTTGTTATCCTTGTGATCCGCCAGGTGATCGAGCCCAAGCTCGTTGCCGGGCAGGTCGGGCTTTCCCCCATCGTGACCATCATCGCCATGTATGTGGGCACCAAAACCATCGGCGTGCTGGGATTTTTCATCCTGCCGTTCTGTGTGATCCTGATAAAGAAGTTCAATGACGAAGGGATCATCCACTTATTTAAAAAAGCGCCTTCGGACGCGGAGGCTGACGCCATGCCGTCCGCAGAGGACGTTCCCGCCGAGGAAGCGCCGACCGACTTTTCGCAGGTCTCCGTTACGGAGGACGCGGCCGGCCCGGTATGAGTTTTTTTGCGATTAAGCAAAAAAATACTTGACAACGCTTTTTTCCGGGCATATAATGTGACCATAGATGAAACCCGTGAGCGAGAATAGTAACCGGTTCAAAGCTTTTTTCAGAGAGCTGCCGTCTGGTGCAAGGCAGTAAAAAGCGAAGCGGCGAATGGCCTCGTGAGGGCAAACCGAAATCTTTTGAGAGTAGGGGAGACGGGCGCCGCCCGTTACAGCGGACAGCATATGAACGTATGCGAAAAGAGGGCGTTATCTTCGGATAACGAATTTAGGTGGTACCGCAGAGGCGATAAAAGCTCCTGTCCTATGTTTATAGGGCAGGTTTTTTTTCATAAGGAGAAACAATATGAAAAAGTTTACGCGCCGATGGCGCAACGGATTACAGTAAAACAGATCAAAAAAACTTAAAAATATTCAAGTGATGAAAGGAAAGAACACCATGGCAGAACAAAACGTCCCCTACAAAATCTACTTAAATGAAAATGAGATCCCAAACGCATGGTATAACGTCCGTGCGGACATGAAAAACAAGCCGGCGCCGCTTTTAAACCCCGGTACGCATCAGCCGATGACGGCCGAGGAGCTCGGCGCAGTTTTCTGCAGCGACCTTGTGGCGCAGGAGCTGGACAACGAGAACCGCTATATCCCCATCCCCGACGAGATCCGTAGCTTTTACAAAATGTACCGTCCCTCACCGCTGGTGCGCGCCTACTTTTTAGAGAAAGCGCTTGGCACGCCCGCCAAGATCTATTATAAGTTTGAGGGCAACAACACCTCCGGCAGCCATAAGCTGAATTCCGCCATTGCGCAGGCCTACTACGCCAAAAAGCAGGGCCTCAAAGGCGTGACTACCGAGACCGGCGCGGGCCAGTGGGGCACGGCGCTTTCCATGGCGTGCGCGTATTTCGGACTGGACTGCAAGGTGTTTATGGTCAAGGTCTCTTATGAGCAGAAGCCCTTCCGCCGCGAAGTGATGCGCGTTTACGGCGCGGACGTCACGCCCAGTCCCAGCACCACCACCGAGATCGGCAAGAAGATCCTGGAGGCGCATCCCGGCACCACCGGCAGCCTCGGCTGCGCCATCAGCGAGGCAGTGGAAGTCGCGGTGGGAACGCCCGGTTACCGCTACGTGCTCGGCAGCGTGCTCAATCAGGTGCTGCTGCACCAGAGTGTGATCGG
>JAFSXY010000175.1 GCA_017443805.1 Clostridia bacterium | reverse complement strand
TATATCCCCAGCTGCGGTTGCCGATGGCGGTATCGGTCTGCCAGGGATAGGGGAAAACGTCGCCCAGCGATCCGCGCTCGATATCCAGCGTGGCAGTTCCAAGCGGGAAAGCGTTGTGCTTATAGTCGATCGTGACTTCTTCGCCCCATTCTTCCGCACGGTTATAGTAATAAGCGGCGATCTTTTTCAGGTACGGCTTAAAGGATCTGTTCTGGATCCACCAGTCGAAATACAGCATTTTCGGCCGGTAATTGTCGATCAGCTCGCAGGTGCGCACCATCCAGTCCGTCAGATATTCTTCGCTTGCCCCGATCTCGTCCACGATATCGCAGGTGGCGGTCATCGGCAGGCCGAGTTTGTCGTCGTAAAAGGCCGGGGCGTAAAAATCGAAGTCTTTGCCCGCCGGATCAATATCGCTGTCGAACGTGCGGCCCATGTTCATAAAGAAATAATGCTCCGCGCGGTGGGTGGAGGCGCAGAATACAAGGCCCTGCTTTTCGCATTCCGCCTTCAGTTCTCCCGCGACGTCGCGGCGCGGCCCCATGTTTTTGGCGTTCCAGCGGTTGAAAGCTGTGTCGTACATCGCAAAGCCGTCATGGTGCTCGCAGACGGGCATCACGAATTTCGCGCCGGCGTTTTTGAACGTTTCGATCCAGTTTGCGGCGTCGAAGCTTTCCGCCCGGAACAGCGGGATGAAGTCCTTATAGCCGAAATCCTTATGCTTTCCGTAGGTCCGGAGATGGTGGTCAAATTCGCGGCTGTCTTTTACATACATATTTCTGGAATACCACTCGTTGCCGAACGCCGGCACGGAATACACGCCCCAATGGATAAAGATCCCGAATTTTCCTTTGTAGTACCAGTCGGGCGTTTTGCGGCCCGCAAGGGACGGCCAGGTATCCTTGTATTTTCCGTTCGCGATCACGTTGTTTATCTGCTTTACGTATTGGTCGACGGTCATTCCCATATCCTCCCGGATGTTGTGCACCTTTTTATCGATACATATATCCTATCATTTTTCCATTTGAAAAGCAAGGGGAAGGATCGTTTGTGCATACTTGCAAAGGATCGTTTGTGCATACTTGCAAACGGCAGTTCGATATGATAAGATGGAAAGAAGAAAAAGGAGTGGGGAACACATGGATTTTCAGAAGGTTTTATTTGCGCCGGAAAAGGTCGGCGAAAACAGGCTGCCCGCCCGGACGCTGCTGATCCCCGCCGGGATGCGCGGCGTTACGCACCGCAATTATCTGCAGTCCGACCGTGTGCAGCTGTTAAGCGGCGACTGGAGGTTTTCATACCTGCCGGAGGATACGGAGGAAGCGTTTTATCTGTCCGCTTATAACGACCGGGCGTGGGATACGCTGGAAGTGCCCTCCATGTGGCAGTTCCACGGCTACGGTACCTGTTACTATCCGAACGTGCGCTACGTTTTTCCGTACGATCCGCCCTATATCCACCGCAACAACCCCGTGGGGCTGTACCGTCTTTCGTTCCGGGCGAAAAAGCCGGAGCAAGGCTGCGCCGTTCTGCGCTTTTTAGGGGTGGACAACGTGTATTTTGTCTGGCTCAACGGAACGTATATCGGCTTTTCCAAGGGCAGCCGCATCCCCGCGGAGTTCGACGTGACGGCGGCGCTTTCCGACGGTGATAATCTGCTGGCGGTCAAGGTGTATACCTACAGCGACGCTTCGTACCTTGAAAATCAGGACATGCTGCTTGCAAGCGGCATTTTCCGGGACGTGATGCTGATCTATACCGGAGAAAACGCGCTGTGGGATTATACGCTCCTGCCGGACAAAACGGGCCTGACGGTCAAATATCTCTGTTCCGTCGGCCGGACGCCCGCCGTGCTCCGTTTTACGCTCTGCGACGCCGCCGGGGCGGTCTGCGCCGCAGCGGAAAAACCGCTGACGGAAAGCGGGGAAGCGTTTCTGCCGCTTGCAAACGCCGTGGAGTGGAACGCCGAGCAGCCCTATCTTTATACGCTGTATACCGAAATCGCCGAAAACGGGCGCGTGACGGAAACGCACACGAAAAAAGTGGGGATCGCGCAGTCGTCCATTGACGGATACTATTTGAAAATGAACGGAAAGCCCATCACGCTCAAGGGGGTAAACCGGCACGAAAACAACTGCCGCACAGGGCGCGCGATCAAAGCGTCGCAGATCGAGGCGGAGCTCAAAGATATCAAGGCCTGCGGGCTGAACGCGATCCGCTGCTCGCATTATACGAACCAGCCGCTGTTTTACGAGCTCTGCTCGGAGCTGGGTATTTACGTGATGGACGAGGCGGACTGCGAGTCGCACGGCGCGGAGGCTTCCGGCGATCAGGGGGCGCTCAACAAGGACCCTGCCTGGTTCGACGCGTTCTTTGACCGCGCTTCGCGCATGTACGCCCTCAACAAAAACGAGACCTGTATCAATATCTGGTCGCTGGGCAACGAATGCGGCGCAGGCGAAAACAACACGCGCACCGCCGACTGGCTGACAAGGCAGGACGTGAAAAAACCGATCAAGGATATGAGCGAGTGCTGGCCGGACGCGGAAGAACAGTTTGCATTAACGGGCTATATGCCGATGCAGACCTTGTACGATACCGAAGAAAACCCCGCCCATCCGCTTTTGATGGTGGAATACGGCCACGCCATGGGCAACAGCCCCGGCGGACTGGAGGATATTTGGAACTGGGTGTACGAAAACGAGCACTGTTGCGGCGGCTACGTCTGGGAATATAAGAGCCACGGCTTTTTTACGAAAGGCAAAAACAGCAGGCCGCGCTATCTGTACGGCGGCGATTTCCCGGACGAATACCACTGGTCCAATTTCTCTTTGGACGGCTACCACCGGTCCGACGGTACCCCGAAGCCGGCCTGGGCGGAGCTCAGAGAAGTCTCTGCACCCGTGCACGTCCGTTGGGAAGAAAACGGCGTCACGGTGAAAAACACCTATGATTTTCTGCCGCTGGACGGCGTTATACTGCGCTGGTCCGTGTGCGCCGACGGCAAGGCGGTCAGACAGGGGGAGATCCCGTTGGACGGCCTTCCTGCGCGCGAATGCCGCTTTTTCAGTTTGCCGCTGGAAACGCAGGGGCTTTCGGGCCTGATCACGGCGGACTGCGTATTCTCAAAAGCGGGGCGGATCCTTGCGCACAAACAGACGGTCCTTGCGGATATCCCGCTTCCCGCGCCGGAGCCGGAGGCGTTCCGGCACAGTGTTTCGCAGAAAGCGGATGTTGTGTGTGTGACAGGCGAAAACTTTTGTGTTACCGTAAAAAACGGCCTGCTGTGCCGGCTGGAGAAGAACTCAAAAGTGTTGCTCCAAGCGCCGATGCAGCTGAACTGTATGCGCGCGCCGACGGACAACGACGGCATCGTCGGCTTTGATCCGCGTCTGGCGGGCGTGTGGAAGGACTATCTGGTGCATACCATGCGCTTCGGCTGCCATAGCGTTTGCGTGGACGACACGCCGGCCGGGGTGACCGTAACGGCGACAGGCAAATTCCTGCCGCAGAGTTACGGCTGGGGTTTTGACACGGTTTTATGCTACAGGATCGCTTCGGGCGGCGGCGTGCAGGTCGAGATCTCCATGAAGCCTTATTATAAAGACGACAAACCGGCCGTGTTGCCGCGCGTGGGCGTATATTTTGAACTGGACCCCGTGTTTGCGCACTGCCGCTGGTTCGGCCGCGGCCCGGACGAAAACTATCCGGACTGCAAGGCGCACACGCCGATAGGAGCGTATGAGGCGGATATTTCGGACCTGCATTTTTTATACGACGTGCCGCAGGAGACCGGCAATCACGGCGACTGCCGGCGCGTGACGGTCTCGGGCGGCGGAAAAGCGCTGACCGTACTCGGCGCGTTTTCGTTTTCCTTCCACGATTTTTCGCCGGCGGAGCTGATCAAGGCGCGGCACTGCGACGAGCTGGAAAAAAGCGAAAAGCACTATCTGTATATCGACCACCGGCACCGCGGCCTCGGCTCCAATTCCTGCGGCCCGCAGCCGGAAAAAGCCTATGAGCTGCCGACCGGCGATTATCAGTGGTCGTTCCGTCTGGAGCCGGACGCTTAAAAAACCGATTGAAAAACGCGTTAAAAACAGATATAATATAAGTGAAAAAACAAGCCGTCGGCCGTGATAAACAGCTGACGGATGAAGAAAAAGGAGCGTCTGTATATGAACGTTTTTCCTGCAAAATTCTTAAACCTGATGATCGCGCTCGTAAACGTGCTGCTCATCCTCTTCCATACGTCTCCCGTCAACAAGCGGGCAAACAGGATCAACGTGGACGATTTTGAGCTGACGTTTGAAGACGACTTTGACGGCGACAGCCTGGATACGGAAAAG
>JAFSXY010000023.1 GCA_017443805.1 Clostridia bacterium | reverse complement strand
CCGCAGGCAAGCCCGTTCCCGGCAAACCGGGACAGCGGCCGAGCGCCGTGAACCCGTTCCAGAAAAAAACGCCCAAAAACGACCCCAACTTCGTACAGGCGCGCACCAAGGGCGAGCGCAAGACCGTCAATACGCGCAGTGAAGAAGTGGATCTGGATAAGTACAACGAAAAATACGACAATCTCTCCTCCGGCGCCGTGCGGGAGCGGGAGTCCGACAATAGCCATAAGCAGAAGATCAAGCAGAAGTCCCAGCAGTACAACAAAAAGCAGGGACCGCGTCAGCGCCGCAGAGAAACGGAGGCCGAACGCCTGAAGCGTATCGCCGAGGAGCGCGCAAAGCGCACCATTATCGTGAAGATCGGCGACGAGATCACCGTGGGCGAGCTTGCCAGTCAGTTAAAGCTGACTGCTGCCGAGGTCATTAAAAAGCTGTTCAGCTACGGCATTATGGCGGGCATCAACGAAACGATCGATTTCGATACCGCGGATATCGTGGCGACGGAGCTCGGCGCGAAAGTTGAAAAAGAGATCGTCGTCACGATCGAGGACCGCATTATTGACGCGACCGAGGACGACGACACCAATTTGGAGCCCAGAAGCCCCGTCGTGGTGGTCATGGGCCACGTGGACCACGGCAAAACGTCCATTCTGGATGCGATCCGCAACACCTCCGTTACGGCGACCGAGTCCGGCGGCATTACGCAGCATATCGGCGCTTACAGAGTCAATCTGGACGGACAGGCGATCACCTTCCTGGATACGCCCGGCCACGCCGCGTTCACCGAAATGCGCGCCAGAGGCGCCAAGGCGACGGATATCGCCGTGCTTGTGGTCGCCGCGGACGACGGCATCATGCCGCAGACGATCGAAGCGATCAACCATGCCAAGGCCGCCGAGGTGGCGATCATTGTCGCCATAAACAAAATGGATAAGCCGGAGGCCTCTCCCGACCGCGTCATGCAGCAGCTGACCGAATACGGTCTGGTGCCCGAGGAGTGGGGCGGCGAGACCATCTGCGTGCCCGTTTCCGCGAAAACGCATATGAATATCGATAAACTGCTCGAATCCATCCTGCTTGTGGCGGAGATGAAGGAGCTCAAAGCCAACCCCAACCGCGCCGCAAAGGGCGTGGTCATCGAGGCGCGGCTTGATAAGGGCAAGGGCCCCGTTGCAACGCTGTTGGTACAGAACGGCACGCTCAAAAGCGGCGATATCGTGGTCGCCGGTACAGCCGTTGGCCGTATCCGCGTCATGACGGACTATACCGGCCGCCGGATCAAGGAGGCAGGTCCCTCCGTTCCCGTGGAAGTGATGGGCCTTGCGGAAGTGCCCATGTCCGGCGACGTGTTTGACGCGGTCAGCGACGAAAAGCTTGCCCGCGAGCTGGTGGAACAGAGAAAACAGAAGATCAAGGAAGAGCAGTTCAACGCCTACCGCAAGGTCACCCTCGATACCCTGTTCTCCACGCTGGAGGCAGGCGAGGTCAAGGAGCTGAACATCATCGTCAAGGCGGACGTACAGGGCTCCGTGGAAGCGATTACGCAGAATCTGGAAAAATTGTCCAACGACGAAGTGCGCGTACGCGTCATTCACGGCGGCGTGGGTGCGATCGTCGAGTCCGACGTCATGCTTGCAAACGCATCCAACGCCATCATCATCGGATTCCACGTCCGTCCCGACGCTTCCGCCGCGGCGCACGCCGAGCGCGAGCAGATCGAAATGCGGATGTACAGCGTGATCTACGACTGCATCGAAGACGTACAGGCGGCCATCAAGGGCATGCTTGCGCCGAAGTTCCGCGACGTGGAGCTGGGCAAGGCCGAGGTCCGGCGCGTGTTCAAGCTGTCAAGCGCCGGGACCATCGCGGGCAGCTACGTCTTGAACGGCAAGGTTGCCCGGAATTGCAAGATCCGCGTCGTACGCGACGGCATCGTGATCGCGGAGGACGCCATTGCCTCCTTAAAGCGTGAAAAGGACGACGCAAAGGAAGTCATGAGCGGCTATGAGTGCGGTATCGGACTTGAAAAATACAACGATATCAAGGAAGGCGATATTCTGGAAGCCTATCTGGTGGAGGAATACCGCGAGGATTGAGGATAAGCCATGAGTTATAAAGCAGACAGAACCGCAGAGGACATCAAGCGGGAACTGACCGTGCTGATCACCCAGCTGAAGGACCCGCGGCTGAACACGTCGCTGCTCACCGTTGTCAGAACAGAGGTAGCGCACGATCTGTCCTCGTGCAAGGTCTATATCAGCTCTTTGGAGGGCTTTGCGCAGGCAAAGGCTGCCTGCAAGGTGCTTTCCGAGGGCGCAAAGGGCTATCTGCGGCGGGAACTCGGCGCAAAGCTTGACCTGCGCAAAGCGCCCGAATTACGGTTTATTCCGGACGACTCTGTGGAAAAAAGCATTGCCATGTTCCAAAAGCTGTATGACGCCGAGAAAAAGGACGGGACGGTATGAATATCGGTTTGCCTGAGGCCTGGAAGACGCTTTGCGCCCATGACGATATCCTGCTGCTGACGCACCGTCTGCCGGACGGCGACGCCGTGGGCAGCCTGTTTGCGCTGTATGAAGCGCTTTCTGCCATGGGCAAGCGCGTACGGTATCTGCTGGATACGCCGCCGCAGGACGTCAACTTTCTTGTGCGGGAGTATACGGGCGACGTATTTGAACCGCTTTTCGTTGTGACCGTGGACGTAGCGGATAGAAAGCTTGTGTACGAAACGCCGGGAACGGCGTACGGCGACCGGGTGGATCTGAGCATCGACCACCACGCCTCCAACAATCTGTTCGCCCGGCAGACGCTGGTTTTGCCTGAAGACGCCGCGGCGGCCGAGGTGCTGTTTGAGCTGTTCACCTTCGGCGGCGTTCGGATCACGCCGCGGATCGCCGATTGTCTTTATACCGGCATCGCCACCGATACCGGCTGCTTCCGTTATCCGAATACCACCGCCGCTACGCTGCGGGCGGCTGCCGCGCTGGTGGACGCCGGCGCGGACAACGGACGGATCAACACGGATATTTTTGAGACAAAAAGCCTTGCCTATGTGGAGTTTGAAGCTTCGGTCATGCGCTCCGTGCAGATGTTTCTGGACAACCGCTGCGCGGTGGCGACGATCCCGCTTTCCCTGTTTGCGTCGACCGGCGTGACCGAGGCGGACGCTAAGGCGGTCAACGCCTTGCCGCGGCAGATCGAGGGCGTTCTGGCGGGGGTGACCGTCAAAGAGCGGCCCGAGGGCGGCTGGCGGATCTCCGTGCGTACCCGCGCGCCGCTTTCCGCTTCCGAGATCTGCAAACGCTTCGGCGGCGGCGGACATGCGCTAGCCGCAGGCTGCGAGCTGGACGGCGATCTGCAGACCGTTGTGCCGCAGATCGTAAAAGCAGTAGAGCAAGAGCTGACGTCAAAAAACATATGAACGGATTTGTTGTGCTTGACAAGGCGCCGGGAGAGACCTCCTTCCATGCGTCAAGCTTTTTAAGAAAACTGTATAACGAAAAAAAGACCGGTCACACGGGGACGCTGGACCCGATGGCGACCGGCGTTTTGCCTGTGGCGGTCGGCAGCGCGACAAGACTGATCCCGTTTTTGCCGGACGAAGAAAAGGGCTATACCGCGCGCCTGCGGCTGGGGATCGTCACCGATACGCTGGATATCACCGGCAAGGTGCTCGAAACCAGAGCCGTTTCGGCGACAAAGGTGGACTTTGAACGGGTGCTGCCCTCTTTTTTAGGGGATATCCTGCAAACGCCGCCCATGTATTCCGCGCTGTCCGTGGACGGCAAGCGGCTGTACGCGCTTGCGCGGCAGGGCGTAGAAATCGAGCGCAAAGCGCGGCCCGTGCGCATCTGCCGTCTGGAGCTGACCGGCTGTTTTGATGACAATGAATATGAGATAGACGTTGTCTGCTCCAAGGGCACCTATATCCGCAGTCTGGCGGCGGATATCGGCGAAGCGCTCGGCTGCGGCGCTGCTTTAACGGCGCTGCGGCGCACGGCATCCAACGGCTTTACGCTTGAAAACGCCGTTACGGAGGAGACCTTGAAAACCGATCCCGCGGCGTATCTTTTGCCGGCGGATGAACCGTTTGCCGCTTTCCCGGCGGTCTATGTGACCCAAAAGCAGGCGGTCCGTTTTATGAACGGCGGCGATCTGTTGACCGAACGGCTGAAAGGGCAGCCTGCGCCGGCCGTTTACAGGGTGTATGCGCCGGACGGCGCGTTTCTGGGACTGGGAGAGATCCCGGCGGATAAGCCCGAAACAATGCTTGTAAAGAGGGTGCTTGGCGGATGAGTGAACAAAAAAGGTGCGCTGTTGCGCTGGGATATTTTGACGGCCTGCACATCGGTCACCGGCAGGTGCTTGCCGCCGCGCTGGAGCAAAAACAAAACGGGCTTACCCCGTGCGTGCTTTTATTTGATAAATCTCCCGCCGCGGTGCTCACCGGGACGCCTGTGCCGCGGCTGATGACGGAGGAGGACCGGCAGAAAACGCTTGCGGACATGGGTTTCGAGATCGTAACGCTCTCTTTT
>JAFSXY010000174.1 GCA_017443805.1 Clostridia bacterium | reverse complement strand
TTGCCGATGGCTGCCATGTCGCAGGTCGGGTGCTGGTGGATGATATCCGTACCCAGCGCAATGTGGTAGGTGGCTGGGATATCCAGCTTATACGCCTGCCAGAGGATGCAGTCTTCCCTGTTTGGAAAGCGCGCCGGGTGCAGGTCGATATATTCCCCCAGCGCCTCGCCGTAGCCGATATTTTTTTCGGCGCCCGCCTTGATCGCCTCGTTCATCCACGCGCCGGTTTCCTCCCACATGCCGAAGGAGCCGTCTTCGATGGCGGTGGGCACGTCCTCGGAGGTGCCGCCGAGATACGCCAGCTCAAAATCGTGGATGCTGGTGGCGCCGTTGGCGGCGATATGCGTGATGATCCCCATTTTCATCAGCGCGATGATATAGCGCGAAAGGCGGTTTTTGATCACGTGCGCGCCCATGCTCCAGATTACCGGCCTGCCGTTTTCGCGCGCGGCAAGAATGCGGTCAACAAGCTCGTCAAAGCCGTCCGCCGTAAAGGGCTCGTGCGGCGTGACGCCCGGCGTCATCATATTGTCGATGGTCACAAGATTGATCCGGTCGTGCGCGGAATACGTGCGGATACCGGAAAAATCCAGCTGTTTCTGTCTGTTTTGTTCCATAGGGTTTTTATTTCAGGAAAAGCAGCGAGCCCGCGATCACGAACTGCGCCAGATAATACGCGACGTGGTTGGTAACGACGTCCACCGGGCGGTTCTTGCCCTCGCCGAAATAGGTGCCGGAGAGGATCAGATCCGAGATGATAAACAGCGCGCCGCCGATCGCCATCACGACCAGGTGCATATTTTCTTTCAGACCGGCAAACAGCGCGGCAAAGAACGCAAACGCCGCCATAAAGAACAATACGGCGCCGTACACGGTGGAGATCACTTTATATTCCCCGTAGTGCAAACCCATCGCCTTTTCGCCGAAGAAAACGACCAGCGCGGCAATAAGCGCCACGCCGCAGGCGGGCAGGATCGCGATCGGCTTAAAGCCGTTGTTGACGCCCAAAATCACGGCGGTCACGTAAAACGCGTGGCCGATCCCAAAGCTCAAAAAGCCCATTTTGGTGTAAAAATCGCTGTCCTTTTCATAGCAGAATTTTAAGTCCAGCCAGATATCGCCAAGCAGACCGAACAGCAGTCCGCCGCCCAGAAACGCCGCGAACGCGTCCATATGGCTGTACGCCAGCGCCAGCCACGAAAGGATGAAGCACACGCTGACCGTCGACTTGGCGACGGCGGCCTTCGCGCTGCTCTGCTTTACGCGCAGCTTTAAGAAAAGGCACAAAAAGCACAGGCCCAGTAAAAGCGAAACGCCGTATAAAATCATGTTGGTTTCCATAAAAAATCTCCTTTTCTCCATCCGTTTTCCCCACATACGGGGTCCATTTTATTCTAACATCTTTTTTCGTGCTTTGCAAGAGCGTTTCGCCGGAGGCGAAATCTAATTCTGTAGGGACGATACGGGCGGCCGCTGAAGCGTCCGCAATGAATAAAGAAGAAAGAATGAAAGTTGAAAACACCGCGTTATTTAGTGTGAAATTTGAAAGGTGAAAAGTGAAATTTCGGAAAACGCTGTCGCGTTTTGATTTATAATTGTAGCACGGCACCTCAGTGCCGTCTCCAAATTCAAACAAAATTCTGTAGGGACGATTACCAATCGTCCGCGACGCAGGACGGCGGGTAACCCGCAATACGTTTTTGCGACGATGTTTTTTTTGAAAACCCTCGGTAGCACGGCACCTCAGTGCCGTCTCCGAGGACAAAACAAACATCAATCGACAGCGTGGGTATTTGAAGATAGTTTAATTTTTTGAGACGGCACTAAGGTGCCGTGCTACAGGATAAAATCAAAACGCGCGGTGCGTCTTACAGTACTATTTGCTAATCGCTGAAATATCCGACGCTTGTCGGATTGTGATAAAGATTTGACGGCCGTGTAAACTTTTATAATTCTCTCCGCAGAATCTTGCAACCCGCGCGCGTATTTGGTATGATAATATTGCTTATATATAACCTATTATTTAGGAGGAAAAAAGATGAAACACTTATCTAAAGTTTTGGCGATCGTTTTATCCGTCTGCCTGCTGCTGGCGTTCGTCCCGGCCGTGCTCGCGGACGACGATCCCATCGCCTCGGGCACCTTTGACGATTTTGACACCCCGGAGATTGACTACAACACCACCTGGGCCGTCATGCCGGACGGCAGACTCATCATCGGCGGCACGGGCCCTATGCCGGATTTTATTCGTCTTTGGGATGACTATTCCCAAACTTACTATTATTATTCAGATCCTCCATATTATGCATATAAGGATCAGATCACATCCCTTGTTTTTGACGGAAGTATTACACATATTGGAAATTATGCTTTCTTCAATTGGTCTGATCTGAATTGTGAACTGATCTTACCAAACACGCTTGAAACAATCGGAGTATATTCTTTTTCAGATTGTTCAGGTCTGCACGGTTCTCTTGTGATTCCCGATGCAACGAAAAAAATCGGTTTTGGCGCTTTTTCCAATTGCAGCGGTTTTGATGGAACTTTAACTATTGGCAACAGTGTTGAAACAATTGAAGACAATGCTTTTGAATTTTGTTCTTCCTTTGTGGGTGATTTGATCTTCCCGGATTCTGTTCGTGTTATTGGCGGCTGTTGTTTTTCCTGTGTCGGATTTCATGGAAGACTTATATTTGGCAGTTGTCTGGAAACAATCGGGTTTGCCTCTTTTCAACAGGGACATTATACGGGAGACTTAATTATTCCTGACTCCGTAACAACTATTGAATCCTGCGCTTTTGATCTCTGCGATGGTTTTACCGGCGATTTGGTTATTTCCAATTCATTAAGGACAATTAAACATTGGACATTTCGAGGTTGTACTTTCCGTGGAACTTTAACGATCGGTAATTCTGTTGAGACAATTGAGGAAAGAGCATTTGAAGATTGCTCTGAGTTTACCGGCAAACTAAGCATTCCCGCTTCGGTGACAAGCATTGGAACCTGTGCTTTTCATGGTTGCGCAGCAAATGCAGATATCGCTTTATTTTTTGAGGATTATCCGCAATATATTCGAATTGATAATTTAGTTTATTCTGAAGAACCGGCAACTCCCTCTGAACAGGGATATATAAGCTATCGCGTCTATTGCACCAGTTGTAATGAAGAAATTGGCATTGCCACATATACGATTGATTACATATCGATCACCGGCATTTTCCCTAATCAAACAGATTATACCTTGTATCCGCAAGGTACACAACAAATCATTTCTACCGTTAATCCCCTTGACGCAACAAACCAAACGCTTGCCTTTTCCTCTAATGACACATCTGTTGCAACAGTCGATGAAAACGGACTGATTACAGCTGTTGCTCCCGGCACTTCCACAATCACGATCACGCCTGCGGATGGCGGCAGCGAGGCATATGCGACCGTGACCGTTACGGTGACATGCCCGCACAGCAGCTTGAATGCCGCTGTGAAGGAAAACGAGGTTCCCGCCACCGCGACGCAGGGCGGCTCCTACGATCTGGTGGTCTATTGTTCGGATTGCGGCGACGAGGTCGTCCGCATCAACGTGACCACCGATCCCACGGGCTCTTCCGGCACACATACCCACACGGCGGGCGACGCAACGATCGAAAATGAGAACCCCGCATCCTGCACGTCCGGCGGTTCCTATGACGTCGTATTCTACTGCACGGACTGCGGCGATCAGATCGCCCGCACAACCATATATACCGCGAAAACGCAGCACAATCCGAACCCCGCGGTCATTGAGAACGAAGTCCCCGCGACCGAAACGGAAAGCGGCTCCTACGACGTAGTGGTGTACTGCGCGGACTGCGGCAACGCCGTCAGCCGGACCACCTTCTATACCGATCCCACGGGCGTTATCATCACGCATGCGCACACACCCGGCGACGCGGTCGTGGAGAATAATAACCCCGCCACCTGCACGTCCGGCGGCTCTTATGAATTGGCTTATTACTGCACAGATTGCGGCAACGAGATCAAACGAACCACCGTTTACACCGAGCCTACGCAGCACAACCTGAACCAGGCCGTGAAGGAAAACGAGGTTCCCGCGAGCGTCACCGCAGGCGGTTCCTATGATCTGGTTATTTACTGCGCGGACTGCGGCAACGAAGTCAGCCGCACCACCGTTTACACCGATCCCATCAGCACCGAGGGCCACGTTCCC
>JAFSXY010000022.1 GCA_017443805.1 Clostridia bacterium | reverse complement strand
TCCTCCGAAAAGGACCTGATCCTCATCGTTGCCAAAACAGAGGACAAAAACGCCATTATGAGCGGGATCATGCAGCACGCCGGCGTGCAGACCAAGGCGAAAGCCGTTGTGTTCTCCGTCCCCGTGACCGACACGGCGGGGCTGCGGCTGTTTGAAGACTGAAACCAATGGGATCATCAGTTTCCCGACGCCGTATTACAGAAAAAACGAAAAGAGACAGAAAACCGATCCGTTTTCTGTCTCTTTTTTTACAAATACAGATAAAATGACTCGGGCGCACAACGGTAAACCGGATAAAAACCAACCGCCGATCCCTGATCTACAGTCCCTGAAACCTACTTCAGCGTGACGATCGTCACGCCGTTTTCGCCCTCGCCGAAGGTCCCCAAACGGTAGGATTTTACAAACCGGTTGCCCTTTAAGTGCTGCTGCACCGCGGCGCGCAGGGCGCCGGTGCCCTTGCCATGGATCACGGTGAATTCCCCCATGTTCTGCATGAGCATCGAATCCAAAAAGCTGTCCAGCGTTAAAAGCGCCTCGTCCACCGTCATGCCGCGCAGGTCGCAGCGGTTGTCGCCGACTGCTTGCATACGCGCTTCCATCCCGCCCGCGCGGGAGACCGTCGCCTGTTTCGGCGGCGTTTTTTTCTTTTCCGCCAGCCGCAGCCGTTCCTGCGGGACGCGCATCCGCACGCTGCCGGAGAGCACCTCCACCTGGCCGCGTTTGTCGGCGGGCGAAAGCACCTGCGCTTCTTTGCCCAGATCCGTCAACAGCACCGTGTCGCCGGCGACCAGGGGCCGCGGCAGCACGTAATCGTCGTCCTCGTACAAAGAGGTGGTCACGGGGTTGATGGCGATATCCAGATCGGAAAGCCCTTTTTTCATGCTCTGTTTTGCCTTGCGTGCCAGCTCGCCCGCATCCCTGGTGGATTTCATCTCCCGCCGGAGGTTGTCCACCTCCAGCAGCAGGGCGTTTGCCTCCCGCCGCGCGTTTTCGGATATCTTCAGCGCTTCGCTCTGCGCCTTTTCATACTCCTTCTGCCGCAGCGCTTCCGCATCGGCAAGCTTTAATTCGGCGGCGCGCAGTTTTTCTTCATATTCCCTGCGCACGTCCTCGGCCACGCGCTTTTCGCCCTCCATCTGCAGTCGGGAACGCTCCAAAGCGTCCACCACGTTTTCAAAGCGGGCGCTTTCCTCCGAGACGAACTCCTTTGCGCGCTCGACCACCGTTTCCTCCATGCCCAGCCGCTGCACAATGGCAAAGGCGTTGGACCGCCCCGGCACGCCGATGAGCAGGCGGTAGGTAGGCCTGAGGCTGTCCACGTCAAATTCGCAGCAGGCGTTCTCCACACGGTCCGTCTGCAATGCGTAGGTCTTTAACTCCGCGTAGTGCGTGGTAGCCGCCACCTTTGCGCCGTACAGATGCAGCCGTTCGAGGATCGCGGTGGCAAGCGCCGCGCCCTCCACGGGGTCCGTGCCCGCGCCGAGCTCGTCAATGAGCACCAGCGTGTTTTCGTCGCTGTTCTCCAGAATGCGGATGATATTCACCATATGCGAAGAAAAGGTGGACAGGCTCTGCTCGATGCTCTGCTCGTCGCCGATATCGGCAAACACCTTTTCGTAAATACACACTTCGCTCTCGTCCGCGGCGGGGATCATCAGGCCGCCGGAGGCCATAAGCGTTAAAAGCCCCAGCGTTTTAATGGAGACGGTCTTGCCGCCCGTGTTGGGACCGGTGATGACCAGCGTATCAAAATCCACGCCCAGCCGGATATCCGTAGGCACCACGGTTTTGGGATCGAGCAGCGGATGCCGCGCTTTATTTAAGACGGTCCGGCCCGCGGTGTTGAGCCTGGGCAGGCTCGCCTTCATTTTGTATGCAAGCTGACCCTTGGCGAAAATGAGGTTCAATTCCACCAAACTCTGATAATTGTGCTTGATGGCGTCGGCGCAGTCGCCCACCGCTGCGGAGAGCTCGGCAATGATGCGTGCGATCTCTTCCGCTTCTTTCCCTTTCAGCACGCGTATCTCGTTGTTGGCCTCCACCACGGCCATCGGCTCGATAAACACCGTCGCGCCGGAGCCGGAAACGTCGTGTACCAAACCCGGCACGTCGCCGCGGTACTCGTTTTTCACAGGCACCACAAAACGGCCGCCCCGCTGTGTGATGATAGCGTCCTGCAGCATTTTCTGATAGTGCTGCGAACGGATCATGCTCTCCAGCTTCTCGCGGATGTTCTGCGACTGGTTGCGGATCTTGCGCCGGATGTCCGACAGCTCACGCGAGGCAAGGTCGGCGACCTCCTCCTCGGAAAGGATCGCCGTGTTGATGCTGTCCTCCAGCGCGCGATTGGGAAGCAGCGATGAGAAAAATACGTCCAGACAGCTGTCCGCGCCGGGCTGGTTAAAGCGCCAGTCGGAAACCGAACGGATTACCCGCAGCACCTCCGCAACGTCCAGCAGCTCGCGCAGAGAGAGCGTGCCGCCGGCGGCCGCGCGGGACGCGGCGGAATCCACGTTCTTCATCGCGCCGAAGGACGGACTGCCGAACTTCGCCATTAAAACGTAGGCGGCGTTGGTCTGGTTCATCAGCGCCTCGGCGTCGTAAAGCGCGGTCGCGGGCGTTAATTCCAGCGCAAGCGCGCGGCTGTCCTCGTTGGAGCACAGCGCAGAGAGCATTTGTAATATTTTGTCGAATTCTAAAGCTTTACAATGTTTGTCCATTTTCAGTTTTGAGTTTTGAGTTTTAAGTTTTGAGATTAAAATCAAAACGCGATGCGTTTTCCGAAACATTCTGCAGCAGGCAAGATATTTCACCGCCGTCAGGCGATTTCATCCGTCCGGAAGGACGGATTTCATATTTCCGAAGGAAATATTTCACTGCGGCACGCACTGCGGCCGCTTAAACTTCCGTGCCGCCGAAGGGACGGATCTGCAGCACATAGCAGCTGCCCGCGCCGAAAAGAGCCTCGGTCTGCCGCCGGTATTCTTCCAGAAGGTCGTAAGGCACAAAAGCCTGAATGGTGCCGGCAAAGCCGCCGCCGTGAACGCGCCATGCCCCGCGGCCCGCTAAGATCCGCTCGCTGAGCGCCAGCGCCAGCGCCACGGGCTGGCTTTGCGGCGCGGACGAGGCAAATACGTTTTGGTTATACATATAGGAGGAATAACCCGACTGCACAGTCAGCTTTTTAAATGCCTCAAAGTCCCCCGCCTTCAGCGCGGCGGCTTCCTGCTCCACGCGGCGGTTCTCCGCATAAAAATGCAACGCCCGCAGAATGGGACGCTCGCCCAGCTTTTCGCGTAAGGCCGCCATATTGTCCAGCACGTCGCTTTCGGCGGTCTCGCGCAGGCAGGTCTTTCCGAAGAAGCCCGCCACGGCCTCCATCTCCTGCCGGATGGCGGCGTATTCAAAGGTAAGGTCCGCGTGGTCCGCGCGGGTATCCACAATGCACAAAGCGTGGCCGCAGGCGGCAAAGTCGAAGTCCACCGGCGTGATCACGGGCTTTTTGGCGTCCGCAAAATCGATCTCCACAAAGCCGCCCACGCTGCACGCCATCTGGTCCATCAAGCCGCAGGGCTTGCCGAAAAATTCGTTTTCGGCGTACTGCGCGATCTTTGCAATCTCCACGGGGGAGATTTTTCCGTCGTTGTACAGGTAGTTGAGCAACGTGCCAACCAGCACCTCAAAGGAGGCGGAGGAGGACATGCCGGAGCCCTTTAACACGTTGTTCACGGTCACGGCGTTCAGTCCGCCGATCTTGTAGCCCAGCTGCACAAAACGCGCCGCCACGCCGCGGACGAGAGAAACGGATTTTTCACGCTCTTTTTCCTGCGGCGTTAAAACGGATAATTCCACCGTATCGCCGGAATAATTTTCGGACTTGATGCGGATAATACCGTCGTCCGTTTTTTCGGCGCAGGCGACCGCGTCCAGATTGATGGCGGCGGCCAGCACGCAGCCGTGGTTGTGGTCCGTATGGTTGCCGCAGACCTCTGTCCGGCCCGGTGCGGAGAAAAAGCGCAGATCATGCCCGTCGCCGTACTGCTCATAAAACAGCTCCGTCAAATGGAGATAGCGTTCCCGCGCTGCGGAAACGGCGTCCGGATACAGGCGCGAAAGGCGCGCATCCATACCGCCCGCATTTATCAGTTCCTGTGTTTTTTGTACGTTGTTCATTGCGTAAAGTCCGTCCTTTCCGCCGGCGGAAAGCTTTCTTCCGGCAGTTCGTTTATATTTTTTTGGGCGCTTTTGAGCACCATCTGATAAACTCTGGCCAAAACAAAAAAGGAAACACCCGTGATAACAAACAACACGATCAGCGGCGCCGAGAATCGCGAGGACATGGGATCGTAAACGTTGTTGCCGATGAAGGAGTAGGATACGAGCCGCGGGACCAGCGCCAGCATGGAGATCAGCGTGTATTTCACAAAGGGATATTCAAAGGTGCCGTACAGATGGCTGATGGTGCTGAACGGCACGCCGGAAACAAAGCGCAGGGCAAAAAGCACCAGCGGATTCCATTTGGCGTCCACCTCGAAGATCGTTTCCACCTCGGGGTGCTTATGCAGGATCTTGTTCCACATCCCTTCGCCCATCTGTACGCCGGTATAATAACGGAACACCGCGTTGAAGCCCATGCCGGCCATATTGATGATAAAGGAATTCAAGGGCGAAAAGACCATAGCTGTAATGATATAAAGCACCGGGAACGGATACATGGGCGTAAGACTCCTGACAATATACAAAAGCATGATCACGACCACGATCAGCCACCGGTTCTTCAGCGACGCGACCCGGTTTTCAAAGGTCGCCAGCACCACAAGGTACTGGTCGTATTTTTCGCGCACGCCGTCAAAGCGCATGATGATCACCATCGCGAGCAAAATGCCCGCAATGACAAACGCCACCACGCCGAGCGCACGGAACAGATGCAGCAGAAACAGCGCCCTGTTTTCCTTTGTCTGAAATCTTTTATTCATAGCCACCGCCGGTCAAAAACAATTTTACAGATAGTTTATTATAACGCTTTTATATAAAAAAAGCAAGACGCAGTTATCTGCACAAAATTGTCTGTTGTCTTCACAAAATTGTCTGTTTTTACATCTTATGTTCCGGGCATGAACGCAAATACTACAAGAAAACGACACAGGGTGAAAAAAAATGAAAAGACGAACAAAGATCCGCCTGATCTCCTTCGGCGCAGCCGTGTTTGCCGCGCTGTTTTTTTGGGGACTCGGCGCATCCGTCACGGCGCGCGCATATAAAGCACGGCTGAACGTCGCCGAACAGCGGGCGCTGACGGAGCTGACGGAATATCTGGACAGCATTGAAACGGACCTGCAAAAAACCGCGTATGCCGGCACGGGCACGCTGCTTGCCACGCTGTCGGCCAGGCTCTGCTCCGATGCCGCAGGCGCAAAAACCTGCCTTTCGGCACTGAAAACGGGCGACGCGCCGCTTTATAATCTGTATAAGTTTTTGTCGCAGGTGGGCGAATATACGCAGAGCCTGAACCGGAAGGCCGCCGCAGGAGAGCCCGTCACCGAGGACGAGCAGCAGACGCTGAAAAAGCTGCTGGGCTACGCAAAAAGCCTTTCGGGACAGTTCCGCTATATGAACGAGCTGTTAAACGCCGGCTGCTTTTCGTTTGAAAAGCTTACCGACGAGCTGCGGAAGACGGACGCCGACAGCGGGACCATGGTCAGCTTTCTGGACGCCGCCGCGGACGCGGAGGACAGCATGTCGGACTTTCCGACGCTTGTCTACGACGGCCCGTTTTCGGACAACATTTACAGCAAAAGCTCCGCGCTGCTGGAAAACGCGGAAGAAATAGGCCTTTCCGACGCGCGAAAAATCGCCGCTGCGGCGCTGGACGCGAAGGAAAACGAGCTTGTTTCCGCCGGGCTGACCGAGGGCAAGCTGTCCGCATACTGCTTTACCCTTGATAAAACGCGCATCGCGGTCACAAAATACGGCGGTTTTGTCAGCTATATCCTCTCCGACGCGCATGCGGGCGAGGAAAAATATACCGGCGGCGACGCCGTCCAGCGCGCGGCGGCCTTTTTGAACAAGCTCGGCTACCGCGACATGGTCTCCACCTATTTTGCGGCGGCGGACGGCGTGTGTACCGTGAATTTTGCCTATAAACAGGGAAATTGCGTGTGCTACCCGGATCTCATCAAGGTGAGCGTCTCGCTGGGCGACGGCAAAATCACGGCGCTGGACGCGGCGGATTACCTGATGAACCACATTGACCGGACGATCCCCTCTCCCGCCGTGGACGAAGAAACCGCCCTGCAGACGGTTCCGGCCTTTTTGGACGTACAGAAAACAGGGTTGGCCGTCATCCCGACGGACGGCGCAAACGAACGCTTTGCCTATGAAATGCTCTGCACGGACGACGGCGGACAGGACTTACTGCTCTACGCGGACGCCGGAACGGGGGACGTTTGCAGCGTTCTGCTGCTTTTATATACGGACGGCGGCACACTGACAAAATAGCATTTCAGGCGGCGCCTGTCGGGGAAACAGAGCGCATAATTCACCATGCATAATCATGCATTTTTTCGGGTATACTGAAAATACCTGCGGAAAGGAGGAAAAAAACATGAAACCATTATACTTTGCCGCTGCGGCGCTGCTTACGCTTTCGGCGCTGAGCCTTGCCGCGTGCAGAAAAACAGAAGATAAGAGAATGGACGGCACGTCGTCCCCCGCACTTACGAACGAGGCGACCGGCGCCGGCGAGAGCATCGTTGAAAAGGCAAGCGAAAAGCTCAGCGAAGCGGGCGAGACGATCAGCGAAAAGCTCAGTGAAGCGGGCGAAACCATCCGCGACGGTCTGACCGACGCCTCCGAACGGATCTCCGAAATGGGAACGACGGACAATAAACCCGGCAACTGACCGCCGTCTGCAAAACCGATGTTGCAAAAATGAAACGCCTGTGATACAATGAAAAAAAATCATCTTGTCACAGGAGTTTTCTACATATGAGCAAAATAAAATCCTTTACCGAAAAGATCTGGTACGGCACCGGCGCGATCGGCCTGGACCTGAGCTACGGTATGTTTTATGAAAAGCTCTACTACTATCAGACGAACATCTTAAAACTGGATACGAAATTCCTGCTGATCCTTTCCTCGCTGGCGCGGGTGTGGGACGGCGTGAACGATCCGATGATGGGTTCTCTGGTAGATAATACAAACACGAAATTCGGGCGTTACCGTCCGTGGGTCATGACCGGTGCGACGCTCAACGCCGTGGTCCTGTTTCTGCTGTTTTTCAATCCCGGCCTGAAGCTCGGCGCGGGCGCCGTTGGTATCTATGTGTACGCTGCCGTGATGTACGTGCTTTGGGGCATGACGAACACCGCGGCGGATATCCCGTATTGGAGCATGGTGCCGAGCTTTACCACCGACCCGAAAGAAAGAAGCCTGATCTCGACCGTTGCGCGGGCGTTTTCGGGACTCGGGCAGGGCATTGTAAGCATTATCGCACCCGTGATCCTGAACAAATTCGGCGCATATAACAGCGTCAAGGACGGCTATGACTGGACCGCGAAGGGCTATATCGTCTGTGCGGCGGTATTCGGCGGCATGCTTCTTTTTTTCGCCTTTCTTTCCATGAGTCGGGTAAAGGAGACCGCGCACGTAAAGGAACAGGAAAAATTCTCGTTCCGCACCATTTTTGAGGTGCTGCGGCACAACGACCAGCTCAGGGTGTTCATCCTGTTCGCATTGCTCTCCAACACGGGCTTTTACACGGTTTCCGGCGTAAAGGACCACTTTTTCAACGTCGTGGTGGCGGCGGAGTCCACCGCAAGCTGGTTTACATTATCCAAATTCAATCTGTTTATGACGGCAGGCTCGGTGCTCGGCCTTGTCGTGGTGCCGATCATGCTGAAATTCACAAGCCGCCGCCGGATCTACCAGACCTCGCTGCTTGTGGCCATCGCGGGCTACGCGGGCATGTCGTTTTCCGGTCTTGCACACCGGTGGCTGCTTATGAGCATTTCCTATTTTGTCAACCAGATCGGAACGGCCTCGATGTTCGTTTCCCAAACGGTGTTCCTCTCGGACGTCGTGGACTACGGCGAAATAAAAATGGGAAAACGCAAGGAGAGCGTGACCTTCTCCATGAAGGGTTTTTTACAGAAGATGGCGTACACCGTGCAGACCATCATCCTCAACCTTACGCTTTCGGTGGTGCATTACAATAAAGAAACGGAGCGCATCGCCGCCGGTGCGCAGACGCTGTATTCCCGCCGCGTGATCAACGGCATCAAGGGGATCATGTATATCGTGCCCGCCGTGTGTTTTATTCTTTCCCTGATCGTCTTCTCAACGAAATTCAGGCTCCACGGCACATATATGGAGGATATTACACGGCAGGTGAACGCCGCAAGAGAAAAGCGGCTTGCCGCAGAAGCGCAGACGCAGGCCGAAAGCGTATGAGCCCGCAAAAAACGGCGTCTCCTCTTGTAAAACACGGTCTGAACGCCACCCGGCTGAAGCTGATCGCCGCAGCCGCCATGCTCTGCGACCACGCCTCCGTCGTCTTTTACGGAGAGGACATGACGATCCTGCGGTGGATCGGCAGGCTCGCCTTTCCCATATTCTGCTATTTTATCGCGGTCGGCGCGGAGAAAACAAAAAATACGGCGCGTTACTTTGCGCGGCTGCTTGCTTTTGCGGTCGTCTCCGAGGTCCCCTATGACCTTGTCCTCTCCGGCAGGGTGTGGGATACTTCCCGGCAGAACGTGATGTTCACGCTGCTGCTCGGGCTCTTTACCGTCCGGTGCGCGCGGTTTGCCGAAAAAAAGAAAGGCGCCGCCGTATTAACGGCGTGCGTCGGAATTCTTGCCGCGTGCGCGCTTGCCTATTACCTGCGCCCGGACTACGGGATCGGTGGGGTATTATGCATCTTGTGTTTCCATTTTGCCCTGATCAGCAAAGATAAGGGGATGTTTTTCCTTTTTGTGCTGCTCGCCGTCTTTTTGCCGGCCGTACATTTTGAACTGCTCTTCCGGTATGCCGGAAAACTCTTCCTAAAGTATCCCGTCAACAAAAATGAGCTCGCCGCCTTTGCCGCCGTGCCGCTTTTGCTGCTCCACAACGGCAAAAAAGGAACGGTACGCCTGAAGTACGCGTTTTACGTCTTTTATCCCGCACACCTGCTGCTGCTCCGGCTGATTTATCTGATCGCGGGAAAGTTCTGACCATTTGAGGGAAAACAGATTTATAACGGAAAAAGGGACTGTCCGAAACGGACAGTCCCAAATTTTCTGTTCGATAAGTTCTGAAATCAGACCGCTCTGGTCACCTTGCCGGAACGCAGGCAGCGCGTGCAGACATGCACTCTGCGAGGCGTGCCGTCCACCAAAGCCTTCACCTTTTTCACGTTGGGCTTCCACGTTCTGTTGGATCTTCTGTGTGAGTGGGACACCTGGATGCCGAACTTAACGTCTTTTCCGCAAAAATCACATTTTGCCACGGAAATGCACCTCCTTTTATATGATAGATCGTTCCTTTTTACAAATCGCAAAGAACATCATAACAGATTTCTTCGGCAAATGCAAGCTTTTTTTTAATTTTTTTTCTTTCTTCTCAGCCGTCCAGCTCGTGAATAAACAGACCGCTTAAAAGCTTGGGCTCGAACCACGTGGATTTCGGCGGCATGATACGCCCGCTGTCGGCGATGTCCATCAGCTCCGATAATGACGTTGGATACATGGAAAACGCAAGCGTCATATCCTCGTGACAGCGTTTTTCAAGCTCTTCAAGGCCGCGGATGCCGCCCACGAAATCGATGCGCTTATCCGTGCGCGGATCGCCGATGCCGAAGATCGGCTCGTTGACCAGCTTCTGTAAAATGCTCACGTCCAGACTATCCACCACGTCGTTTTCATCCGCAAGGCCGGGCTTCAGATCCAGACAGTACCACCTGTCTTTATAATACATCCCGAACCGGTGGCGATGCGCGGGGCGGACCGGCGTTCGCGACGGCGCGACCGTGAACACACCGCCGAGCTTCTCAAACAGTTCATCGTCCGACAGACCGTTGGTATCTTTGATCAGGCGGTTGTAATCCAGGATTTTCAATTCATCCGCGCGGAAATATACCGCCAAAAAGTAATTGAACTCCTCGTCGCCGGTATAATCCGGGTGCGCTTCTCTTCTCTTCAGCGCCACCTTCACGGCAGACGCGGCTCTGTGGTGGCCGTCCGCAATGTACAGGCTCTCTACCTGCCGAAAACCGTCCACAAGGCTTTGGATATCCGCGTCGTCGCCGATCACCCAGACCTCGTTGCGCACGCCGCCGTCGGAGACAAAATCGTACGCCGGCGCAAGGGAAAGGTATTTGTCGATCACACGGTTGATCTGCGCGGTTTCGCGGTAGGCCAGAAATATGGGGCCGGTGTTGGCGTTGCAGGTATCCACGTGGCGGATCCGGTCGGCCTCTTTGTCGGCGCGCGTAAGCTCGTGGCGTTTGATCACGCCGTTTACGTAATCATCCACCGCCGCGCAGCCCACGATCCCGGTCTGCACGGTTTTGCCCATCGTCTGCCGGTACAAATAGAGCTTTTCCCTGTCTTCCCGGAAGCAGATCCCGTCCGAGAGCAGCTTTTGCAGGTTTTCCGCAGCCTTGGCGTACACCGCGTCCGCGTACAGATCCGTGTCAAGCGGCAGATCGATCTCCGCCTTGTCCACGTGCAGGAACGAATACGGCTTGCCCGCAGCAGCAGCGCGCGCTTCGGCGGAGTTCATCACATCGTACGGCAGCGCGGCAACTTCGGCTGCGTATTCTTTTTTCGGCCGTACGGCCAAAAACGGCTTGATCACTGACATATTTTTCCCTCCTCAAATCAAGGATATTCTCAAAATTCTGAACTCAAAACCGTCGGCTGCTAACTCTTCACCGCGTCGTACAGATACAGCCGGTCTGCGCCGGGAAGGACGACTACGCCGGAAACGCCGTCGGTACAGACGAAATACCGGCTTTCCTCCCACAGCGGTAAAAAGAATTTCCGCTCCGTGACAATACGGGAGAGCGCGGCGTCCGTGGTACCGTTTTCGGCGCAGAACTGCCGTTCCAGACCTGCCTCGAACGAAGCGTCTTCATAATACGTCAGGGCGCCGGAGGCAGAAGAAAAAGCGGCGAACCAGTCGTAGGCGCGGTCGGAAGAAGCGGTCACGGGATACAGCGCCATTTCGTAGTCTCCGCTCTGCACGCGCCCTGCAAGCTCCTCGGCGGAGAGAGCCTCAATATTGATATGAAACTGCGTGCCCAGGATCTGCTGCCAGGTCTGCAGCTCCTTGCGCAGACCGGTCTCATAGGACGTTTCACACAAAAGCGTGACGGAGATGCTTTCCAGCGAAAGCGCCGCAAGCCCAGCCTGCAGATGCGTTTTTGCCGGTTCGGGCGACGCGTCGGACGTTTCCGCAGCAGCCTTCCCGCCGTTTACGGCGGCGGGAAAAAGGTTCCCGGCCTGCTTTTTTCCGAACGTTTCGCACAGCGAATTCGCGCCGGCGGCATAGTAAAACGCAAGCCGCAGGTCGGCGTTGGACAGGATTTCGTTTTGCGTGTTGAACAAAATGCTCTGCATGATATCCCGCAGCGGGACAAGCGTATCATGCCTGCCGGCCCGGTATTTTTCCGCCTGCGCGGCGGAAAGGTAGCCGCCCGCAAGCGAGCCGTCGTTCAAAGAAGAGAAATAGGCCGCGTCCCCCGACTGCGTATACAGCCAGACGACGTCCGCTTTCGCTTCGTGCGGGCCGTTGTAATCCGGGTTTTTTGCCAGACGGTAGGACGTATCGTCAAAGCGGGAGAGATAAAACGGACCGTTGGAAAGCATGTATTTGATCAGCAGCCCGTAACGGCCGCCCGTCGCCGTAAAAAAGGTCTCGTTGCAGGGTAAAAACACCGGCTCCGGCAAAAGGGACAAAAACTGCGGCTGCGGCTGCCGGAGCGTGATCTGCAGAACATTTTCGGAAAGCGCCCTGACGCCGAGCGACGCACTCGGCTTTTCGCCGGATAAAATCTCCGGCGCATTGACGATATTCCTTAAAAGCGATGCGTCCGCCGCGCCTGTGGCGGGATCGGCCGCACGCCGCAGCGCAAACACAAAATCATCGGCGGTCACCTCGGGCGCGAATTCCGCCGGCAGCTTGTCCGCCAGCTCCTCCCCCGCCGTGTTGGTCACATGCCATTTCGCCCCCCGGCGCAGATAAAAGGTATAGGTCAGTCCGTCTTCGCTTACTTCCCACCGCTCGGCGGCGCCGGGCAATATTTCACCGTTTTCGCCGGGCGTCACAAGGCCCTCAAAGCAGTTGCGCACAAGGATACGCGCGGTGGCGTCTGCGGCGATCTGCGGGTCCAGACTGCCCGCCGTGTTTTCCGCGGCAAAATACAGCGCGACCACCTCCGACTTTTTACAGGCGGAGAACAAAACGGCCGAAAGCGCGCATATTAAAAAAACG
>JAFSXY010000021.1 GCA_017443805.1 Clostridia bacterium | reverse complement strand
TAAGCCGCGCGTCCATGGCTGTAACGCTCCCGTCAAGGTCCGCGTCCGCGGCGGCGGTCTTTTCGGGGTCCGATGACAGCGCCGGTTCCAGATCCACCGACATGCGCAGCGCCAGACGCGCGTCGGTGGCGGTCACGCTGTCATCCGCGTCGATATCGCCGGCGGCTGCAAAAGCGGCGACGCCGAACAGCGCCAGACACACGGCAAAAACAAAGAAACAAAGCAGTTTTTTCATAAAGGGTCCCTTCTTTCCTTTGAAACAGGTATCTTTTATATACCGTTGAAACAGGTATCTTTTATATAAGTCCGCAAAAAGAGAAAACGTGACAGAAAAGAATGATAATTTACAATTTGTTCATATTGTATGTATTTGCCCCTGTTGTTCTCAGGCGCAAGCCAACCGCCCGCGGTTCCCAAAAGAAACACGGGCGGTCTCATTTTCACTTTTTCATCAGGCGCCGGCTTCTGGCCGTCTCTCTACCGAAGGCTGCCGGTTTCCGCTTACTTCGCTTCACGCGCGGCGTTGAGCTCGTTAAGGATGCGCGTATGCTCCGCATCCGTCAGTTCGTATTTCAGCGTGGGAAGCGCCGAAAGGACCATGCCGATCGCGGGCGGGATGGAAACGACAAAGAACAATGCCGTTGCATATTTCCCGCCGCCGTATTCGGCAAATTTTGCGCCTTCGAGCAATGCGGCGTTCAAAATGGAAAGGTTTGCGCCGGAAAAGCCCACGATGGCGCTGACGCCGCCGTAGATCAGGGAGGCGATCCCGGAGGAGAGCTTTGTGATAAAAGACTGGCCCGAGAAAAACACGCCGTCGGGGCGGATGCCGTTGTGGTACTCCTCATAGTCTACGCAGTCCGCGATCATGACCGACTGCAGCACGTTCAGGCCGCCCTGCGCCCAGGACGCAATGAAAAAGATCAGGCTGATCGGGATGGCGATCTTCCATTCCAGCAGGTCAATCCCCATTTTATGGCTGACGTAATACAAAACGAACACCAGTACAAAGGGGATCGCGCCGAAAACGGAATAAATATTGTAAAGCTTTTTCTTTCCGATTTTTTCTCCGAGGCCGGGCGTGATGCCGGAGGAGATGAGCATACCGCCCATAACGCCGACCAGCAGAAGCAGCGTTTTGATACCGAGGACCAGGCCGCCTTCGGCCTTCAGCATTTTGATCGGATCGTTGTTGTTGAAGAAGAAATACAGCACCAGCGGCATTGCCACAAGGCTTAAAAGCTGGATGGGGCTTCTGAGCACGCCGGAAATCAGCAGGCGGCGGAACGGCACGCAGCTCCACATGGTCTGGAAATTCTCCTTCATGGTGTGGGTCTCGCTGGACTGCTCCACGCGCTCGTGGACGGAGAGCCCGGCGAACTCAAACAGAATGCAGGAGAACACCGTCAGAATAACCGCCGTTAATATATACGCTGCGCGCAGCGCGTGCTGGTCGTCCATACTCTTCAGGAAAATCCCCTTGAACGACGGTGCAATAAAGGTAAACATCATACCGATGAACCCGAACGCCGCGCAGATACGCGCCAAAGACAGGGCCTTTGCGCGGTCCTTCTGGTCCTCCGTCATCAGAGAGGTTACGCCCCACAGCGGAATATCGCCGATGGTGTAGGTCATGCCCCAAAGTATGTAGGAGAACGCCGCCCAGATGATGATCCAAACGCCCTTTCCGCCGGAGACCGTGTCAACACCCTTTACAGCCTTAAAGCCCTCAACCACAGACGCGTCCACGCCTGCTTCTTCCATGACCGTATAGGTTTTGTTCCCGGCTTCGTCGGCGCCGATCTCATAGACCATAACCGGCGTCTTTACAAGATTCCCGTCGTCGTCTCTGAGCGGATTGCCGTCGGCGTCCTTCGGCAGTTCCCAGGTGTTATTCAGCGAAACGATCGCGAAGGTCTTGCCGTCCAGCTCCGAGCCCTCATAATCCTTTCCTTTAAAGGTGACGGTTTCAAAGGCCGTAAATTCGCTCTCGACAAAATCAACGTATTCCGTATGCGCGGCAGCCTTAACCTCATATTTTTCATTCGTGCTGGCATACATGCCGTTGATAAACGGAAGGATCGTGGTGATCATGATCACAGGCGGGATAAAAAGCAGATAGGGCTTGCATTTGCCCCACTTGGTCCTGGTCTTATCAACAATGGTCCCCATCATGGGATCGTTGACCGCGTCCCATACGCGCGCGATCGCAAAAATGATCGAGCACGCCACTGCAGGGATAAAGATCACGTTCTGGAAATAAAAGGTCAGACCGGAACCGATAATATTGTAAATAATGTTCTGACCCGCAAGACCGATCAGGAAACCGGTCAGCTCCCGCCTTGTGTAGGTCGTGCCGAGACCTGCCTTTTTGATAGTGTTTTTACTCATACGGCGCATCCTTTCCG
>JAFSXY010000020.1 GCA_017443805.1 Clostridia bacterium | reverse complement strand
TCTTGCATTTTCTCTGCGGAGAAAATGCTGCGGTCGGTTCGGCGGCTCTGACAGCCCACCGGGCTGTCATTCACTACCGCCTCACCCTCCGGGTTATGAGCGGTAGCAGGGGAGTCTGTCCGGGCATTTCCGGCGCTTTGTACCGCTTTCCGCTCGATAATCAATTTCGTCCGGCGGTCTTGTAGCCGTTGTCTCCGCCGCCGTTTTTCCTGTTATGGGTCAGAATATGGGTCAAAGCGCTGGCGCATCGGTATATCTGGTGTGCAGATATTGCTCAATCGCGGCAACGATCACCTTTGCGTCGTCAAGGTATCCGTTCGTGGCATGCAGGGAAAAATGAACGGTGATATTGTAATCGCTGTCGCCGCGAGCTGTTTGTAACTGCTCAATCATACGGGAAAACGAAATATCAAACGTTCCTGTTTTGATATAGTGCTGCTGGAAACACTGGATCACGCCGGTATGACGTTTTGAATCAAAATTATCAAGCGCCTCGATCGCTTTCATTGCGTGGAACACAGCATAGTAAGCGCGATTCACAGCGGAATTATAAGCTTCGAGAGAGATCAAGCCGCAGACTCATTCAACAACGCCAGGGCGCGCTGCAGCTGCATCCGGGAGAGCTCAATAAACTCCTTGTCAGGCAATTTTGATTCCCTCCCTTTCCACGTTTTCAAAATAAGGAAGGTGACGGCGGTACCGGTGGAAGGTTTCGGTATCCACAACGGAAACGGATACCATAACGTTATATTCAAGAGAGAGACTGCTTGCGACGTCGGAGAGAATATGCCGGTAGTTTTCCAATTGATCCCTTGTGCAGATCACGCGGACCATAATATCGATATCGGAATCATCGTCGTAATCGCCGCTGGCATAGGAGCCGTAAAGCACAACGGCTTCCAGCTTAGCACCAAGGCGGTCTTTCGCTTCATCCGCAATCTTTTGCGTGATGATATGAAGCTGATTCTTTGTACACATAAAGCAACCTCCCTCCTGTTTTTCTGGTTGTATTATACCACAAATGATATCGGTTTACAACAGTTTTTCGGTATTATCATAAAGCCATTTTACTTGTTTCTATGAAACAGCGCGGTCAAATATTTGGTCCGCAGAAACAAAGAATAACCGTCCGTGCAGTGTGGAAAACCATGCTGCTTTTTTTGTACATCAAAACGCCCTTGCCCTGTTTTTGTCCCATGAAAAATGGTATAAATAGATTGGAGACAAAAACACGGGAGGATAGCAACATGCAGTTTTTGAAATTCACGGCGACGCTTATGGACAAAGAATGGATCGAGGGGAACAAGGACCGGGAAACATATCGGGAATATAAGACGTAGATCTGCGACAGGACCAAAAGCCGCAACGAGGGCAAGGAGTATGCTTTCTTTATTACGATTATGTATGGCGCCCGGATCAGAGGGACGGCACTGGTGCAGGACGATAATAATCTCTGCCGGGGTGTGGTGGATTTTATGCGTATAATCTGCGTTTCAGTCGACGTTTCCGCGTCGGAGGAGATCATCTTTACGGACTTGCGCCTATGATTGGGAATTGCCTATCGGGGGGGGGGATATATTGAAGACAGAGGGCGGATCATGGCGAATGCGGCGCTTTGCCCTCTGACGGTCGGCTGCAGAGATTGCTCTTTCCGGGAATGGAACAGTTTTACACCGGAGAAAAAAACAAAAAATAGTCACAAGTGACGATATACAAACCAATTTATGTTATGTTATAATATATTGATAATTCCAAAAAAAGATTGAAACTGTCACACAATCGGGCGTCGGACGCGGAAAGGGGGCTTCGCTGTGGATCACAGCAGAAAAATACTGCGGAACAGCCTGCTGTATCTGCTCCCGTTGTTATGCGCGGGGATTCTGAACCTTGTCGACGGCGTTCCCTTCCGATTAAACCTTTGGGACCGGGGCGTTTTTCAGCTTGTTCACAGCGGCGTTCTGGCGTCTCTCCTGATCGAAGCCGTCTACATTCAGTGGGCCTTCAGCATCCGCAGACGGTTCCCGCAAAAGCAGATGCGCGGCAACACGACGCTTTTCGCGGCGGCTTTCATTCTGCTCAGCATTTTTCCGGTCGTCAAGTATTCGTTCGTTACACAGGGCGGCACAGCGGCGCGGCATCTGTGGTACGCCTATTATATCCCCCTGACCTTCGGTCCGCCCTTTATGGTCCATGCGTCCCTGTATTTCGGCAAGCCGGACGATTACAGGCTGCCGAAAAAGTGGCGCTGGACCTATCTGCCCGCGGCGCTGCTTTCATTGGGGATCCTGACCAACGACTTCCATCAGCTGGCGTTCGTGTTCACGGACGGACTTGACAATTGGGAGGTCAGGTATTCCCACGGAATACTTTATTATCTGGCTTTCGTCTGGGGCTCTTTGGGACTTCTGACCGTGATCGTGCTGGCGATCCGTTCCACCTTCAGCCGCCGTCTGTTCAAAAACGCATGGCTGCCGCTGGTCGTTCTGACAATGATGGCATTGTACCCTGTCCTGTATGATTCTCACGGCAGCAAGCCGCTGTTGCTTCAGGATGTTTTTGAGATGAACGATTTCATCTGTATCAGCTGCGTTGCGCTGTGGGAGAGCTTCGTCGCCGCGCGGATCATCGTCTCCAACAGCGATTATCCTGCCATCTTTGCCGTTTCCTCGCTGAACGCCGGTCTGGCGGACGGTGAATGGAACGTGAGGCAGGTCTCCGCCAGGGGCGTCCGCCCGCAGCCGGAGGAGCTGAAGACGGCGCAAAACGGGGAAACGCTGCTGCCGGACGGCGATACGCTGTTGAAAGCCCGCGCTGTGTCCGGCGGATGGTTCTACTGGACGGAGGACGTAACGGAGCTGCGGCGGCTGCGCGGGGAGTTGAGCGAAACCGCCGACTATCTGGAAGAAGAAAACGCCATGCTGCGCGTTTCGGCGCAGATCGAGGAGGGGCGGCGGAAAACGGCCGAACAGACAAAGCTGTACGACCGCGTCACCGAAGTCATCCGCCCGCAGCTGGATGCGCTGGATCAGCTGCTGCGGGACCTGCCGCCGGAGGAAGAGGCCTTCCGGGAACGGATGAAAACGGCAGGCGTCCTGATCGCCTACGTCAAGCGGCGCAGCAGCCTGCTGCTGGCGGGCAGCAATAAGACGTTTACCGGCACGGAAATGGGCCTGTGCTTTGAGGAATCCGTCAGGGCGCTGCGTCTGGCGGGGATCCCCTGCGAGCTTGCCGTCGACAAGGACGTTCTGCTCCCGGCGCAGACCGCCGACCTGCTGTATGAGATCTTTGAAACCGCGGCGGAACGCGGGCTGACCGCGCTCCGGTCCGTGCGCGTCGCGTTAAAGGCGCAGCCGGGAAACCGGGTTGCCATGGAACTGACGCTGGAAGGCGCCCCCATACCGCTGACGGAGCCGGAGCTTGCCGACCTGCGGCATTTGTTTTACGACGTATCCCTTACCAGCACCGGCGATGCGGTCACCCTGCAAATGACGTATTAGTTTTGAGTGTTGAGTGTTGAGTGTTGTGTTGACACCCGGTTGGGTCAGCACATCGGTAAGCCGATAGTGTCAGCACATCGGTAAGCCAGTGGTAAGTACATACTGGCCTCGTCAAGGTGGAGATTGACACAATTTCGATAGGAACACCGGGTGGAAATTGTGACGATACGACCTTGACGATGGAACAAAAGATATAATGGAGAAGAGGCGTGTAAGCACGATAGGGCTTACCGCCCTTAATCGACGCTCAATCTGATTTTAAATCATCAAGCGGAAAAAAACAACAGGAATCAAGATCAAGTGTACCGAGCAGGAAATCAGCTAAAAAGACTTGAAAGGTTCGGCCCTCATCGAGTGGTTTCAAACCGACGTGCCAGCCACGCAGTGCATAGCCGATTGTAATACGAATACCGTTGAAGATGATTTCTCCGCCGTGTGTTACCTTCCGGACGAGGAAGCCCATTGGATATTCCAGCTCGTCATAGTCACCGTTGTAAGTTCTTGCGGATCTTGTATAAACCTCATCGGGTGTTTTCATTCCGATTGCTTCATTCGGTCTGACGGAATTGTATTCCTCAACCCAGGCATCAAGAACGACTTGATTTGCAGATCGTCCTCCCGATACTTTTCCTTCGATCTCTTTTGCAATATCGCCATGCATACGCTCCAGCGAGCCGTTTTGTTCCGGATGTCCTTTGAGAGAACGATCCGGCAATATCCCCAGCGTGATCCACCAAACGGAAAGACTTGTCAGGTTCAACAACCCGTTCGGCGCGGCAAAAGGCGCCCCATTGTCGCTGTGAATGACCTTGGGTAAGCCATAGGTCTTAAAAAGCTCGGTCATGACGGCTCTGACGGCTTCCGACGTCTTTGACGTCATCAGTCTGGCACATAAAATCTTTCGGCTGTGTCTGTCCCGAACGGTAAACGGTTCGCAGATCTCTCCGTCGGATTTCCACCAGCCCTTGAAATCAATATTCCATACGTCGTTGGCTGCCTGCGCCTGTATTTGCTGCTGAAGCCGTGGGCAATTCGATGACGTCGGCGGTCTTATCTTTCGTTGTTTGACCAATCCGGCTTTATCAAGAATACGTTTTACGCTGGATAAGGACGGCACGTTTTTTTGAGGATAGGCTTTCGCATACAGCTCACGGATCTTTTTTGGACCCCATGCAAGATGCGCGTTCTTGATCCGAATCAATTCCGCTGCCGTATCTCCGTCAATCTCGTTCTGGGTCTGTCTGGCGCGCGATTGATCATATAGTCCCTTTTTCCCCTGTTCATAAAAACGGTTCTTCCACTTGTGTCCCGTTTTTTCTGAAATTCCAAACTCTGCGCACAGGTGCTTGAACGGCTTTTCCTGTTTCAGCATCTCTTGTATGAATAGTTCTTTCTGTTCCATTTCATCGGTTTCCTTCCATGGCATAATGTCCACCTCTTTCGTGTCCATTATACCTGAAGGCTTACCGATGTGCTGAACCTTTCACTTACCTATGTGCTGAGCTTTTCCACTTACCGATGTGCTGAACCCGCACCGGAATCACATGTTTCATTTTCAATTGTTTTCTGCTGTGCTGGAAAAGATCTCCCTGTAGACCTCGCTGGTCCGCAGCAGTGTTTCGTGGTTCCCCGCGCCGGACAGCCGGCCGTCCTCCAGGACCAGGATATTGTCGCAGC
>JAFSXY010000173.1 GCA_017443805.1 Clostridia bacterium | reverse complement strand
GTTTCCGGCGCGAAAAGAGGGTGCGAGCTTGTTGCTCGAAAGATGAAAGAAGAAAGATGAGAGATGAAAACGGTATCTGCGGTCGGCGTCTTAAATATAATCAAGCCCGGGGCTTCCGACATTCATCTTTCTTCTTTTATCTTTCATCATTTTGTCGGGATGTAAAGCATCTCGGCAAATCCCCGATTGCCACGGCGATCAGTCTAAAGAATTCCTATACCGCAGGGAGATGCGCAGAATGAACCTGCCGTCCTCCACAACGAAATCCACGTTGTCGCTGCCGTAGTTTGCGGCGGCTTTTTTGATGTTTTTCATCCCGTAGCCGTGTAGTTTCTTATTCGCTTTTGTCGTTTGGAGCTCATCGTTTTTCAGGTCCAATTCTCCGGAAATGGGGTTGGAAACGGTGACGAACGCCTCGTCTCCCACGGTTTTTGAGGTGACGATGATCTCTTTTTCTCCCTCCGTCCTCCGGCAGGCTTCGATTGCGTTGTCCAGCGCGTTGGGGAAGATGGTATAAATGTCGTCCGGGGCGATCCCGTCGGCGGGAAAACGACTGTCGTCGGTAAAGGTGATCCGGATCCCGTCCGGACGGGCCGTCTGCTGCTCGCAGAACAATACCGTATCCAGCCGGGTGTTGCCCGTATGGAACCGTTTTCCCTCTGTCTGCGTAAACGCGCCAAGCTCGTTTGCGATCTCCTTTGCCGCCTCCGGGTTGTTTTCGTTCAGATAGGCTACCATGGGGCGCAGCTTTTTGAGCAGGTCATGCCGAAACACGCGCAGATCCTCATTGACCCGCTCCATTGTCTCGTAGTGCAGGATCTGCCGGTCCAGCTCGCGCCGGAAGGTTTCCTCCGCCTTTTTTGTGCGGAGCATCGCGGCCACGCCGTAGATCGCCGTCGCGGCGAACAGCGGGAGATTGGTGAGCGCAAACGCGAACTCGGGCCGTCTGTCGGGGGACAGCATTGAACCGAACATCACCAGCGACGCCGTAAAGCTGCAAAGGGACAACACGATCAGCACGAAAAAGACGGGGTCGATCCGCAAAAGCGGCTCGAAAACGTTGCGCCGTTCCCTGCGGGCGTACAGCACGATAAACAGCAGCAAAAACAGCACGTGCAGCAGCAATTCCACCAAAAACGCCGGCGGCGCGTCCAGATCCTCCGTGGTATAGCGGAAGAAGAACAGCAGGATCATATATTTCGGAATGTCGATCAGGCTGCAGCCCAGCGCGGCTGCCAGGCCTTTTAAAAGAGCGCCGGAGGGGACAAGCAAAGCAGTACAGGCAAAGGGCTGCAGCAGTGCGAGCGCCTCCCACGCCAGCGGCAGCGCCGCGCCGCCGGTCAGGCAGAAGGGACGTGCCGCGCCAACGGCCGCGCCGAGCAAAACAGCAGCAAGCCAGCGAAGCGGAGCTCTTCGCAGAGAAATACGGAAAACCACGGGGATCGCCAATAGACAGATCAAAGTAAAAAACAGCTGGTTGATCACGGAAAGCGCGCAGAATAAAACGGCGTCGCTCGTGATCGTTTTAGCAAGCTGTGTCATTATGTTCCCTTCCTTTCAGAGACGTCTCCTAACGCTTTTATTTTGTTTCATTAAATATAAAGCTGCGGTAGATCTTTGCAAAGTCCTTTGCTTTCAGCGGCAGCACGTCGCCGCTTTCCATCATAACGCTTTTTGCGTCATAAGCCTTCACATGCAGCATATTGACGATGTAGGACCGATGGATCCGGAAAAAGGACGGATACGCCGACAGGATGCGCTCCGTTTCGGAGAAAGAATGATGGTATGTTTCCTCGCCGAGACGGAAGTGGATACGCGTTCGTTTGTCCGCCGCCTCCGCATAAAATATTTCCCGCGCATACACGGTTTCGGTGACGCGTCCCTTTTTGAACTGAAGATGCCCGCCGAAGGACGCGTTGTAGAATTTGTCCAGCTTTTTGTACAGCAGCTCCTCCGAGACAGGCTTTGTCAAAAAACCGACGGCGCCGATCTCGGCGTTGATGATCTCGCTTGCCACGCCCTCGATGCCCGTCAGGTAACAGATCGTAACGGCGCCGCTGTATTTTTCATGCAGCGCCCTTCCCACGGCCACGCCGTCCATCTCGTCCATAACGTAGTCGAGAAAATACAGGTCAAAGCGATCGTGCCGCAGCAGCTCCTTTCCGGAGGTAAACGTTTCGCAGACGACGTCATATTTACGCCGGAGGGCATAGGCATTGATCAATCCGTAAAGATTTTCGTTCTCTCTCGGGTCGTCGTCAAGAAGCGCAATTCTCATTTGTTCTCACCCGGTCTTCCGTTTTTTTCGCAATTCTATTGTACCATGTTAAAAATGTCTGTCAAGATAAGCGGCGCGAAGGATACGGTTTTCGGCGCGAATGATCCGTATCGTCGTCCGGCTGAAAAAGAGGAAAAAGCACGGAACCCCTAAAAATAAGCAAATAAAAACGTCCGCTTGACGTCCTTCAAAAAAAAGCGTCACAGCGGATCGATAAAATATAAAACCTGCGGTTTTCGGCGAATTCGGCTTTTGGCCGGCGCTTTATGGGCCGGTCTTTGTCACGGCTTGGAAAGAACCTTTATATCCCTGGGGTTCCTCTCCGGAATTCCGGTTTTTTCAATCGAGCGCATCCCGGTCTATCCGTTCGTTTTTGTAAAAAAACTCTCTGTCCCGGTCCGAGATCTCCCGCAGGACCCGGCAGGGGTTCCCGACGGCGACGACGTTTTCGGGGATGTCCTTCGTGACCACGCTTCCCGCGCCGATGACGGAATTTCTGCCGATGCGTACGCCGGGTACGATGACTGCGCCCGCGCCGATCCATACGTTTTCGCCGATATAGACGTCCCTGTTATACTGCAGCGCGCGTAAGCGGAGCGCAGGATCGATCGGATGATTTGCCGTCGCAACAGTCACGTTCGGGCCGAACAGCACCTTGTCGCCGACGTAGATATGGCCGTCGTCCACAAGCGTGAGATTGAAATTCGCATAGACGTCGGAACCGAAGTGTACGTGACGTCCGCCCCAGTTGGCGTGAAACGGCAGTTCGATATAGCAGTTTTCGCCGCATGCGGCAAAGACCTCGTGCATATACTGCTGTTTTTTCTCTTGATCCGAGGGCTTCAGCCGGTTGAACTCCCAAAGTTTATCCTGAAGCGGGACCTGCAGGGCCATGATCTCTGCGTCTGTGGGGTCGTAGATCAGCCCTTTTATCATGCGCGTGTACTGTGTCACGGTCTCATCCTCCGTATGTTTCGGCTTTTTATTTCATCTGCAATATTTCATCGATCCGGTCTTTATAAAACCGGTCTTCTTTTTCTTTTACAAGATAGGCGTGCTTCCCGCCGTCAAAGGCCTCAAAACGGTTCGTGCCGGTTTTGGGATTGACCGACGCTTTGCCGCTGACCTTTCGATACCCGGCAACAGCGGCGTTTCCCGTGATCGCATAAAGCGCCGTCATCGGGTCCCAGGAGGGACGGCCGTGTGGGCTAAAGTGCGCAGTGTACGCGGCCCCGGTGAGCCCCGGCGCGGCGCTGCCGCCGGTTATGACGTCTTTGCCGACCTCATATCCCAGGAAGGTCAGGGGGACGGGACAATTTTCGCTCATGTACGCCGCCGCTCTGCGGTTCAGTTGATAGGCGCAGAAATTATACTCCCTGCCTGTTTTTTTATCCCATCTGCCGCCCATCAGGATCACTTCGGAAACTTTTTCTTCAACGAGCTGCATCCCGGTCAGACCGCTGTACGCGTCGGGACCGGACTCAAGCAGCTCCATGATGATCTGCGGAAACCCGACGTCCACGATCACCGCTTTTCCCTGCAGCGACGCAAGCACGCTGCGGTACAGTGTATACGCCTCGGGACAATCGTCGTTCGTAAAACCGGGACTGCAAACAGCGGCAAGCTTTTTCTGATATAAACAAAGCTCGCCCTTTCGTTTCGCCTTTGCATCAAGCCCGATCGGGATCCCGCCCAGGCCCTGTTCCTCGCACACAGCTCTGACCGACGGCGCGGAATAACGCATCACGCTGTTTACGCCGATCGCTTTCAGATCGATCAGACCGTGCCGATGCGCCTTGAGCAGAATGTGGAGCGCGGCGACGTCGTCGCAGTCGGTCCACCAATCGGTGCCGAAGATGAGATCGATCGGTTTTTCTCCGGTTGCCTTTATTTCCTCAAATACCATACGCCGGTCTCCTTTCCGATTTGATAAAAACCGCTGATGCAGCAAGTACAGCACGCATGCTGCCATGCTTCAACCGC
Source organism: Clostridia bacterium (assembly GCA_017443805.1). Classification (GTDB taxonomy): domain Bacteria; phylum Bacillota; class Clostridia; order Oscillospirales; family Acutalibacteraceae; genus RUG806. The sequence goes on along the minus strand of JAFSXY010000173.1, from coordinate 9,391 downwards.
ATTCTTTTGTTTATTTGCGGGACGTAAAGAAAAAGCGAAAAAAGAAGGCGCAAAGAGGGCGGCAAAACCCGGGGCAGTGCGCATGTTTTTTCGCTCGCGGGCTTCCAATGCCCTTGTAACAGACCGTCTTTTTATGCCGACAGAATTCTTTTCAGGGCCGAAAACAAATTTTCGGTGCGTTCGGTTTTTCCCTCGTACGACAGAACGTAAGTATTCTCTTTTTTCTCGACCGCAATATCGTATTTCAGCTTGATCCCGCCTGTTTGGGAGACGATAAAAACAATGTCCGGCTGCAGGTATCTTTCCGCCGCGAAGAGCTTTTTCGTCATTTGTCCGGCGCTTGCGTAAATAAAGCCGTAAAAGCAGGCGTCTTTTATGTCAGAAACCACTGCGGGAACGTATTGCTCTTTTCTGAAAGCACGATCCAGGTCTTGTATTTCTTCAAGATCCCGCGGGGTATCGGATGTTTTTATGTAAATGACCGGGACGTCGTACGTGCGCCTTTTTTTCTTTCCGAAATCATAGTTATCATCCCAGTATAAGATCCCGTTTTGCTCGCATGTATTCTTAAAACCGTCCGGCAGCGTGACAAAACCGATCACCGAACGGATATTGTCCAGTTTGTTTTCCAGGTCGCCGAAGCTGCCCTTGCGGTCAATGACGACGTCGTACTGCTTTTCAAAGGGCAGCTGACAGGCGCACGCCTCGGCGCGTCGGATATATGCGTCAACCTCGATCCGGTTGTCAAGCCATTGGACGGCGTTGTCCGAGAGCCGGCAGTTGAGCGTCGTATGGGAGGAAAACGTTTTTTTCGCGCCGAGCGCGATCGCGGCGAACTGCGCGGTCGCAAACGCGCAGGCGTAGCTGTTGCAGACCTGTGTGATTTTATCTTTATCCTTATAAAGGATCTTATGGTCGCTTTTCGTATAGACGTTGGACTGCATCAGAGAAGGTGCATATAAGGCGTCCGTGCTTTCAACGCCGATCACAAACGGAAAATCGGCGGGATACGTGCCGGTCCTGCGGTTGTTCTGCGCCGCGACGATCCTGACGCCGCTTTTTGTCAGCGCGTGACACACGTCGTAAAGCGGACGGATATCTTCGAACCAGGAGATCCCGTTGCTCAGATTGATGATCGAAATATCTCTGTCCAGACACCATTTCAGCGCGGTCACCAGATCGTCAAGCACGCCGAGCCCCGTCTCTTTCAGCACGCGGATGCTGACGAATTCAACAGAGGAAGGACAGTATTTTTCTATGATCTTCGCGCAGAAGGTCCCGTGCGAGGACTCCTGTATTTCATTTTGTCCGGCGTCCCCGACCACGCTGCCGTCAACAACGGCATACGCCATGACCGGCGTTGAAAGCTTGTCCGCGCACAGACCGTCGTCAATGATCGCAATTTTTATTTTTTTCATGTTTTTTTGAATTTATATTACTTTTCGGTCCTGAATAAAAAGACTTTACTGTAATTTTCCTTCAACCGTTTTTGCGATTTTGTTGATTGAATTAAACCCGTAATTTTCCACGTCGGAAGCTTCAAACCGGATCTTGAATTCGTCCGTCACTTCCAGCAGAAGATAGGTCATGTCGATGGCGGACAACTGAAAAACGGTGCCCGTCAGGGGTTCGTCGTACTTGGTCGGATCGTCCGCCGCAGGCGTATCGATTACTTTTTTTACACACTTTACGACTCTCTTTATGATTTCTTCGTTCATCTTTTTTTCCTTTCAACTGAACAGTTTTTTGCAGCCGGAATATACAGATAACTTGAATTATTGCCGGTGTGTTTTTATAGGATTTAAGCATGATGTCTTAAGATTTCCCGCCTGTCATCTTTGGAATGACAGGCGGGGAGTTCTATCAACACAGGAAAAACAAGGATTGTTTCTTGTCGGGACCCTCACAAACCAGAAAAGAATGACGGTTCCAGTGTGAAATCATAAGATTGCATGAATAATTAGATCGATGGGGTATTTTTCTGATTATTCAATGTGCTCGAAGCAACATCAGCTTGATTGGGAGATATTGCATTACCTGCACACCCACATTTGTCACATTTACAGCCACAAAACTTAAAAGATTCCAGCTTGTTGAATTTGCTTTCGCTCTTCTTGATAAGCTTTTTCATTGTTTCACCTCCTTTTTGTTAAATATTTTTCCCGTGTAAACAGTCCGATTATTAATCTCTTCTTTTTGCCTTAAATTTGACGACGTGAAAAACCTCGCCGTATTCTGTTCTTGTATATGAATCCACTATTTTAATGCGTCCTGCACGTTCAAACGCCCGGATCAACGGATAAGAGGTTTTTTCCCGGCACTTTGCGGCAAAGGGCTTCCCCTTAAAATTCCGGAGAATAAAATCATAAACTTCGAATATTTCATTGCATTTTCCGTTGACAGCGGCGAAATCAACAATGGCGTAGCAATTATAATGCGCTCCGATTACCAAATAGAATGAATCGGTCACCAAACGGTAAAGCTGGATCGGATCCAGACAGGACGTCCCCTGCAGTAGTTCTTTTTCGTCGTTGTAAACAACCTCGTATTGCAGATTCTCCGGATAGACGTTTCTCGCGATGGTAAGAATACGACTAAGGTCGTCGGCCGAAATCAACGGATATTTCTCTTTTGAACGGACATTTTTTAAGAAAAAAACATATAACTTTTCAAAAAAAACGAAAAACGGCGTGTTGTAAAGAAACGATTTTTGGCGGACTTTTTTTTTCATTGCAGAACCTCTTCTTTATAAGATCGGAGATGCTCATTATCCACCTGACAGTTCTCCGAGCACATTTTCCGCCAAAGGACCGAAAGAGGAAAGATCAAACATGTTAAAGCAAAAAATCCGCTTTTTGCAGGTGTTCAACGCATTGATATATTTCGCAACAGTGTCACAGCTGACTTGATTGTATATTACCATGTCTCTTTCTTTTGACGCCGTATCGTCTATTCTCTGATCGCTGAAACCGATGGCGTTGATTTCGAAGCCGAATCTATATTTGAACATCTCGCTTAATTGTTCAAATTCTTCGATGCTTGTCGGTTCCAGAGAGGCACATAAAACAAAATAATCCAGATTAACGGCCTGAGAAAGCATGAACGCCTTGACGCCGAAATTTTCAAGACAGGAATTGGAATATTTCATAAAACCGTTTGGGATCTGTGTCAGAATGATTTCGGGCTGATGCAACAGCTGCAGGTTCTTGTAAAACTTGTTAAACTTATGAACGATCTGCATGTAATCCTGCGTCTCGTCGAAAAAGTATGACGGAAAACGTTCAAATCCAAGAAGCGAAACGTTCATGTCGTCCGCGACGGTTGTAACTCTGTAGCCTGCTTCTTTGAGACGGGCTGCCAGATTTACGATGACCGGAAGCGTTGTGACTTCCTCCAACGTTCCGCCCACGCCGATCATAATACATTCCTGCGTCTGAAACATGCTCTCCATGTCATAGTTGTTTCTTTTGCTTTCATAATAATCAAACGCGCAGCCGTTTTCTTGGGCAAGCTTCTTTAGGTCGGCAGCGTCCTGCTCCTGCAGCTGTTTTACGCAGATCACGTCTTTTTTGCTGTTCAGCGTGTACTGTATTTTGGCAACGATATCTTTGTATAGTAAAGTGTTTTTTTGGTATTTTTTGCTGACTTCTGCAAAAATAACCCCTTCTACGTCGTCCAACGGAAAATCAAAGGAAACATTTTCATTGTTTTTGATGTTGTATTTCCACGCATAGGGAGATGCTAATTTTGAGACCTGCATATCCGCATGATAATCCGGTATATACCGGACGACGTCCGCCAAGTCGTCAGAATAGGGATATAACAAATAGTTCAAAATGCATCACCTCTTATAAATCGTTTTACACTCTTGCTGTAAAATGAAATCCTGTATTGTTTGTGCCGTATTGCTTTGCTGTTCCCTGCAATTGCGCAGCCGCTGTTTGCCGGACAACTCGCCGTCATGGCAGCAGTTTTTTGCGCACAGTACGCAGTGCAGGACCGCCCAGCAGTTCCTGCATTTTTCCGGCGTTAAATTTGCAACGTCCAAAACCCCTTCTATTTTATGCAGATCAAAGCCGTTGTCGATATCGCCGATTTTCATGGCGTTTGCAATCTCGCTGACCTTTTCGCAAGGGAAAAAATCACCGTCTACGTTCACAAACAACCTGCGTTGACCGGGCAGACAGGGACCTCCCGGGGCCCCCACGTCCGGCAAACCGTTAATGCCGTACTTTAATGTGTCGTACTTTTGATCGGAAGTCAGATATGATTTTTTTAACAATTTACAAATGTGCAGTCCGTCGATAATTTTAAACCGGTCTGCATTTGCGAGAAAATTTAAGTACTGCATTTTCTCGGAATAACGGGGGCTGACCTCCATCTCTTTATCTTTTACGACCTCTTCGACAATCGAGCCTTGTACAATAATTTTATCGTTAAAAAAGGAATCGTCAAACAGCATCAAGATCTCATCGGGATCATTTTTTGGGTCCAGAACCATATTGATTGATAGTTTACCCTTTATCCCCTGAGACGCATATCTATCATAAAGCCTGAACAAATTGCTTTTCGCCGCTTCAAAGCTGCCCGTTCCGTCCACGTGTTTGCGGTGCTGATCGTGGATCTTTGCGGGACCGTCGATGCTGAACATGATGCTGAATTCGTTTTGGATAAAAAAGCAGATCATTTCATCGGTCAACAAGGTGCCGTTCGTTGTCAGATTATAAAAGATGTTTTTCCCGAAGTATCGCGCATTCGTATAGGCAACCACGTCTTTGATCAGGTCAAACGCGAGCAGCGGCTCCCCGCCGTAAAAAGAAACGGTAAGCGTATCCGCCTCGCCCGCGTGTGCCGCGTAAAAATCAATTGCCTTTTTTGCGGTTTCCAAAGACATTTTTTTCTGGGAATGCTTTCTGTATTCCACGCCTTCCTGATTGGCAAACGGACAGTATTCACAGACCAGATTACAGGACTGTGTGACCTGCAGGACAATCTGCGACATCCTTGTTTTCAGCGATTCCTCCAGATTATCCAAAAAAGGATGCCGGATCGTCTGCATTCTTTTTGCGGACAGATATCCGTCCATACGCAGTTGATCCAGTTCATTTTCTGTATCGTCGGAAAACGGTACGTCGCTGTCGCCGTCCAGGAACCGGTATGTTTCTTCTGAAATATTTACAACAGTATTTCTGTTTACACTGTAAAGATAAAACTGCCGGGGCGTTTTGAAAAGCTTGATAAACGGTTTGTTGTTTTCAGCTGACTGCATGGTTAATACCTGCCGTTTCGTGTTCTCGAAAATAGTTTATTGGTTCGGAATACCTGTCGCAGAATCGCTGCCTTAATAAAAAATGTACAAAATTATTTCAAAAAAAGCTCTTATTCAGTTTAATTATAATAATAAAAAGCAATTCTGTCAAATGCTTTTTTTGAGGTTTTACAGGTTATCCGAGAAAAACACGGTCCGCGGCGGAAAGGCCCGGAAGAAACAGGTGTCCGGATTTCTGATTTCGACGTCCGGCAGATAGGATCCGTCCGCGCATCCGCACAATAAGATCTGCGACGCGCGGGCAAAGCCCAGGATCACGTCGGGCGCCTGCGGGCCGTTTTTGTCGACGGTTACGTTTTTATCTGAGTACGTCACGTGATAGACGTCATTTCCGATCTGTACGGTGAACGTGTCTTCCCCCGCAGGGTAGCGGTGGGTCCGCAGCACTTTTTCCGGGTTCAGGACCCGCGCCGCGCCGGTATTGTGCACGGTGATCTCGCATTTTTTCAGATCCCCGACATGGTGCAGCAAGGGCGTGTTTGCGGGGACGTTCTGAAAGCAGACCTTTTTTTGGTTGGCTTCGTAGTTGCGCAAAAAGCCGACGATCCCGCGCATGGAGGCGCACGAGTCGAAATAGAGCTCTTTTACGAACACCGTGCTTTTTTCTCTGTTGACCGAGAACGTGGCGAACGCGTTGTTTTTCCAGATATACGTATAGCTGTTGGAAAGATACGGCCGGTCGGGGAAAGCTTCCGCTGTGTCCCGCGCAAAACAGAGGTTGTAACGCTTTGCGCAGCGGTTGTAGATCTCAAGCAGCCGTTTTGTATTTTCTCCCTCGTACAATACCGCGTCCTGATTTCTGCAAACGGCCGAAAGCTCGGAAAACGGGATCGTCGCGCTGAGGGAAAGCCCCGTTCTTTCATACCCGAGTTTTCTGTAATACGCCTCGGAAAACGGGTAGAGGATGCTGATATCGTATCTGTCATCGCTGTATACGGCGTCAAACAGCGCCTTTACGGCGCCTTTTCCCCTGTGTTCGGGCTTTGCTGCGACGCCGCCGATCGCGGCGCAGGAAAGCAAGCCGCCGTCGTAACAGCAGGTCCTGTCATAGAGCTCAAGGTCCGCGAACAGCGTTTTGTTGTCGTCGTCAAACGCGCCGAGGACCTTTTCGCAGGGCAGTTCGGCTGCCGGATCGTGAATGTCGGTGGAAAATACAAAGGCCTGCGAAGCGACTTTTTCATGCTCGGATACGTCGGCCTGCGTTAAAAACCTGATGATCATTTTTTTATCCTCCGTCTTCGCAAATCGGTTTTTGTCCCGGATGTTTCAAGGTTGCCGTTATGCAAGCGCCGTCTTTTGCGGTTTTTTTCTGCGGGATACGGATCGGTTTCAGAACCGGAACAGGAATACGCTGTACGGGGCGAGCGTCAGCGTTGCCTCGCCGTTTTGAACGCTGTATTCCGCCTCTTCCATATCGTGCGTTTCATCCAGCAGATAAAGCTTTGCGCTGTCCGGAAGTCCCCGCACCGTCAGCGTTTTTGCGGGCAGATCCGGCTCATCGGCGTAGTACGCGCCCATTACCGCCGCGTTTCCGTCAGGGGCTTTTGCGCCGACGGCGTAGATTTTGCCGTCGTCGGCATGCGTTTCGATCTGCGCGCCCAGTTTGTAAAGACGGGAGAACATCAAAAACGGATAATAGGGCTTTTGCGGCTGCATGGTGTAAAAGTTGAACGGACCGCAGAACACGCAGGGGCGGAAGTCGTAATACATCAGCATATCGATGGGCAGATCCTGGCCGAGAAGCATGGTGGCGGCGGTGTACGCCGCGCCCTTGAGCGCGTTGATGGTTAAAATGCTGTCAATAAAATGCGTGTCCCAGTTCCACACGTAGTTCCATTCATTGCAGATACTTTCTGTTTTTTCGTAGCCAAGGGCGTCCAGTTTTTGCCGCAGCTCTTTCGCGCCGCGCAGCGTATCCTCCGGCGAGACCGTGTAGGCGTGCCACGAAAAGAAATCCAGCGGCACTTTTTTTTCGGCGCAGAAGGCAAGAAAATCGTCCACCCAGGGTGTTACGCAGCAGCAGACCGCCGGTCCGCCGATCTTTAAGTCCGGGAAGCACCGTTTGAGATGCTTTGCCGTGATCTCAAACAGGTCGAAAAACTGCGCCTTCGTGCCGCCCCAGCACTTTTTCCAGTAGGGATCGGCGTCGTCCTCCGCGCCGTCCGGCTCGTTCCAGATCTCCCAGTATTCGATTCGGAGCCGGTGACCGTTCGCCCAGCCCTCGTTATAATGGCGGATGATATGCTCGCACACGCGCGCCCACTTCCGGAAATCGGGCGGGGGCAGCGTGCCGTATTTTTTCGTTTCGTGCTCAATGCGCGTGCCGAGCCGGTAAAAGGTCTGCGTACCGGCAGACAGCGTGTTCAGAATATATTCGTCCGTTAAGTGGAAATCATACGCCGCCGGGTCGTTTTCGTCGCGGTCAAAGCAGGGGAATACCGCGTTGATATCCACGCAGTGCGGCCCGCCGTACCCCGCAAAAAACGAGGCGTCGTGGTTGCGCGCGTAGGGGATTTCCAGCGCCTTGTACGCTTCAAAATTCCCGCGCGCCTGATCCGTGCGGGACGTAAAAGGCCCGTTGTTTACGCAGTGCATCGGTTTGATCTTTCCGACGCTGCGGCAGGAGTCAATGCTTAATACAGCCATGTTTTTTCTCCTCCTTTATCCGTTTCCCGGCGTCACCGGCGCGCCGCCTTTTTTTCTGGATTCTTCGGCGGCCAGCGCGATATCGTGGCTTGCTGTGGTCGCTTCTATGGTCGTTACGTCGGTCAGATCCGCCGTTTTGCCGCATAAGATCTTCACAAAACGGTCTATGAGCCGGATGTCGCCCTCCACGTGCCCGCCGACGTTCGGGCTGAGGGTGTGAACGGCGGTCGTCTTCCCGCCGAAGATATGCATCTTCAGCTTTGTTCCGTACCCGATCAGCTCGCCCTTCGTGCCGACGATATGGCTTTGCCGGAACATTTTATCGGAAAACGCGTTCATCTCCAGTACGGCCGTCGCGCCGTTTTTGAAGGTCATGGTCACAAACTGGTGGTCGCAGACGTTGTTGTCGTTGAGGAAAATGCACTTGCCGTATTCGCCGTTTTTTAAGGCGTTCATCACGTCGCGTCTGCTGTTTTTCGCTTTTCCCGTGAGCGTGCGCTTCATGTATTTTATGAACTTCGCTTTGTAAAAAGGATCTTTGATATACAGGCGCTCCGCGTCGTACGGGCAGTTTTTTTTCGCTCTGCATCCGCCGAGACAGGTCGGCGCCGCGCCGGCCGGCGCGTTCTCTTTGCGGAAGTAACCGAGCTCTCCGACGGAACTGACGCTGACGCACGGTGTATCCATGAACCAGGCGATCAGATCGAGGTCGTGGCAGCATTTTGCCAGGATGGACGGTGCGGACGTGTTTTCGTCCCGCCAGTTACCCCGGACGAAGCTGTGCGCGAAATGGAAGTAGCCGACGTTTTCCGTATGGTTGATCGAAACGATCTCGCCGATTTGGCCGCTTGCGATGATCTCTTTGATCTTTCTGTAGTAATTTGAATAGCGCAGCACATGGCAGACGATGAGCAGAACCTTGTTTTCCGCGGCAAGGGTGCGAAGTTCTTCATACTCCCGTTTGACGCCGCTGACGGGCTTTTCAAGCAGGATAAGCTTATAGCCCGTGAGGATGGCCTGTTTCGCAATCGCGTAATGGCTTTTATCCTGCGTGGTGATAAGCAGCGCGTCGGCCAGAACGCCCTGCGCGAAAAACGCTTCGGGGGAGAGAAACTGCCGTTCTTCCGGTACGCCGTATTTCGGCGCGACGTCGTCAAGCGCCTGCTGCCGGATATCGCAAAGGGCATGGACGGAAACCTCAGACGCATGAAAGGCCTTTATAAAGCCCATATACTCCGTTCCCCGGTTGCCAAGCCCGATCACCGCGACTGTTTTCTTCATGCGAATCTTCCCTTTCTCTTACGCCGGCGTGATTTTCAGACACTGCGGCAGCGTGTCCGCCGGCGCATCCCGCAGCGTGACCGTAAGTCCGTCTTTGCCGCAGACAAAGCGCTCGACCGCGTTGCCGCCGAGGAC
>JAFSXY010000172.1 GCA_017443805.1 Clostridia bacterium | reverse complement strand
TGAAAGCGACGCGGAGGGTAACATCACGCGGCTGAAAGACTTCTCCGCCATAGAGGACTATGTTGACGCGTATCTCCACGAAGACACACAGTATGCTTTTTCCGACAAACACATGAGCATGTACGACGTTGATTTTGAAGGCGAAATTCCCGAACTGTCGGACATCGAACTGTATAAAGACGTTGCGCTGCCGTGAGATGATTTTCTGTTAAAAGGTCATAAACCGTTCCATCGCCCCCACAGGCGCGACGCTTAACTCAAAATCCCGTCCGTCGGCTGCGCCCATGCGTTTTAATGCGGAATGCGTACATGCGTACGCCCGCTGCGGCGTATTGTTGTGCTGGCTTAAGTGCCCCAGCACCAGATAGGAGACGCCCATATCCACCAGCTTACAGGCGGTCTCGGCGCAGAGATCGTTGGACAGATGCCCCAGCTCGGAGCGGATGCGGGCTTTGAGCTGCGGCGGGTAATAGCCCATGGTGAGCATATCCTCGTCGTAGTTGGACTCCAGCAGCACCAGATCGCAGCCGGCAAGGCCCTTTAGGATCTCATCCGTCATTTTGCCCGTGTCCGTAGCGATCCCCACCGTGCGGTCCGGCAGTTCGATCCGGTAGCCGCAGCTCTCCTTTGCGTCGTGCGAGGTGCGGAAAAAGGAGATATGCATATCCCCTACCGTCACGCCCTCCGGCAAAAGCTTGTGCGTCTGGAATTTTCCGTCCAGATGCCCCAGATTGTTTAAGCCCGCCAGCGTGCCGCCTGTGGCGTAAACCGGCACATGCAAAGACCCCGCCAGCACCCGCAGGCCGCCGACGTGGTCCGTATGTTCATGCGTGACAAAGATCGCCTTGATGCTGTCGGGGTCGATCCCCAGCTCACGCATGGAATTTTTTAAGTTCCGGCAGCTGGTACCGGCGTCGATCAGAACGCCGTAGGACGCCGTGCCGACGTAAACGGAATTGCCGCTCGAAGACGAGCAGAGCGTACAGAAACGTGCCATATCTTTCGTCCTTGCCCGGTGAAGGGCTTTTTTTATGCCTTGAGCTTGGAGCCCTTGCTGCCGCCGAAGGAGCGGTCGACGTTGAGGATATTGGTATCAAAGGAGAAGGTGATGCTCTCCTCCTGCCTGCGGCGCTTGAGCGCAAGCTCGATCATCCTGTCCAGCAGCTCCTTATAATGCACGCCCAGCGGCTCCCAGAGATAGAACGAGAGCGAGCCGGGGATGGTGTTGATCTCGTTGAGGTAAACGGTATCCGTATCGCCGTCGATCATAAAGTCGATCCGGGACACGCCGTTGCAGCCAAGCGCCTGGAATGCCTTGACGGCAAGGCTTCGGATCTCCTCCCGGCGTTCGGGAGAGATATCGGCGGGAATTTTGCGCGCAAGACTGGCCATGCCCTTGCTGCCGCCTGTTTTCGCGCCCTTTTTGCCGCCCCCGCCGGAGACGTATTTATCCTTATAGGAAAGGATCTCGTCGCTTCTTGCGGGCTGCTCGCATTCGCTGGCTTCGGCTTTTTCGGTATCGCCCAGCACCGCGCAGTTGATCTCGGTGAGATTGGTGATCGCTTTTTCGCAGAGCACCTGCGAAGCAAAGCGGAAGGCGTCCGTCAGGGACGTTTTCAGCTCCTGCGCGTCGTGCGCCACGCTGATGCCGACGCTCGAGCCGAGGTTTACGGGCTTGACGATCACGGGATAGCCGATGACCTGTGCGCACTTTTCCAGAACGGCGGGCAGATCGTTCATATCGGTCTCATAAAAGCGCAGGCAATCCAGCACCGGCACGCCGTTTTCCTTTAAGACCGTTTTCATGACGTACTTATCCATGCCCACGGCGGACGCGGTCACGTCGCAGCCAACGAAGGGCAGACCGAGCGTTTTCAAATACCCCTGCAGCGTACCGTCCTCCACGTTGGTGCCGTGGACGATGGGGAAAGCGACGTCGATCACGGAAATGACGCTGCTGCCGAATTTTTTAAGCGGATAGCGCAGCAATTCCACCTTGCCGCCGGTGTTCAAAAACACGCAGCGCGTGCTCTTTTTGAGCAGGGCCGGAATATCTTTATATTCCTCAATGCACGAACACTCACAGGAGGTATAAAACTCGTTTTCCTTGGTGATATACACGGGGATCACGTCGTATTTTTCCGCGTCGAGGGCGGCGATGGCCTGCAGCGCCGAGATAACGCTTACCTCGTGCTCCACGCTTTTTCCGCCGAACAGCACACACAGTTTGATTTTCATGGTTCAGCTCCTGTATCAGTAATTGTCGGGAAGGTCGTTCTCCAAAAGGACGATCTTCTTTTTATCGGTAAATATGGAATGGACGTACTGCATGGCCGCGGCAAAGGTCTCTTCCGTGTGCACCTTTTCTCCCGCGCCCGCTTCTTCGGCGCCCGCGCGGATCGCGGCGGTCTGTTTTGCGCCGACCAGCACGATGTGGTCGCACGCTTCCGCCGCCTGCCGGCCGAACGTCTCGTTGAGCGCATCCTGCTTTTCGCCGAGTTCCACCATGCCGGGCGTGACCAGAATTTTAAGCCCCTCCATGCGGGAAAGCGTTTCCAGCGCCGCCTTGCAGCCCGCGGGATTGGAGTTGAACGCGTCGTCGATGATCGTCATGCCGCCCTTGTCGATGAGCTGCATGCGATGCGGCACCGCCTCGATCTTGCGCACGGCGGGCACCATCTGCTCCATAGGCATGCCGAACCCGTTTGCGCAGGCGATGGCGCCGGTGATATTCACCGCGACGTGCGAACCGAGCAGCTGCGTACGGAAATCCGTTACGCTGCCGTCCGGCGCGGAAACCCTGAAGAACGTGCCGTCGGACGATACCGTGATATCAAAGGCACGGTAGTCGCAGTCCTCGCGCGTGCCGTATTTGATAAAGCTGTGCTGCGGCGGGTGCTCGCGGATGCGGTCGTTATCCCAGTTGACGTACAGTCTGCCGTTTTCGGGCAGGGCGTCCGCCAGCTCGTATTTTGTTTTGATGATGTTTTCCACGCTGCCGAAGGACTCCAGATGCTGGTCCCCGAGCGCCGTGATGATCCCGTGCTGCGGATGCACGATGTCGCACAGTTCTTTAATGTCGCCCACCCATTTTGCGCCCATCTCACAGAGAAAGATCTTATGGATGGCTTTTAAGCCCCCGCGCACCGTTTTGACCACGCCCATGGGCGTGTTGTAGCTTTCGGGCGTGACGAGCGTATCCGTCCAGCCGCGCAAAATGGCGTAGAGATAGAACTTGACGCCCGTTTTGCCGTAGCTGCCGGTGATGCCCACCGTCTGCAGGCCCGGGCATTCCCGCAGCATTTTTTTTGCCTCGCGCGTATAATGCCGGTTGACCGAGAGCTCCATGGGTTTGTTGAGCAGATTGGCGCAGAGAATATACAGCGGCGCCAACGCGTTTGCAAGCCCCAGAACCAGAAAGGCGAGATGCGGTTCCAACGTGGTCAACAGCCAGAAATCCAGCGCCAAAGTCGCTGCAAAGAGCAGCAGCGCCGTCGCCGTCATGCGCTTGACTCTGGGCGTATACACCAGCGGCTTTTTTGCTTTTTTTGCCCGGTTTGCAGGGATCAGCGCAAAAACCGCAACACACAGCGCCGCGGCGGCAAAGCTCATCAGCGCGTTGTTTTTGATCAAGCCGGAAAAAGAAAGAGCGAAAACGATCGCGTGT
>JAFSXY010000171.1 GCA_017443805.1 Clostridia bacterium | reverse complement strand
CTCGACTTTACGGCCGTATAGGACGATTTGGATGCGGCCGAACCGGCGGAAGAACCCGCAGAAGCTGTTGATGATTCCGCCGCTGTGACGGAAGAGCCTGCTGCAGCCGTAGAGTCCGAACAGTCGGCGGAGACGGACGGCTTTACGCCCGACTTTACAGCCGTATATGACGATTTGGGGTGGACCGAACAGGCGGAAGAACCCGCAGAAGCTGTTGATGATGCCGCCGTTGCGATAGAAGAACCCGCTGCGGCCGTAGCGTCCGAACAGGCGCCGGAGACGGACGGCTTTACGCCCGACTTTACAGCCGTATATGACGATTTGGATGCGGTCGAACCGCTGGAAGAACCGATGGAAGAGAGCGAAGAAGCTTTTACGGAAGGGCCTGCTGCAAAGACGGAAGCGTATCCCGAACTTGTTCAAACGTCTGATAATTCGGATGAAAAGGGTCTTTCCTTCGAAAAAGAGGATGCAGATGGATTTGCGGTGGATTTCACACATGTGTATCCGGACGTCGATTTTGAAAACGTATTCTCCGAGGCGCAGGACGTATCCGATCTGCTTGTTCAGGCGTTTGAAAACGCGGCCTCCGAACTGGATACGGCGGATCATACGGAAAAAGTGTCTGCCGATGCGTCGGAGCTGCCCGTAGAGCCTGAGCTTCCCGAAGAGTCAAAATCCGTTGAAGAACAAGAATTGATCGAAGAACCTGCGTCGGAAGAAGACGGTATTTTCGATATGGATCTCAGCGCGATCGAGTTTGAGGGGCTTTCAGATTTTGAGCAATTACCCGAAGCGGATCAGTTCCCCGAAAAGGCGACGTCGGAAGAAGCCTTTTCCTTTGAGCCGGAAGTTTCTTCCGTCCAAACGGCGGAAGAAGAGAAACCGTCTTCCGTGCAAACGTCCTCCGGTGAAAAAAAGCGCCGTTTCGGCTGGAGAAGAAAGAGATAATATCCGATGAAACATAACAAATCAGCCGTTGCCAAAGGGATTAAGCTCGCCGTTCAGCTTTGCGCGATCGCACTGCTGATTTTGATCGATGCTTTGATTAAAAACGCAGTCGCCGCACATTTGCGGGGAGACGGCCATGTGACGCTGATCCCCGGTTTTATAGGCCTTGTTTATGCGGAGAATACAGGCGCGGCTTTCAGTTTGTTTTCCTCGTCGACTGCGATGCTTTCCGTTTTTACGGCCGTGGTACTGATTGCGGGAATCATATTACTGATCGTACTCAAAAATAAGCCGCGGATCTACGATATTTGTATTCCGCTGTTGATTGCCGGCGGCGCAGGGAACCTGATCGACAGGATTTTCCGCGGTTACGTAATAGATTATATTGAAACGCTGTTTATTTCTTTCCCGGTATTCAATTTTGCAGACTGTCTGATCACTTGTTCCTGTATTGCGGTTATCATATATCTGATCTGGGATATCTTCGCTGAACACAAGCGAAGCAAAACGGCGGGAGAAAAGTCCGATGGATGAGCAGATCCTTGTTGTGCCGCCTACCCTCGACGGCGAAAGACTCGATAAGGCCATTGTTTCGTTAAACGGGGACTTAACGCGCAGCTCAGTTCAGAAGCTGATCGAATTGCGCCAGGTTTATGTAAACGGCGTGCCGGCAGTTAAAAGCAGTAAGGTTTCCGCAGGGGAAGAGATCGTTTTTTCACTGCCGGATCCCGTTGAACTTGAGGCTGTCGCACAGGATATCCCAATTGAGATCGTGTATGAGGACGCATGTCTTTTGGTGGTCAACAAGCCCAAGGGTATGGTCGTTCATCCTGCAGCCGGTAATCCGGACGGTACGCTTGTCAACGCGCTGCTCCACCACTGCAGGGGGCGGCTGTCCTCTGTAAACGGGGTAATTCGTCCGGGGATCGTTCACCGTATCGATAAGGATACGTCCGGGCTGCTGATCGTTGCGAAAACAGATGAGGCCCACTTGTTTTTATCACGACAGATCCAGGCGCATTCTTTCAAACGGGAATACCGCGGGGTGGTCACCGGGCATTTGAAACAGACGTCCGGCACGGTGGATCTGCCGCTTGGCAGGTGCGGCGCAGACCGAAAGAAACAGGCAGTCAACGGATTGAACGCCCGTTTCGCCGTTACGCATTACGAGGTGCTGCAAAGCCTGCGCGGTTATGACCACTGTAAATTTACGCTTGAAACCGGCCGCACGCACCAGATCCGCGTACATATGTCCGCGCTCGGCCATCCGTTGGCAGGCGATACGGTTTACGGAGGGAAAGCGGACGCGATGCTTTCGGGACAGTGCCTGCACGCGGCCGTGATCGGATTTGTGCATCCGCATACCCGGGAATATATGGAATTCTCTTCACCGCTTCCGCCGTATTATGAGGCGTTTTTAGAAAAAAACAAATAAAGAATTGTGCAGGGCGGTATTGCCTTGCCGAAAGGAGAAATATATTATGGACACTGTTGAGAAGAAAAGGCTGTCAAAGATTGCGCTGCTTATCAGAAAAGGCGTGATCGAGGGTACGTTTAACGCAAAAAGCGGACATCCGGGCGGCTCGCTCTCCATTGCCGAGGTGCTGGCCTACCTTTATTTTAAGGAGATGCGCGTGGATCCCGCCGATCCCAAGGCGGAAAACCGTGACCGCTTTGTGCTTTCCAAGGGGCACGCGGCGCCTGCGCTGTACGCAGCGCTTGCGCATAGAGGTTTTTTCCCGGTGGAGGACTTAAAAACGCTTCGCAAATCCAATTCGTATCTGCAGGGACATCCGAATATGAATTACGTGCCCGGCGTTGATATGAGCACCGGGTCGTTGGGACAGGGGATCTCCGCAGCGGTCGGTATAGCGCTTGCATCGAAATTGCAGGGTGCGCCTTACAGGGTCTATACCGTGCTCGGCGACGGCGAGATCCAAGAGGGGCAGGTCTGGGAGGCATCGATGTTTGCCGCCGCAAAAAAGCTGGATACGCTTACCGTTTTTGTGGATAACAACAACCTGCAGATCGACGGCACCGTGGAAGAGGTCAATTCGCCGTATCCCATTCCCGATAAATTCAGGTCGTTCGGTTTTAACGTGATCGAGATAAACGGTCACGATTTTGACGAAATTGAAGCTGCCGTTAAAGACGCTGAAAACTGCAAGGACAAACCCACGGCCATTATTATGAAAACCGTGAAGGGAAAAGGCGTTTCCTTTATGGAAAACGCAGTCAATTGGCACGGCAGCGCGCCGAATGCGGAGCAGTATGCGCTTGCAATGGCGGAGCTTGACGCAGCATTGGCTGATTTAGACGCTTAAAGGAGGGAATACAAATGTCAGAAGTTATAAAAACCGCAACCAGAGACGCTTACGGAAAAGCGCTTTGCGAACTGGGAGAAAAGAATGAAAAGCTGATCGTTTTGGATGCCGACCTTGCCGCCGCGACCAAGACCGGTATGTTTAAAAAGGCGTTTCCCGACCGTTTTATCGACTGCGGTATTGCGGAATCCAATATGATCGGGATCGCGGCAGGCCTTGCAACGGCGGGATATACGGTGTTTGCAAGCTCGTTTGCGATGTTTGCCGCCGGACGCGCCTTTGAGCAGATCCGCAATACGCTCGGTTACCCGCATATCAACGTGAAAATCGGCGCGACGCACGCCGGTATCTCCGTAGGTGAAGACGGCGCCAGCCATCAATGCTGCGAGGATATCGCGCTTATGCGGACTATTCCCGGTATGACGATCATCAATCCCGCCGACGACGTTGAAGCGCGGCTGGCAGTATTGGCGGCCGCTGAAATGAACGGCCCCGTCTATATGCGATTCGGCAGGCTTGCCGTACCGCGTGTGTTTGATGAAAACTATCGGTTTGAGATCGGCAAAGGCGTATATCTCAACCGCGGAACTGACGTGACCATTATCGCCACCGGTCTTTTGGTGGAGCGCGCCATTGCTGCCGTGGAACTCTTAAAGGCCGAGGGGATCAGCGCAGCGCTGATCAATATGGCGACCATCAAGCCCATCGATCGGGAGATCGTCCTAGACGCTGCGAGAGCTACCGGCTGTATCGTTACAGCAGAAGAACATAACGTGATCGGCGGACTTGGCAGCGCCGTATGTGAGGTCGTCAGTGAAAACCTGCCTGTTCCGGTATTGCGCGTCGGCGTAGAGGATACCTTCGGAAAGTCCGGCCCCGCGCTGGAGCTGTTGGAGATTTTCGGTTTGAACGCCGCAAATATCGCCGAAAAGGCAAAACGCGCCGTTTCGCTGAAAAAATAAATTCGGTAAATATCTTGTAAGTTTTACGGGAATATGTTAAGATAAATAAAAATACAAAATGGGGGAAACGATATGGCAGCGCATTGCCCGAAATGTAATTATAAATTAAAGCTTTCCGACTGGCGTCCCGAATGTCCGAAATGCGGCGTAAACGTACTGTATTACGGCATTGAGGAAGAGCTGCGCAAGGAGGCGGACACCGCTGAATATCATTATGCAAAGCGGCAGCCGAAATTTGATCGTTTGAAATTTTCTTTGATTGGGCATCCGCTTTCCATTGTACGGATCGCGTTAGGCCTTTTGCCCATTGTCGCAACGCTTTTGCCGATGGGGACTGTTGAATACGTATTGCCTTTCGGAACGACGCATTCGCAGGTCAATCTGATCTCGATCATCAATTTCCTTATAAACTCCGATATCAAGAATTTTGACTTGCTGCTTGGTCTTTTTAACGGTATTCTTGTCGGGAAGGCAATGATCTTTTGGGCTGTTGCGTTGGTCAGCCTTGTATTGATGGTTCTTGTAACGCTGATCGGCTGGTTCTTTTTGACCCTTTCATGTTCTCCTAAAGGTATGCGCCGAAACATCGGCTTCCCGATCGTGGGGATCGTGCTTTCTACTGTTTCCTTTGTCAGCTTCAATTTGATGATCAAAGCACTTTCGGCTTCTTTGCCCGGTATTTTTACCGGCAGTGCTAATCCGACCGCCTATATTGCGGCTGTGTTGATTTTTGTCGCGATGATCGTGATCAACGTGATCTACAAGCGCAAAAATATTCCGGTTAAATATAAGGATGTTTCCGAATATTTGATTCCCTACAGCGAGCGTCCGTCCACAATTGCAAAGCAGAAGGAGAAGGAAGAAGCGCCTGCGGCGGAACCCGTAAACGCATAATGGTGAATAGAGGAGAGAGTCGTATTGGCACTCTCTCTTTTTTTGGTCACTCCGGTGTTGTCCGGAACAGATATCCTATAAAATGAAACGGAGAAGAAATATGTCGATCGTATATCTGGAAGACAAAAAAATTTTTAAGCTTGATACCGCGGGTTCCACTTACGTGATCGCAGTGGACGACGACAACTTTTTGCTGCATCTGTATTACGGCGCGCCGATCCCGGACGTTAATCTGACGGATTTTGCGAACCGCTGCCGCTACGCCTCTTTCAGCGCGACGATCCCATCACGGGACGGTACGGATTTTTCGCCGGACACCTGGCCGATGGAAATCGGCTGCAACGGCTGCGCCGATATGCGGATCGCTTCGCTGCAAATCCGGAACGCGGACGGCAATGCCGCCACGGACGTGCGCTACGTTTCGCACAGAATCATTCCGGGCAAACCTGCGCTGCCCGGATTGCCCGCGCTGTATTCCGAGTGTGAGGGCGATTGTGAAACGCTGGAGATCAAAACGCTTGACAAGACGACCGGCGCAGAAGTAACGCTGCTGTATACGGTATTTACCCGTGAGGCTGCTATGACGCGCAGTGTGATTATACGCAATACTTCGGAAAAACCGTTTGAAATTGAGCGTGTTATGAGTTTTTGTCTGGATATGAACAATGCGGATTACGACCTGATCTCGCTTTACGGCAGACACAACCAGGAACGGCTGTTTGAACGTCGTGCGCTTGCACACGGCGTGCAGGGAATATCCAGCCGCCGCGGTTCCTCTTCGCATTCACAGAATCCTTTTATTGCGCTGATTCAGAAAGGCGGAAATGAGGATTGGGGAGACGCATACGGGTTCAACCTTGTTTACAGCTCCAATTTTACAGCGCAATGTGAGGTGGATTTCAACCGCTCCACCCGTGTGATCATGGGTATCAATCCGGACGATTTCGGTTGGACGCTTGCACCGGGCGAAAGCTTTTATTCGCCCGAAGCGGTGCTTGTCTATTCAAACGCAGGCCTCGGCGAGATGAGCCGTACGTTCCACAGACTTTATAACCACAATCTGGTTCGTGGGGAATGGAAGCATAAAAAACGCCCGCTGCTGGTCAATAACTGGGAAGGCACCGGCATGACCTTTGATGATGAAAAGCTGGTGCAGATCGCCGCGTGGGCAAAAGAGACGGGACTGGAAATGTTTGTTATGGACGACGGCTGGTTTGGCCGCCGCGACGACGATACCTCCTCGCTCGGCGACTGGTATGTGAATGAGACGAAGCTGCGCGGCGGGATCAGTTCGCTGATTGCCAGAGTCAAAGCGCTTGGGCTGAAATTCGGCATTTGGTACGAGCCGGAGATGATTTCGCCCGACTCCGACGTCTACCGTGCGCATCCGGACTGGTGCGTACACGTGCCCAACCGCGACCGCAGCCTCGGCAGACATCAGTGTGTGATGGATATGACGCGTGCGGACGTGCGGGATTACCTTTTTGAGCAAATGTCCTCTGTGCTTGCGAATAACGAGATCGATTATCTGAAATGGGATTTCAACCGCAATATCACGGAGGCGGGCTCCGCTCTGCTTCCGCCGGAACGGCAAAAGGAGTTTTACCATCGTTTTATCCTCGGTACCTACGAGCTGATGGACAGGATCACAACCGCTTTTCCGCATTTGCTGATGGAAAACTGTTCCGGCGGCGGTGGACGCTACGATCCCGGTATGATGTATTTTTCCCCTCAGATCTGGTGCTCCGATAATACGGACGCATTATCCCGCGTGGATATCCAGTTCGGCTCGTCTTTATGCTATCCCGCGTCCGTGCAGGGCGCGCACGTATCCGCCTCCGCCCGTTCCGGCTATGAGACCAAGCGCAACGTCGCCATGTGGGGCACCTTCGGTTATGAGCTGGATCCCGCGAAAATCAGCGAGGAGGCAAGGGAAGAGATCAAAACGCAGATCGCCGATTTCCACCGCTATTACGATACGATCCACTATGGCGATCTGTACCGGTTGATCTCTCCCTGGGACGACCCGTATAAGTGCGCGTGGGAATTTGTGAACGAGGACCGTTCGCAGGCGATCGTAACGTACCTTTCCAAATTTTACACGGAGCGCCAAAACTGGTTCCTGCGCCTAAAGGGATTGGATGCCGGCGCAGAATACCGTCTGACAAAAACAGGGGAGGTCTATTCCGGCGCGCTGCTGATGCGCGCGGGGATCTCCATGTACCGGTATCCCGTTGCCGACGGCGACAGCGCCATGCTCTGTTTTGAAAAGATCTGAATAATCGCATAAAAGAAGATAAAAAACGGCGCCGCATGCGACGCCGTTTTTCTTGTGTTGATTTGAAATCGCTGCCGTCCGGTCAGCAGATCTTATGAATGAAATCGATCAGCTTGCTGAAGAATTCCCGGATCAGGCGAATAAGACGCTCGAAAGACGTTTCAAATTGATAGCCCGTGCCGTAGAACGTCTCCGTTTGGACGTCGCCGCAGGCGGCGCAGGTCCTGGTCCGCTCGCCGGGCGTATCCCCGTCGGGCTCGGTAATGACCGTCCATTCGCTGTAGGTATGCCCGGTCATGGGCAGCGCCTCATAGGTGTTATAATCGCAGTTGGCGCAGGTGACGTAGGGCTTCCAGCCAAGCTCGGTGCAGGTGGGCGCTTTGCCCTCATGTTCAGTGAGCTGATGGTCGGTCGGCGCGTCCTCACGGTAGGTTGTGAAATCACAGCGCGTACAGGTGATGTAGGCTTCGTAGCCGGGCTCGGTGCAGGTGGCGTGCTGCCCGTTGTGGTATTCATATTCGTGACCGCGGGCCGCAAGCTCATGGTAAGTGGTATAATCGCAGCGGGAGCATTTTTCGTATGCGTTCCAGCCTATGTCGGTGCAGGTGGCGGCTTTTGCTTCATATTCCGTTAAAGCGTGTCCCTTTGCCGGGAGTTCCTCATAGGTGGAATAATCGCAGCGCGTGCAGGTCTGGTACGCGTTCCAGCCGATCTCGGTGCAGGTGGGTTCTTTTGCTTCATGGTCCACAAGATCATGGTAAAGCTGCGGGATCTCATTCTGCGTGGTGGCAAAATCGCAGTTCTTGCATTTGACGTATGCGCCGGTGCCGCCGGAGGTGCAGGTGGCGGGTTCGCCCATAACCACTTCAAATTCATGTCCGGCGGCGGGAATAATCACCTTGGTGGAATAATCGCAGCGCGTGCAGGCTTCGTAGGCTTCCCAGCCGTCCTCGGTGCAGGTGGGCTCCTGCGCGGCGTACTGAACGATATCGTGCTCTAACTGCGGGATCTCCACGTAGGTGGTATAATCGCAGCGGGAGCAGGTATCGTATGCATCCCAGCCCACGCTCGCGCAGGTGGGTTCCTTTGCCTCGTGGTGGATGATATCGTGGCCCAGCGGGTTGGATTCCGTGGGCGTTTCCGAAATAAAGTTGCGCTTGCAAAGCGGGCAGTAGACGTTCACCTTATAGGAACCGCCCTCGGTGCAGGTCGCCATATGCTCGTCTGTGACCGTGACCACGTTCTGTCCGCCGTGCGGGCACTCGACTGTCACCGCAACGGTCGCGACGACGCTCTGCGAGCCGTCCGCAGGCTCCACCGTAATGGTGGCCGTGCCCTCGGTAACGGGCGTGATGATGCCGTTTTGCGAAACCGTGGCGACTTCGGGCGTATCGCAGGTGTACACTACGTTTTTGTTTGTGGCGTCGTCCGGCCCAATCTCAAGCGTGAGCTGGTACATATTGCCCAAATATACGGTCACGGCGTCCACGTTTGTTGTCAGTGTATCCAGGTGCACGTACAAAAGGGGATCGCGCACGTACTTCATAAAGTTGTCGCAGTCCGCGCAGACCACGGAGTATTCAATAAATCCGTCCTCGCTCGGCGTAGGCAGCACGGTTCGCGTCCACTTGATCTTTACAAGCTGCATTTCATCTTCGTCGTCATAGTTTTGGAAGAAGGTGCGGATATCCGTATCGTCGCCCGTGGCGCAGTTAAAGAACGCGTCCTTGCCGATGCTCGTCACGTTTTCGGGGATCGTAAGCACGCCGGTCAGGCTTTGGCAGTTGTAAAACGCGCGGTTGCCGAGCGTTGTTACGCCCGTGCCGAAATCGATGCTGCCGTCCAGCCCCGTGCAGTTTTCAAACGCGCTGACGCCGATATTCCGTACGGTGCTCGGAAAAACCAGATCGCCGGTAAGACCGCTGCAGCCGTAAAATGCGGACTGTCCGATTGTTGTTGTGTAACCGCGGCGGATCTCTTGAATGAGCAGGTCGGTAAAGCCGCTGCAGTTGCGAAACGCCTCGTTCCCGATCGTCTGTAAGTACGTGCCCAGCGTCAGCGTACCGTTAAAACCGGTGCAGTTCATGAATGCGTTATTGTATATGGCATAAACGCTGTTCGGAATAAACAGATCACCGGTAAAACCGGAGCAGTTGCAAAAGGCGTTTGTTCCTATTTCCAACAGATTGCTTCCGAGTGTCAGCGTGCCGTTAAAGCCGGAGCAGTTCAGGAAAGCTCGTTGATAAATATATGTAATATTATCCGGCAATACCAAATCGCCGGTAAAGTTTCTGCATCCGCTGAAAGTGTATGCGCCGATATATTCAAGCTTGCTTGAGGATGACTCCGTTTTTTCTTCCAGCGTTAAGGTACCGTTAAAGCCGGTGCAGCCGTTAAAGGCATAGTCTCCAATCCCCTTTACGGAATTCGGGATGACAAGCGAGCCCGTAAAACCGGAACAATTGTAAAAAGCACCATAATAAATATATTCCAGTAAGCTGTTAGAATTCTCCGTTTTTGTTTCCAGCGTCAAGGTGCCGTTAAAACCGTAACAATTCTGAAAAGCATAATCATTAATGTATTTTACCGAATTCGGGATGACAAGCGAGTCCGTAAAGCCGCTGCAATTGTTGAATGCGTAGCTGGAGATATACTGCAGTACGCTTGAACCGGTGCCGAACGTCAGCGTGCCGTTAAAGCCGGAACAATTATTAAAAGCGTAAGTATTAATGTATTGAACCGAATCCGGAACAAAAAGGGAGCCCGTAAAGCCGCTGCAGTTGGAAAATGCGGAGTTGCCGATCGTCTGCAAGACACTGTTTTCGGAGCCAAGCGTCAGCGTTCCCTTAAAACCGGAGCATTCATAAAATGCAGAGCTGCCGATCGTTTGCACCGTATCCGGGATCACCAGACTGCCGCTCAGGTTTTTGCAGTTGTTATAAGCACCATTTCCAATTGTTTGCAGGGCGTTGGAGAGCGTCAGCGTGCCGTCCAGACCGGTGCAGTCGCTAAAGGCGTAGTCGCCGATCTTCGTCACCGTATCCGGGATCGTAAGGTCGCCGGAAAGACGCCTGTAATTAAAAAAGGCGTAGGGCTTGATCTCCGTAGGAGAATAACCCGCAGGCAGCGTAAAGTGGGTAAACTCATTTTCACTGACGTCTAAGATATACAGCTTGTTGGCGATCGACAGGGGGTTGGCGTTTCCATTTGCAAAGGAGAGCGACAGCCACTGTTCCAGCGTTTCGCACGTGACGGAGGTCAGGCCCGTGCAATTCCGAAAAGCGTCTGTGCCGACGGTTTTCAGATCCGGTGGGATCCGCAGGTCGCCGCAGATGCTCTTGCAGCCGTAAAAGGCGTATGCGTTGACCGTCTCTCTTCCGGCAGGCAGGGTAAAGCTTTCAAACAGGGAATACCCGCCCGCGCCGTCTGCAAAATAGAGGTTTACGCCGGGATGCAGCGGATTTGCCTGATAATTTGCAAACGTGATCTCGCTCCAGTGCGCAATATTGTTGCAGCAGACCTTTACAAAGTTCGTGTTTGCAAAGGCGGCATAGCCGATGGAGGTCAGCGTGTCCGGAATGATCAGCGTATTGTTTTTGCATTTCCAACCGCAGAAGGAATTCTGTCTTAAGCTTGTTACGCCTTCGGGTAACTGATCGAAGATCTCATATCTTTCTGTCTCCGCGTTGTAAACGTAGAGATCGTGCGCGTAATTTAGGGGATTGGATGTGGGATAAGAACCGCCATAATAATAACCGAAATTCATATCCAGCCACTGCGCCGGCGAATCGCAGCGCACGGCGATCAGACCGGTGCAGTTGTTAAATGCGCTTATGCCGACGTTTACAGCACTATGGAAGGTCACCGTGCTGTTGGAAAGGCCGGTGCAACTACCAAATGCATTAGACCCGATGTATGTCAGTGACGCGGGAAAATCCAAATCGCCGCTCAAAGCAGTACAGCCGGAAAAAGCATAATCACCAATGGATTGCAGTCCCGCCGGGAAAGTCACGGCGCCGGTTATTTTGTTGAACCCGTAGAGTAAACAGTCGCCGATCTTTGTGATACCCTCTTCAAATTCGACTGCAGTGATCCGGTCCAGATACTGATAATAGGGTGAATAGCGATAAGAATTGCCATTCCAATAATTTGTTTGGTAATCCGGCAGCGCGCCCTCGCCTCCGAAGATCAGCTTGTTGTTTTCGATCTTCCACCAGACGGTGGAGCCGGTTTGCGGGAAGTATGTCTGCTCCACGTTGAGCGAGTCGTCCGCGAACGCCGCGACAGGAAAGACGGCGAGCAGGAGCAAAACGCTGAGAAGCACGGAAACTAATTTTTTTCCGTTGGACCCTTTCTTGTTCATTCTTTCTTTACCTCCGAAAATAAAGATGCAAAGCCATTATAATATATTATAATAAAAAAATCAAGTTTAAAGGAACTGCCGCATGAAAAATGCGGCAGTTCCTTATCAGGTGATAGCGTCTGTATTTATCCGATCATCTCGGGCGTTTCATTGTTGATTTTTCGCACAAAATGCAAAACTTCCTTCGGACGGGAGCGCAGATAAAAATCGATCAGATAGTTTGCGCATTCTTCGCCGGTAAGCTCCAGCTCGCCGGAAAACCACTGCGTAAGGACGTTTTTATATGCCCCGAGCGTATACGTCATAAAACATAAACCAACGGGAATATCATCCCTGGGCATTTGTTCATTGATCAGAGGGAGGTACTTGTCTTCGATCCGACGCATGGCGCGGTCCAGGAACATTTCGGCGTAGGAGGACTTTATGAAAAGCGCAAAATAATTTTTATTTTCCGATAAAAACTGCATGCCGAAACGGACGGCGTCAGAGGGATCGCCGATAATGCGCTCGATCCCAAGCCGGTCGATCTCTTCGTCAAGCATTTCAAGCATATTGTTCTGGACGGCGGCGTAAAGGTCGTATACGTCCAGATAGTGCGCATAAAAGGTGCCGCGTGAAATATTGGCACGTTCAACGATATCCGTCACGGTGATTTTTTGCAGCGGCTTTTCGTTCAGCAGCTCGCCGAACGCCTGCTTGATCAGATGTCTGGAACGGGATGCATTTTTGTGAGTGGATTTTTTGGTGACTGGCATGGGTAAATAATTCCTTTATTTTTTCTTCGCGTATTTTGCTTTGTAGACAACGCGCATCAGCAGGCTTTCGCAAAGGTTGATCCGATCTTTGTTCCTGCCGAAGATATCGGCGGCGACAAAAGCTTTGCACCCCTTTTCGGTAACAAGCTTTACGGCGTTTGCCTCATCGGCGCTGCTGCCGACGCAGACTGCGCCGTTATGCTCCAGCAGGACCGCGTCGCGGAAGCGCATTTTTTTAACGACCTGTTTTGCGCTTTTACGGGCTTTTTCGGGATCATAGACCGCCGTACGAAGCGTAAGTCCCACGATCTGCGCAAAGTCATCCAGAAACGGACGCACGGTCAAGCCCGTTTTGGAGGCTGCAAGCGTCGCGGGTTCTTTGGAATGGACAATGGCGTTTACGTCTTTTCTCGTCTGATAGATCCGGGTGTGCAGCGCAGCGGTATCCGGGCAGGGAACTGCGGGATCCAGCGGCACGCCGGTGTCGATGTCGATCGGGATGGTTTCTCCGCCTTGCGCGGGGGTAAGCTGCGCTACACCGTATTCGCGTACGGAGTCAAAGGCGTCCAGTTCAATATCTGCGGCTTTGGTCTGCAGGTTTGCCGCGACGTATTCCGCTATGGAAACAAAGGAATCCGCGGCTTTGCCGGTCAGTTCATAAAACCTGTTTGAAAGTTTTTCTTTGCAAAGCTCTTCCAGCG
>JAFSXY010000170.1 GCA_017443805.1 Clostridia bacterium | reverse complement strand
TATTCATCGCAAAAAACAATATGGATGCGATCTCGTACCGATATGAAAACAACCGAAACATTCTCACCATGTCTAAATATATCGGATATAGCGCTTCATAGCGATAAAAAGCCTTTGCTGAAAGACTTGGGATCAATCGTAGAACAGTGGCAATTTGGGAAATCGAGCATCATCACCCTTCCCGCGATAATTATAAGTTATTGAAAGAAGAAGCTCGCAATGCCTTTACAAAAACCGGAATCATCTAAGCCTGAAACAAATACAAAAAGGATCTTCACGGAATTTTGTGGGGTTAAAGTACTAAAGCGACCAGAATCTATTATTATTTCCCATCATTCGTTCGCAAATTGTTGGCCTGCGCGTCAAGCGCGCAGAAAAATGTATCAGAGAAAGAGGCTCCCGCGGGCAAAATGAAAGCTCTGGAACAACTTTAACGCTTTAAACACACAGAAATCCGTGAAGAGCGTACAAAAAAGGGCTGGACTTCCGCGAAAAGGTGTGGTATTGTCTTGCGCTGAGAGGAGGCGTGATACAATAACCACCATAGAAAAACTGTATTATGGGCATATTCGCCCGCATAAAAGAATCGTTGATCCTGAAAGCCGCCTGGCGGTTCTTCAGGATCTTCTTGTATCCAGCGACGAGGATTTAACACGATTGCTGCCGGAGAACTGCAAAGGCGCATATGACTCGTTCAAAGCCGCCTACAAAGACTTGGGAAGCAATTACTACAATCAGTTCAACACAGAACGTAAAGCCAACAACATGATCAGAAAACTAAAAGAATTGGGTTATGATGTGACGATTGCCACCGCCCCTGAGGTAGCCTGATTAATAGCCTGACGGCAACAAGTATTTTCAACTGCCAAGGGAGTAGTATGCCCTTTGTGCGTTTACATAAGAAAATGGTTTCACGATAAAGAAATACGGCAACTGGGAATTTGCTTTTCAGAACGACTGCGGAAGGACAGAATAAATAACAAGCGAACTAAACCCACGATAAAAAATTTCATCCATCGCTAAAAACAGCCGTCGAGACCCGAAAGCGGCCCCGTTTTTTGCTGGAAAAATTCCCGTATGGGTCAAACATGGGTCTAAAGGCGAATTGGACTGGCTTTGGGTTCAATTCCGGACAAAAGGAAATCCCCAAAAACGGCGGTGTTAAGCCATTCTTGGGGATTTGTTTGGTTGCGGGAGAAGGACTTTTTTATCGCGGCGGCGCTGCCGCCTTGCCCATCGCAAATATTGTCGCGCTGCTCGCTTGGAGCGCATCGCATCGCTCTGTATTTGCTCACTCAAATCCCTCGCTTCATCGTCCACAGGACGCGCTTCGGGATTTTCCCCCCGTGTTATGAGCCCTCCTTCGTCGGGCTCATAACGGGAACGCTGTATCAGATCCATTTCCGGTAAAAAGATAAAAGAACAGGGTATCTTGCGATACCCTGTTCCTTTAACTGGTTGCGGGAGAAGGACTTGAACCAACGACCTCCGGGTTATGAGCCCGACGAGCTACCAACTGCTCTATCCCGCGATATATGCGCACTTTTTGGGGTGCTCATGTAGTATAGCACAGGCAATTGGAAAAATCAAGTCTTTTTTTATGTTTTCGGGAATGTTTTCGGAAAAAATGCTGCCGTGGGGGAGAAACGCCGGTCATTTCGCCTTTTCCGGCTTGATGTAGCCCTTCTTTTTCATGATGATCGCGGGGATCAGCAGGAACAGGCTGACGCCTGCGGCAAAAGCGAAGATCTCGGGAACGGGAGATGCGACGGTTTCGCCGTAATCGTTCAGATAGGTGCCGAGCGTATGGTACTTTGAAAAGTGGGAAATGACCTCGGTGCCGATCTTCGGGCCGATCACCATCGGTAACAGCACGTTGAAGATCATACGCACGCCCTGGAACGCGCCGACGCGGTCAGTCGGCGTATTGTCGCGTACGGCGGCGCTCAAAATGATGCCGAGCGTAAGCGCGCCGAGGCCGTAGACCGCGATGGCGGCGGCAAAAGATAAAATATGCTTCATGGGGAAAGCCAGCGCAAAGCCGACGATCTGCAGTGCAACGGCGGGAATCAGGAAAATGTCCTTTCCTTTTTTATCCGTCAGTTTGCCAAAGCCGATCACGGCGACCACAACGGCCACAACGACGACGCCCGCGACGGCGAGTAAAAGCGGCTTTGCCGTCAGCTGGCCGATTGCGGAGTTAAAGTCAAAGCCGAGATAATGCTGCAGATAAATAAAGAGGTAAGGCATGATCACCTGCATGGCGATAGCCGAAATACACTGTGCGGTGAAAATGACGTACAGCCGGCGGTTTTCCTTAATAACGGACGGACGGAAGCCATAGATCAGGTTCTGCAGATAATTTCCGTCGCTGTGACGCAGTGTTTTTGTCTCTTTCAGCGTGACAAGGCCCAACAAGCCGCAGAAAACGACCAGCAGACCGAGGCCGATAAAGCACGGTCCATAGCCCAGGGCGGTCGCGCCGGCGCCGAAGCCGACGGTGACAAGCAGCGCGGCTGCGATGGGCAGCATGGCGTTTACGCTTTCCACCGTACCGCGGTTCGTCGTGTCTGTCGTATCCGTGACCCAGGCGTTGAAGGCGGCGTCGTTACAGGTGGACCCCATGAAGGTCATCAGACAGTCCATAATAACGACGATGCTGACGGTCACTGCGACGACCTGCGCAGAGTCGGTCAGATGCAGGATTTTCGCGGTGTTTTCACGGGAAATGAAGGCGAACGCCATCACTGTGACGCCCCACAGAATATAGCCGAAGCAGATAAAAGGCTTACGCTTACCCAAGCGGTCGCTGAACGCGCCCATCACAAACGTGGTAAGTACCGCGACGGCGGCGCTTGCGGCGACCATTTTATTGATGTCATCGGTGGTCCCGCCGATCTTGTTGAAAAGAAACGTGTTGAAATACATGTTCTCCACGCTCCACGCGATCTGTCCCATCAGACCGAACAGTACGATATTCAGCCAGGTCTTTTTTGAAAGCTTTGTCGTCATTTTATCTCCTCCATACATAACGGATGTTTCTATTATATAAATTTATGAGGAGTAAATCAAGTTATTGCGACAGATTTCTTTCGCTTTTTTATGACTCTTGGTTATTGCGGTCCGACAACCGTTTGGCAAGCGCAGCCAGCACGCCCGCAGCGCCGGTATACAGGCTCCAGCCGCCCGCGCCGGAAAACCGCCCGCCGTAGCGTACGTCCGCCGACAGGGCATATGGCTCGTTGCAAAAACGCTCCGCTTCTTCGGCTGTGGATTTGTTCGGCAAGACGGCCTCAAGAACAGTGCGCGCCTCGTCGGACATGCCTTCTTTGTACAGGGCTTCGGCAAACCAGACCGCCGCATGGGTGTATTGCCCGCCGTTTTCCCGCACGCCCGGCGGGTAATCGTTGACGTATCCGGCGCGCCGGGTATTCTCACTGAACGGAGGAGAAAACAGGCGAATAATTCCTTCCTGCCGGTCGTACAGCGTTTCATACGCTGTGCGCAGGGCCGAATGACGCTGTTCTCGGTTTCCGGTATCCGACAGCGAGGCAAATGCCTGGACCAACAGATCGATTTTGTCCGCGTCGCTTTCTTCTCCGCCCAGCACTGTGCCGTCGTCGTAATAGCCGCGCAGAAAATACCTGCCGTTAAATGCGTTTTTTAAGACCGCATCCTCCATTTCCGTTGCGGTTTTCCGGAGCTGCGCGGCGGTTTCGACGTCGCCGAATAAAACGCAGATCTCCGAGAACCGGCTGCATACCAGCCGTAAAAACATGGCCAGCCACACGCTTTCGCCGCGTTCGTTTTCTCCCACGCTTCCGAAGGCGTCATTCCAATCGCCGCCGCGGATCAGCGGCAGGCCGCGGTCCCCCGTCGCAGAAGCTGCTTCAATTGCTCGCAGGCAGTGCGTATAAAGGCTTGCACGGACTGCGCCTTTAAAAAAAGCTGCGTAGCGTTCTTTTTCGTCTTTTGCCAGCGGTTCGCCCGTAAGGAACGGGATACTTTTATTCAGGATATCGACGTCGCCCGTTGTTTGTATATAAACGGCAACGGCAAGCGGAAGCCATAAAAGATCGTCGCTGCAGCGCGTGCGTACGCCTTTCAGACACGGTGAGGGAAACGGGACCGCGTGGAACCAGTGGAGCACGTCTCCCTCCGGAAACTGCGCAGCCGCACAGCGTAAAAGCTGGTATTCAGCGCGTTTGGGATAAAATTCGCAAAGATTCATGGTATCCTGGAGCTGGTCCCGGAAGCCGTATGCACCGGAACACTGATAAAAGCCCGTACGCGCCAGAACACGTGTATCGTGCGCCTGATGAAGAAGCAAAGCGGAGGCAAAATCATCCAGCCGCGGGATACCGGTATGAAAGTCGGCCTTTTTTTCTCCCGGTTCGGCAAAGGGAAGGGTCCGTACGGCGTTCAAGCCGCGCCGGGTCGCGGCGAAAGCCATATAAAAGCTGAAACAGCCGTCCGTATGTGCGGCGGATACCTTCAGCGTGATTTCGCTGCCGTTTGTTTGCGCTGTAGCGGCGGCGTCGCTGTATACGGCGCAAAAACCTTTATAATCCGTATTTGACGGATTGTAAAACACTGCCGCGCCGTTTTCGCATTCCGTTTTCACAAAGGCTGCGTGTCGGTCGTTGTCTGCAACATAGGGCTTTATTTTGTAAACGAAGGCGATATCCTCGTTTGCAGGCCGGTCAAAGTTTACCGTCAGACGTTTTTTCATGGCATATCGGTCGGTTTGAACTGTCAGCCTGACATTGACGTTTCGGCAGACGGTGCCGTAAACCGCTCTGTTGTCGTAAAAGTAGACCGACGCGCCGACCGTGCAGTCAAAGACGGCGTTTTTTGTCAACAGATACAACCGTTCGCCCGCAAAATCGGAACAGACGTCATTGCTCCAGGGCGTAAGCTTGTTTTGTCTGGCGTTCATTGCCCATGTGTATCCGAGCGTACCGGCGGAGACCAATGTGCCGAAGACGGCGTTGCTTAACGTATGGCACCAGGGACGGCTGCCTTTCGCGCCGATGAAGTAGCCGCCCGGAACGAAAGTGTTTTCCCCTTTGAAAAGCGGCGTGCCGACCAGCGGACGGATGTCCGTTGCCGTCTGTGCGGCAGGCTCGGGCGTTTTTTCCGCCGGATAACTGACGCCCGGCGCGGCGTATGCGGCACTCAAAAAGCGGGGGGAGCAGGTATTTGTATTGATAACGTGCACGCCGCCTGCGCCGCCGCAGGCAAGCACGCCCTCAGCGCGGAGCAGCGCGTGCAGACGGGTCATATCCGTGTTTACATAGTCTGCCGGTCCGCTTGTAAAAAGAAGCAGATCCTGCGGTACCCCACAGGCGGACATTGTCCGGTGCAGCCGGATTAAAGCGCGGCAGATTGTTTCGGGAAGCTGGTCGGTCCGGACGCGCAGCAGCGGCAGATCGCCGGAAATTCCCTTTTCCCATAACGCGGACAGCGGTACGGTGTTTTCGTTTCTGCTTCTTTTTGTCGTGGGCGACGGACTGTCAAAGCACGTCTCGAGCAGAAAGGCCTGCGCATACGGCGCCGGCAGCCCTTCGGTGCAGACGGTTTCCCGGACGGCATGACGGATATCCGGCAGACGGCTGCGCCGCAGCACGGTAAGCTTAAAGAGGACCTCTGATTTTGAAGCGCCGGGGATCAACAAGAGAACGCGCTCCTGTTTTTCGCCCGGTTTCAGCGTCAGCGTCGCCTTGACGGCGGCGGCGGGAGAACGGAATTGCGTGGAGCAGTCAAATGTCGGAAGCCCGTTTTGGAACGGGTACAGACGATTGGGATCATAACCCAAAATGCTTTCTCTGTCACAGGTAAAGACAAGCGGCGTTTCATCACTTAGGGCAGCCGCCAAAAACGGTGCGGACGTTTTATTCTCCAGACGGGTAAACAAAAGCGCGCCGCAGGTCTGATCATGGGAGATGCGCACGCCCATATCTGCAAACGCCGGATGCTCCGCAGGCTGATCCGTCGGTGTGAAAAGCGGTTCAAAATACCATAATAATGAGGCGGTTTTGTCTTCATTTGCCGTGTTTTTAATCTTGATGGGGATGGCAAGCGCAGCAGTGTTCTTGAGAAGAGCTGCTGCAGTTTTTATATGCAGGTCTTCGAATAATTCTTCCCGGTAACAGCAGGTTTTATGGATCTCAAACGGCTTCATCCCCGCCAGAGGGGAGAGCGCGCCGCCGGTTTGAACGGCTGTAAACACACCGTAGCTCCGCTGCGACGCGCCGAGGATTTCTCTGCCTGCGTAACGTAAAAGAATGCGTCCGTATGCGTCGCACAGCAGACTGGCTTCCCGGTCGGAAAAAACGCCTGCTTTCGCCGGTATTTCCGCTGTGTCGGATAAGGAGCGTTCCGGCTTGCGCCGCTGTACGGTCCCCGTTTTACCGGTCCGGACGATCACCGGCGCGCCGGTCGGGACGCGTTCTTCCAAAAGACTCAATGCGGAACGCATGGCGTTATCGGAGCAAAAACGCTTGATAAACACGCCGCCGGTCAGCATGTTGACGGCCGCCAGCATGCTCATGCCCGCATGGTGCGCCATGTATGAGCGCACGATCATATAATCTTCTTTTCCTGCGCGGGCGGTAAAATCCACCGCTTCAAAAAAACCGTTTTCTCCGTAAGCGCCCAAAGAAGCAAACCGTGCAAGATTTTTCATGGAGTCCTTTGGATCAAAGGGCAGAAACAGAAAGGTCGAATAAGGGGAGAACACCGGCTCGTCGTCGGGGTCGCGCTTCATGGAGAGCGCTGCAATGCCGTGCGCTTTGTAGCTGTAATTCAACCGGTCGTCAAAGGCATAAAAGCCGCTTTCCGATATACCGTAAAGCCCGGCAAGGTTTGTTCTGCGTTTTTTCTGCGCTGCGATACACGCCTTTAATCCCTCCCATTGAAAACTGTTCTTGTATGCCGGCATAAAGAGCGTGGGCATAAAGTATTCAAATGCAGTCCCGGAGAAGGACAGCACCGCGGCGTGCGGTCCGCTTCTGATAAAGCGCCGGTCGAGTTTTTCCCAATGGGATGCGGGGACGATCCTTTTTGCGGCAGCGTAAAAGGAAGTCATCCGCGCTTCGCTCATATAGGTGTCATAATAAGAATCGGAAAACCGCTGCGTCGATACGTCAAAGCCGATGCTGAACAGGCCGCGGCGAAAATCGTACAGAAAAGCGAGATCGGCGTCGGAAAGCTCGGCCTCGATCAGTTGCAGAATATGCCGGAAATCATATCCCAGCGGCAGATATTCTTTTACGCCTTCACGCAGCGCCGTCAAACAGACCAGATAGTTGCCGCAGTCCACGGTCGAAATAAACGCCGGACGCAGGGGAGTCAATGCGCCCGTATCATACCAGTTGTAAAGCAGACCACGGTATTTGGGCATTGCCCTTAGTGTTTCCAGGGTTTGTTTAAGCATCCTGCTCATTGCTTCGGCGGAGATGAGCGACAGGTCCGCCGCGGCGAGCGTACAGAGCAGATACAGCCCGATATTGGTTGGCGAGGTCCGTTTTGCGATCCGCCTGACCGGCGTGAGCTGGACATTGTCCGGCGGCAGGAAGTGGTTTGTTCCGTCCGCATAGGTTTCAAAATATTTCCAAACGGCCGCCGTATAGGATAAAAGCGTGCTGCGGTCGTTTTCCCGTAATGCCGGCGTGGGACGGGCTTTCCGTTTAATGCCGTCGGACGCCGCAAACGGGATAAACAGGAGGATAAATGCGGCGTAGATCTGTGCATAAAGCGGGCCGAACGCGAGCGCGGCGGCAAATAAAGCCGAAACCATCACGGTAAAAAACGATAGGCCGCCGCCTTTTTCACTTTGCGCTGCCGTTGTCCACTCCAGCGTTTTTCGGCGGCTGATAAAACCGCGGTAGAATGCGCGCAGCGCAGCGTCCAGAGAAACGGCGGCTTCGCACGGCAGCAGCGCAAAAGCAGCGATGGTTCTGCACAAGGTGCGCAAGCCCGCAGGCAGCACGCGCGAATAATATCGCTGCGTGAAGGCGCAAAAACCCTCTCGGAAAAAGATTGACGTAGCTGCAAATAAACCGGGCATGCATACGGAGCAAAGAGAGGAAAAAAACAAAAGTATACCAACGGGATACGGCGCAAAAGCGGAAAGCAGCAGGCAAACGGCCGAAAAAACAGGCGTGACTGCGCGGCGGACGTTATCAATCAGACGAAGGCGCGTAACGGCGTCCGGTTTCTCTGACAGCGGTGTTTTTTTATAGGGAAAGAATACGTACCGTAAATTCTGGACGTCGCCCCGGATCCAGCGGTTGAGCCGCTTAAAATAGGCGGCGGGGGAGACGGGAAAACGCTCCGTCAGCACACTGCCGCCCACAAAGGCCGTGCGCAGCCTGGCTCCCTCAAGAATGTCATGGCTGAGGATCTCCCCGTGGGCAAATGTATCCATGCAGGTCTCATAATAAGCGTCGACGTCGATCAGCCCCTTGCCGCAGAACAGGCCTGTTCCGAACAGATCCATGTTGCGCTCGGAAACGCGCGGGCTGTATGCGTCGATGCCGCCTGCGGTAAAAAGCGAGGAAAAAACGGTCTGCGCTGCAGAAGCTGCGGCGGTTTCGGTGCGCGGCGAAAAACAACCGTAGCCCGCAACGGTTTTTCCGTTTTGCAGCACGGCTTTGTTCAGCGGATGTGCGGCCACGGCAAGCAGACCGCGCAGCGCTTCAAAGGGCATACGCGTATCTGCGTCCAGCGCCAGCAGGAATTGCGTTGTTAAAATGTCTGTGTCGCCGTATGCGACTGCAAAACCGTTTTCACCGGTCTTGATCATGCGCACAAGCGCTTCCATTGCGCCGCGCTTACGCTCGAAGCCGGTAAATTCCTGCTCGGTCGGCGAAAACACACGGTCCCGCAGCAGCAACAGAAACCCGCCCCCGTATTCCGTGTTCAGCCGGTCGATCACACGTTTCGCCGCGGCAAGGTCCGCTTCGTCCGTGGGCAGCGTCGGCGTCTTCGCGGTTTTATAATCAAACAGCGCGCAAAGCTTGACGCGCGGAAGGCTGTTGGAGGAAAAAAGCTCGCGCAGGTGCGTATACAGCTCCCGGCTGTCCTGCGCCGGCGGCAGAACGGCGGATACGGCGAGCAGTGTGGCCGGAAACGCTTTGTCGGGCGCTTCCTTGCTGAGCGCCGGCAGAAATCGCGGCTTGTATATTTTTGCCGAAACTGCGTCGGAAAACGGGCGGAGAGCTGCAAAAAAAGGAAGGTACGTAAGAAGAAACAGAAAAACTGCGCCTGCCGCCGTCGAAAAAAAACCGCCGGCATGACGAAAAACAAAAAAAGCGGCCGCAGCCGCCGATACGGCCGGCAGCAGTGCTTCTGCCGCAACAAATAAGGCGGGAGATAGGGTCCGCTGCGACGCCGGAAGTTCAAAACCGATATGGCGGCTGCCTTGGGCAGCGCTGCGCTTTAGCACTTTTTCGGCAGCGTCGGTTTCGTTGAGACCTTCTGCTTTTGCGTATTTGTGCAGCCGACGGCGGTAACAGGCTTTTGTCTCTTCATCCATAATGGGATAAATACCTGCCGGATCGTCATAAAAACAGCGCTCCGCTCTGTTTATCTCCGGTAACAGACTGCGAAAATCGATTTTGCGCAGGGAGAATATAAAACGGATCTGCGCGCTGAAAACCGCCGTTTGCGCCTTGAAATGCTGTGCGGCATTTACTGCGGCTGCCGCTGCCAGGAGCGTGGGCAGCGCTTCGCATACGGAAAGCTCGGCTTGCAGCGGCGCAAACGTGTCCCGTAGGCTGATTTCCGTTGCGGCGGTCCGTTCCAGCGCATAGGCGCGGCAAACGTCAAATGCGGTGGAAAAATCGGGTTGTGTTTTTTTTCGCAGCAGCGGTTCCATTGCGTCGACTGCGGCGCAAAGCAGCGAATAATTATCTCCCAGCCAGTTCCCGTTTTCCGATTCCGTACGTTGTGACAACACGTTTTTATATTCTTTTCGCATCGTTTTTTTTGATTTTGACAACAGTTTTTTTAATGCGCGTGTATCTTTCATTTTTTGACCTCCGAAAAAAAGTCAAGCATATTTTTCCGCAAAGCGAGCAAAAATATGCAGGTCGGCGGGAATTTCTTGCATTTTTCTTTCCCGTTTGCTAAACTGATAGCATGAAAGGTGGTTGTGCGGATGGAGATCACGCCGGTGGCGACAATTTATACGCCCTATACGACAAAATTCGGTATTCCGCGTCAGAGCGGATTGCTGGAAGGGGAGAGCTGCATCGTATTTGAAAAGGCGTTCCGTTCTCCCGAGTCTGTGCGCGGGCTGGACGGCTTTTCCCATGTATGGCTGCTCTGGGGCTTTTCCGAAGCGGCATATGTCCCCGGCACGCTGACGGTACGTCCGCCGCGGCTCGGCGGCAATCGCCGCGTGGGCGTATTTGCCAGCCGTTCCCCCTACAGACCGAACTCCATGGGGCTTTCCTGTGTCAAGCTTTTGCGTGTGGATCTTGCCTGTCCGGATGCGCCCGTCCTGTATGTGGACGGCGCGGATATGCTCAGCGGAACGCCGATCTATGACATAAAACCTTATCTTTCTTTTACAGACTGCGTGCCGGATGCGGTAAACGGTTACGCGGAAGCGGTGCGGGATCAAAACGTTTCCGTTCGGTTCTCCTGTGACGTCAGCGCGCTTGAAGACGACGCGCAAAAAAAACTTGCCGCGCTGCTTGCGAATGATCCGCGGCCGCATTATCAGAACGATCCGCAAAGAGTTTACGCATTTGAGTTTGACGGTCTGCATGTGGAGTTTACACAGGAAGACGGATCGATCACGGTCCGGAGGGTGACTGCCGTATGACCGTCCATCCGATCGAACCGGTTTATGACCTGTCGTCCCGCGTTTTAATCCTCGGCAGTTTCCCGTCCGTAAAGTCTCGCGAGACCGGTTTTTTTTACGGCCATCCGCAAAACCGTTTCTGGCGCGTGCTTGCGGCGGCGCTCCAAACGGAAACGCCGCGGACGATCGCGGAGAAAAAAACGTTTTTGCTGGAGAACGGGATCGCGCTTTGGGACGTGGTCGGCGCATGCGAGATCACCGGCAGCAGCGACGTCAGTATCCGGAATGCCGTGCCGAACGACCTGGGGGCTGTCTTTGCCGCCGCGCCGGTGCGCGCGGTTTTTACCAACGGAAAAACGGCGGACAGGCTTTACGACCGTTTTTTCGGCGGGGCCGTTTCTCTGCCGAAATACTGTCTGCCCTCCACCAGTCCCGCAAACGCATCGTACGGCTTTGAAAAACTTTTGCAGGAATGGAAAACCGTTGCGGATTTCCTTTCCGCCAAATAAAACAAGATGACGAGAGGGTGGACGCCTTTCGTCATCTTGCTTTTTACGCAATATTTTTTTACGGTTAAAACTTTGTCGTCGGATCCCTGAATTCCTTCAGGCGCTGTTCATAGGCCGCCATCGCTTCCTTTCGGAAAGCGGCCGGCGTATCCGCGCCTGCAAGCTTTAACAGGTATTCCGTAAACAGCGGGTTGTTGGGGAGCAACGGCCCGAGCAGGGAGGTGCAGAAGAAATTGTTGATACGCACGCCCTCCAGTTTGCTCTTGCGGTTGTATCCGATGCCGCGCTGCACGCGCACAAAGGGATTTTTTTCATTGTCGCCGTAAACGAAACTGAACTGGGATTTGAAACCTACGATATCCATATCCTCAAACCTGCCGAGGACTTTGCCGTTAAAGCGGTCAAACAGATTGGTTTTTACAGTCAGGTCCACAAGGCCGAGCCCGTCTGTTTCAATGCGTTCGGTAACGTAGGAAATATGCTTCATGAATACTTCTCCCGCGTTGCCGGTGGCAAGAATGACCGTGCCTGCGTCGATCAGCGCCTGCAGACGCCCTTTCAGCGGGAACAGCTTTGCAATGACGCGCCGCTGGGTGTTTTCGGTCATGCCGCCGATATAGATCAGATCCGGCGCAGCGTTTGCGAAATAAGGCGTGTCCGTCAGTGCGGTCTCAATGAATTCCGCCTGCGGGAGCGTTTGCTTTAAGTATTGGACGTTTTTGGTGTCGCCGAACAGATTGCAGACTTCACTGAACAGAATTTCAACCGTCATAGCCGTTTCTCTCCTCTCTCCAGCAGCCGTTTTTCCTCTTCGATCGCTTCGTCCAAAAAGTAATTGTCATACAGAATGAAAATGTTTTTGTATGTTTCGGTGTCCACCAGATCGGAAGAATTTTTTATCTGTTCGGTGAGGATGATCTTGGACGTATCGATGCCGGTCATGGCCGCGCGCAGCATATGGTCATGTCCGCGTTTTCCCGCAAAGATCATGCAGGAAATGTCGGGGCTTTTCAGCGGCTCGTAATCCAGATCGTAAAGCCAGCAGGTGGTTTCCGAGTTGTTGATATTGTCCTCTTTGTCGTCAATGATCAGCAGCAGGCATTTGTTCTGCTCCGGTCGACCGGCAATGTAGCGGAATACGCCGCTGACAGCCACGGGATTTTGACCTTTTGCAAGGATGCGTGTGATATGCAGGTCACCCGCAGCGGTCTCATTATACCGGGTGGATACGATCTCGGCGTTCT
>JAFSXY010000169.1 GCA_017443805.1 Clostridia bacterium | reverse complement strand
GACGAAATACAGAGCGCGGCAAGCGAAAAGCGAAGCGGCGCGACAAAATTTCGGACGGTGAATCACCAAAGAGTCAACGCTGTTCTGCCGTCTTTTACAAAAAACAATTGAATAGATTATTTCCGTCCGTGGCGCAGTTGGATAACGCAGCAGATTCCGATTCTGAAGATCGGGGGTTCGAATCCCTCCGGGCGGGCCAATATCAAACGCGTGATTTGTCTGTCAAATCACGCGTTTTTTAATGCAAGCTTCCCCGTCGGGCAAAAGAAGCGCGCTTCGCATATGATGAAAAGCGTGCCGGCTGCAGGGACAAAAAGGTTCCTTGTTGCTTTTGCCGGCAAAGCATAGTATAATTGATTTTGAAAAGAGGAAGCCGATCGGTTTACAGATCGCCGATCTGTTCCAAAAATGAAAAAAGGAGAGAAAATTATGCAGCTTTATATGAAACAAAAGGTCTTTTCCTGGAAAGATAAATTCAGCATTTTGAATTCTTTCGGCGAAGATAAATACTATGTTGAGGGGAAAGCGATCTCTCTCGGGAAAAAGCTCCGCATTTATGATACGGCAGGCAGGGAGCTTGCTTTTGTCAATCAGAAAGTGGTCTCGCTGATGCCGAAGTTTTCGGTGGAAATGAACGGGCAGGAAGTGGCTGTCATCAAAAAGAAATTTACCTTCTTAAAACCCAGGTATTATATTGAAGGCCCCGGCTGGGAGGTACAGGGCGACTTTTTCGGACACGATTACCAAATCACCGAAAACGGGAACGCGATCGTTTCGATCCATAAAAAGTGGATGGCCTGGGGCGATACTTTTGAGCTTGACATTGCCGACGAAAGCCGCGAGGTGCTTGCGCTTGCGGTCGTGCTTGCCATTGACGCGGTCATGGACGCGCAGCAAAACAGCGCGGGCTGATCTGTCTTTTATTTGAATCGGAGGTAAAATAAATGCTTCATCTGCCTGAGCTGTCCGTCTTTCATTCGGCGGTCATTTGCGAAAACGACGGCTGCGACGCGCGCCTGCGCTTTGAGACCGGGGACGGTAC
Organism: Clostridia bacterium; assembly: GCA_017443805.1. Taxonomy (GTDB): domain Bacteria; phylum Bacillota; class Clostridia; order Oscillospirales; family Acutalibacteraceae; genus RUG806. The sequence goes on along the minus strand of JAFSXY010000169.1, from coordinate 4,848 downwards.
GCTCCGGGTGTATCTGTCCGCCGAAAAAAGCCGCCCGACGTTTGTCAAGCTGTTCTGGGACGTGCAAAAGGACGAAAATACGCTTGTGCTCGGCGACGCGTGGGAGCGCTCTTACGGAGATCTGGAATTCCGCCGTCTGCGGGACAACGACCGCTTTCTGCCGTGGTATTTCATCGCGACGGATAAAACGGATTGCTTCTGCTTCGGCGTAAAAACGCGGCCGCATGCGTTCGTTTCTTTCCGGTATACGATGCGCGAATTGTGCGCCGTTCTGGATTGCCGCAACGGCGGGGGCGGCGTTGAACTCGGCGGCAGGGAAGTCTGTCTTGCGCAGTTTGTGCTGAAAGAATATAAAAACACCGATGATTTTGACGCCCTCTGCGATTTTTGCGGCCTTTTGTGTCCCGATCCGATCCTTCCGGACGCGCCGGTGTTCGGCAACAACAACTGGTATTATGCTTACGGAAAAAGCTCGCGGGAGGAGATCCTTGCGGACGCGCGGATGACGGCGGAACTGGCAAAAGGCCTGCCCGCGCCGGCGTACGAGGTGATCGACGACGGCTGGCAGCTGCATTCCTGTGCGGGACCGTGGCTGCCGAATGCGAAATTCGGCGACATGAAAACGCTTGCGGATGAGATCCACGCGCTGGGCCTGCGCGCGGGCGTCTGGATGCGGCCGCTTTCCATCGAAGAACCCTTCCCCGATGAAATGCTGATCCTGCGCGGCGGGGAGCGGCAGTATCTCGATCCTACGGTCGACGCGGTCAAAGAGCGGATCCGCACGGACATCGAACGCATCTGCTCCTGGGGCTATGATCTGATCAAGCACGATTTTTCGACCTACGATCTGTTCGGCACGTGGGGCGGCAGCATGACCGACGGGATCACGAATACGCCGGATTGGCATTTTTCCGACCGCTCAAAGACCAACGCCGAGATCGTGCTGGATCTCTATGAACTGATCAAAGACGCGTGCGGCGATATGCTGATCATCGGCTGCAACACGGTCTCGCACCTGAGCGCGGGCCTTGTGCAGATCGCCCGCACCGGCAACGATACAAGCGGCAGAGAATGGAAATATACCGAAGAAAACGGCGTGAACACCCTTGCGTTCCGTCTTGCGCAAAATAAAAAGTTTTATCTTGTGGACGCGGACTGCGTGGGCATTCTCGGCAGGCGTATCCCGTGGAAAAAGAACCGCTGGTGGCTGAAGCTGCTGTCCATGAGCGATTCGGCCCTGTTTATTTCCGCGCCGGCGGATATTTCCGCTGCAAAAAAGCGGGATATCGCGAAAGCGTTTGCAAACGTGCAGACGCCGCACGCGCTGCGGCCGCTGGACCGGTACGAAAATAAAACGCCTCATATCTGGGAGGCGGACGGTGAGACGATCCGGGCATAAGCGGAAAACGGATCGCAAAATACTGGGGCTGTCGCATTCAGCGCAGACCGAAAAGAAAAGAAAAACGAAGCGGCACAAAGATTTTGTCTTGTGTCGCTTCCATTTTTCGGGATCCGGAATATAAATATTCTCTTCCCGTTTGTTTATATTCTTATTTAGACGTTTTTCGCCCGTCTCCGGACCGGTCGCTTGCCGACCGGCTTCAGGTCGGGAAAAAGGACATTTTCATTCTGTCGAAAACTTGATTTTGCCCCCGGGATATGATAAGATGAAAACAACTGAAGGGAGCTTTTTGTTTATGGCGATTTGGAATCCATGGCACGGTTGCCGCAAGATCAGTCCCGGATGCGCAAATTGCTATGTATACAGAAGGGACGAAAGTATCGGGAAGGACGCCGGTATCATTGCAAAGACCGGCGATTTTACCTTGCCGCGCAAAAAAAACAGGCAGGGCGCGTATAAACTTTCGGCGGAAGACGGCGTCGTATACGCCTGCATGACGTCTGATTTTTTCTTGGAAGAGGCCGACGCGTGGCGACCGGATTGCTGGGATATGATACGGGAAAGAGCGGATCTGTCGTTTTATATTATCACAAAGCGCATCGACCGTTTCGCACAGTGCATCCCGCCGGATTGGGGAAAAGGCTGGGACCACGTGACGATCTGCAGCACCTGTGAAAATCAGGATAAAACGGATCGCAGTCTGCCAATCTTACTCTCGCTTCCCATCAAACACCGGCAGGTCATTTGCGAGCCCATGCTGGAAGAGATCCGCATGGAAGAATATCTGGCGACCGGTCTGATCGAGCACGTGACCTGCGGCGGTGAATCCGGCCCGGACGCCAGACCCTGTCACCTCGACTGGATCCTTGCGGTCAGAAGCGCGTGCGTCCGATTTCAAGTGCCTTTTACTTTCAAGCAGACCGGGGCGGTGTTTGTCAAGGCCGGAAAAACCTATCATATCGAGCGGAAATACCAGATGCAGCAGGCCGAAAAATCGGGCCTCAGCTACGCCCCGGGACCGGCGTCCGTCCGGTTCGAAGAAAAATAGATCGCTGTTTTCATGCGTTTTTTAAGCCTGCGGAAGGAGCCCTTAATGTTTGTTTCTCAGGATGTATTTGACAAAACGGAACAACTGAACGACCTTGCCATGAAATATGAAACGTCCGTGATCGCGCTGCCCGCGGAGGATTACCGGAAGGCATTCTGTCAATTTTATGAAGTTAAGCAAAAAAAACTCAGGCTTCTTCCTTTGCCGGACAGATTTCGTGAGACCCTGCGGGAAGTTTGCGGTTCCGACGTGTGGCAGCCCATCGCCGAAAAAACGGAAAGCCTTTTCGGTCTGCCGAAGCGCGTTGCCGTTGCAGAAGATGATGCGGCTTTGAAAAAAGAGCTGGAGGGACCAAACGGTACGGGACCGTTTTTCTTTATCTTTGATTTCATGTTCTGCGAATACGACGCCTTTACGCTGTGTTTTATTTCCGGCTCCAATAACTGACAGTTGGAAACAGCAAAAAGGATTTGCGCTGAGAAGCGTTGAAAAAAGGAGAAAAATGATGAAACAGTATGACGTTGCGGCATATATCTGGCCGTCCTATACCGGAAAAGAGCTCCGCGCCCGGCAGTTTTGGGAGCAGGGCGTCGGCGAGTGGCAGTCTGTTTTGAGCGCCGAAAAACGAACCGAGGATCAGATCCTTCCCCGAAAGCCCCTGTGGGGCACGGTGGACGAGGCGGATCCGGAGGTGATGGCGTTTCAGATCAACGAGGCGCTGCGCCACGGCGTAAACGTTTTTATCTATGATTGGTACTGGTACGACCGCCGTCCGTTTTTGGAACAGTGCCTGGATGAAGGCTTCCTCGGCGCGCCGAACAATACGGATATGCAGTTTTATCTCATGTGGGCCAACCATGACGCAGGATACACATGGGATAAGCGGCAGTCGGCCTTGGATGAGATCATCTGGTACGGCAGCCAGCCCCGGGCTGAATTTGACCGGATCTGCCGCCGTGTGATCGATCTTTACTTCAAACGTCCGAATTACTATAAAATCAACGGCTGTCCGGTCTTTATGATCTACGAAATGTCAAATCTTGTCCGGGGATTTGGCGGGATCGACCAAACGCGCGAGGCGCTTGCGCATTTTCGTGAACTGACAAAAGAAGCAGGCTTTCCCGGTCTGCATCTGCAGGCGACGATCTATGCCGAGCACGCGGTCAACGTCAGCGGCGTGGACGCCGCGCGGGCGGGCTCCACAAAGGACCTTGTTTCTCTGCTGGGCTTTGATTCCGTTACGCATTATCAGTTTGTGCACTTTGTCGACTGCAACCGGGATTATAACGAAATATTGCCGGACGTTGGAAAAGAATGGGACCGTATCAGAAAAGACTATCCCGTCCCGTACTATCCGCATGTGACCGTCGGTTGGGACAATAATCCGCGGCATCATTTCCTCACGCTGCCGGTCATGAAAAACAATACGCCGGAGAACTTCAAAAAAGGGCTTCTTATGGCAAAGGACTACGCAGACCGGTATAACGACGTGCCGCTTATTACGATCAATTCCTGGAACGAGTGGACGGAAATGAGCTATCTGGAGCCGGACGACGTGTACGGCTACGGCTATTTGGAGGCGGTGCGCGACGTTTTTGCATCCGAATAAGCGTAAAGACAGGCGCTTGAAATGAACAAAAACTGTTCTTGCAGGCGATCTTGTATTTTTTGGCCGGACTGTTGGCCGTCGGCGCGCTTTGGTTCCTTCCCGCCGGGATGTTTTCCTGTTGGCAGGCGTGGCCGCCGATCGGCGTTTTGTCGGTGCCGATGTTCTGCGCGGGAGTCGGGAGGGTGCTCAAAAATCCCGCGCTGCTTCAAAAATAAAATGATTCCGTTTGTTTGGTAAAAATACAAAAAAGGATGGTTTAATACAGTTATGCTGAATATGGAACATCTTACAAAACGCTACGGCGAGAAAACGGCGGTGGACGATCTGTCCCTGCATATCCGGCCGGGGGAGATCTACGGTTTTATCGGCCATAACGGCGCGGGAAAAACCACAACGCTCAAGTGCGCCGTCGGGATCCTCCAGTTTGATGAGGGCACGATCACCGTCAACGGAAAATCCGTAACGGACGATCCGGTGGCGTGCAAACGGGATCTTGCCTATATTCCGGATAACCCCGATCTGTACGATTTTATGAGCGGGATCAAATATCTGAATTTTATCGCGGATATCTTTGCGATCCCTGCCGACCAGCGGCAGGAAAAGATCCGGAAATACGCCGATCTGTTTGAGCTGTCCGGCGATCTTGGCCAGCCGATCTCCGCGTATTCGCACGGCATGAAGCAAAAGCTGTCCGTGATCGCGGCGTGGCTCCATTCACCGAAGCTGATCGTCATGGACGAGCCGTTTGTCGGTCTGGATCCGAAAGCCGCGCACCTGCTGAAGGAGATG
>JAFSXY010000168.1 GCA_017443805.1 Clostridia bacterium | reverse complement strand
TCCCCCTATATTAATGATAAAAGAAAAAGATAAAATAAAAAATATATGCGGTCAAAACAGCGCGGTATTCCCGAAAACACGGCGCTCAGTATTTCCACGTTTTCAGGATCTGCTCCGCACGGTCCAGATCCCCGGGATAGGTGATCTTGATGTTGTCACGTTCGCCCGCCACCATGGCGACGGGCTTGCCGAAATAGGCATATACGGAACAGCCGTCCGTCATGGCGGCGAAATCCGCCGCCGGCACCTGCCGGCAAAGCGCGTACAGCTGCGCTCCGAGAAAGCTCTGGGGCGTCTGCGCATGGAAGACCGTGCGTCTGTCCGGCACCTCGGAAACAAACGCGCCGTCCGCACTGAAGAAAACCGTATCCGTTGCGGGAATGCAGGTGTTGCATGCGCCGAATTTTTCCGCCGCCGCAATATTATCCCGTATCATCCGCCGCGTCACAAAGGGACGCACCGCATCATGCGTGATCAAGACCGTATCCTCCGCCATCCCGTTGTGCTCCAGGAAGGTAAGCGTCTGCAAAAGCGTCTGTCCGCGGCTGTCTCCGCCCGCAATCACCCGGACCGGACAGCGCTGCCCGAGATCAGTCTGCGCGATCAACGCTTCGGTTTCGGCGATCCACGCCGCCGGAACGCTGACGATGCACAAATCCACAAGCCCCGAGCAGACAAACGCGCGCAGGCTTCTGATCAATATGGCCTCGCCGCCGATCTCGGCGAACTGTTTGGGCTTTTCTCCGCCGAACCGGGCGCCCTGCCCGCCGGCGAGAACGGCTGCTGCAACCATTTTTGTCTCCCTTTTTTTCTTTATTTTTAGATTTTACCATAAATTTACGATAAAATAAAGACCGAAATAAAGAAAATTATTTTTGGGATTGAAAAAAAACAAAAACAGTGGTAAAATGAGGGGCATCAAGATGCGGAGGAACGACTATGAGCTGCTTTTACGTAAAAAACGACGAACCCTTTATCCCGGAGCAGATCAACCCGGAGCTTACAAAACTTGCAAAAGCGATCGTCAAGACCTGTCGTCTGACGTTTAAGTTTCAAATGAAAACCACGTCGCTGAACAATGCGCTCAAATCCGGCGACGCTGCGCAGATGCACGATATCATGCAAAAATGCATGGCAAAAAACAAGGCGCTTTACAATAAGGATATGGAGCTTTCCGGCGCCGAGATCAAAGACGTGGACGACGCTTTCTTTGCGGACAAGGATCCGGCGTTCTATCAGAACCAGCTGCAGATCCTGATCGACTTTGCCTACATCAACTGCGTCATAGAGGCAAGAGTCTTCCCGCTGATGAGCGCCGCCTGTGAAAAAACGCTGGGCAAAAAGATCAACGAAGTCCTGTTCTTTACCAACCAGGGAGAGATTCTGGACATACCGGCCGAAGACGGAGAAGAACCGACGGAATGAGACTGCGGCAGAGGACCGCGCAGGGGCTGTTGCATGCAGATGCGACAGTCTTTTTTTACAGAATAAACAACAAAACACGGATTTTAACAGCAAAACCCGCACGCCGTCTTTCATAACCTGAAAGCGCCGTGCGGGCGATTTTTATATGGGTCCCGATCAGCCTGCGGTCCGCAGCGAAGACCCGCAGCGTGCTCCGCCGTGCGGCACAGAGGACCGGAACGCAGAGGGAGACACGACGTAAGGCGAATTCAGCTGCGGCACACTTCCTTACGGAAGGTGCCGCGAGAGACCTTTTTTATTTTTTCGGCTGCCGGACCTTGATGCCGTCGTGCAGATCCGTCTCCTCACACGACCAGGTGACCGCCACCATGTCGCCGGTGTTCAGTCCCTTATCGATCTGTGTCAAGCCGTCCGACGAAAGCCCGATCGTCACATCCTTGCGCAACAGCTTTTTTCCGAAAGATTTATAAAGCCAGACGTAGGTCTGCCCGTTGTCTACGCGCACGGCGTCGGAAGGAACGGTCAGCACATTTTTCACCTCCGCTGTAACGACCTGTATCGAGACGGTTTCGTTTTCAACCACCGCCGTGGGGTCGTCCGGCAAAATGATCACGGTATAATTGGCGTTCGTCGCGACCACGGTGTCCGTGATCAGGCTGATGATCCGTTCGATCAGAGAGGAATTGGTATCCTCCTTGCGGATGGCGTACACCGCGCCCGTCACGGTTCTGCCCTCGGCGTTTGTGAGCGTTGCTTTCTGATTTTCCTGAATGCCGTAAACGTCGTAATTATTTTCCACAAAAACAGCGTACAGCCTGTCCTCTCCCGTTTCCTGCGGATCGCGCACGATAGTGGCGGTGCTGTCGTAATGCGCGGTCACCGTGCCCACAAGCGCGGTCTCCAGCGTAACAACGGGACGTTTTGCCTTATCGATCAGTCCCTTGACCGCTAAAATCAGGATCAGCAGCGCAAGCGCCGCCGCGCCGATCAAGATCAGCTTTCGGCTGCGCTGTTTCTGCGCGGCTGTTTTTTTTCCTTTTTGACGCTGCGTCCGCTCATGCTTTTCCTCTTTTTTCTCTTCCCGTGCGACCGGGCCGCGCAGCATCACCGGCTCGGCAGGTTTGCGGGAGGCGGCGTCCTCCGGCCTTTTTTCTATGATCTTATTGGGGATCTTACTCTCATCAATATCAAAAACCCCCGAGATATCCGGCAGCTTGTCATTAAAATCCGCCATATTTCATTCCCTCTCTGCAAATAGTCTACTTTTTTATTATAATACATATTCTTAGATAATGGAATACCCAAAGTAAAAAAAATATATTCTTTTTGGGAAAGGAGCTCTTGGATGAAAAAAAATCTATGCTGCCTTTTGCTGTTATGCGTACTTTTTTGCATGGCAGGATGTCATGCGGACGCGCGTTTCGGCTTTGCGGAGCTTAACGCCCGTATCCGCGCCGCAGACAAAAGCTTTTGCTTCCGGGAGGATACGGTCTTTTTTTCGGATGACGTGTATTACGCGTACTACTCTGTGCAGGACAAAAACGATCTACTGCTGACCATGCGGGAGGACGCGGACCGGAAACTCGACCGCATCTGTCTGACACTCTCCGCCGCGTCCGGGGATGCATCGGATCAGTTTACGTCGTTTGCGTCGCTGCTTGCGGACCTGTTTATCCCGGACTGCGATTTAACGGCCTTGTACGCCGCCACAGGGCTGGACGGCGCGCAGCTGTTCCGGCCGT
>JAFSXY010000167.1 GCA_017443805.1 Clostridia bacterium | reverse complement strand
TTCCATTTTCATTTGTTTCTCTTTGTTTTCTCTTAACATTTCCTCACCCTTTTTCTGCCTTTATTATATCACTTTCATCCTCCTTTTTCTACAAAAAAACAAAGCCCACTGGCTTTAAGTGGACTTTGTCAGCAGTCTGAGCCGCAGTCCTGACGGACCGCGGCATTTTTTTCATTGATAATCACAGTTTTCTGTACAGCCGGTCGGCGGCTAACACGGCAGGCCGATGGAGCGCTACGTCGTGCACCCGCAGAATGTCGGCGCCAAGCCTAACTGCCTCCAGATCCGCCGTGAGCGTTCCGCCGGGACGGCCAGTTTCCGGCGCCTCGCCCGAAAGCGCGCCGATAAAACGCTTGCGCGATACACCGGCGAGAAGCGCCGCGCCGTGCGTATCCAGTTCTCCAAATCCTTTGAGCAGCTCGATATTCTGTTCGTCCGTTTTGGCAAAACCGAAACCGGGATCCAGACAGACGTTTTCCAACGGCAGACCGGCTTTCTCACACAGAGCAAGCATTTCGTCAAAAAACCGCTGCACGTCCTTCACCACACCGAAGGGATATGAAAGAACCGTTTCGGTTTTAACCTCCGGCGCGCCGGCATGCGTGAGCACCCAGCCGGCACGGTAATCGCGGACGACGGCGGCCATTTCCGGCACAAAAGCACCGGAAACGTCATTGATGATACCGGCGCCCATTTCCAGCGCGGCACGCGCAACACAAGGACGGTAGGTATCCACGGAAACCGGAACGGACACGGCCCTGCGGACGGCGGGCAACACCTCCCGCAGACGCCGCAGCTCCTCTTTTTCATCCGCACGCACGGCAAACGGCCGGGTGGAACAGCAGCCGATATCCAGAATATCCGCGCCGTCCGCCTGCAGCGCAACGGCCTGTTCCACCGCCTTTTGGGGCGTAAAGTATTTTTCGCCGTCCGAAAAAGAGTCCGGCGTATAATTCAATATGCCCATTAAAATGGTTTTGCGTCCGAGCGGGAGTTCGCCGCCGGCAAATTGAAAAAGTCGTTTCATACGACCATTATACGTTTTTTTTTATTTTTTTCAATGCTTTTACGCATATATGATTGAAATACGAAAAAAAATACGATAAAATATCCGTAATAAAGTATTTTTCGGAGGAAAGAGTATGAAAGCTGTTATCAGCGTAACCGGAAAAGACAACGTCGGCATTATTGCGGGCGTCAGCGCGCTCTGCGCCGAACGCGGCGCCAATATTCTGGACATCACACAAAGCGTGCTCAGTGAATATTTTGCAATGATCATGTTAACGGACATCGACGCACTGCAGATCCCCTTTGCACAGTTTGTGGATGAGCTTGCGGCGTTCGGACGGCAAAGGGGTCTGGAGATCCACACCATGCATGAAGATATCTTTAACACGATGCATCACATCTAATGAGGGAACACGATGTTAAATACGGCTGATATACTGGAAACCATTCAAATGATCCGGCAGGAAAACCTGGATATCCGCACCGTTACGATGGGGATCTCTTTGTTTGACTGCGTAAGCGAGGACAGCAACCGTCTGTGCGAAAAAATTTACGATAAGATCACAACAAAGGCGGAAAAGCTTGTTTTGACCGGAGAGGCGATTGAAAAAGAATACGGCATTCCCATCGTCAACAAGCGCGTTTCCGTTACGCCCGTCTCATTGATCGGCGGCGCGCATTCGCCGGATACATACGTACAGATCGCAAAAACGCTTGACAGGGCCGCCGACACGCTCGGCATCCACTTTATCGGCGGATTTTCCGCACTGGTCGAAAAGGGCTTTACCGACGCGGCAAGAAACCTGGTCGACGCTATCCCAGAGGCGCTGAGCGTCACCGACAAGGTCTGCTCCAGCGTAAATGTCGCATCCACAAAGGCAGGAATTAACATGGATGCAGTCCGTTTAATGGGGAAAACTGTGAAACAAACAGCGTTACTGACGAAGGACGCGGGCAGCATCGGCTGCGCAAAGCTCGTGGTATTTGCAAACGTTCCGCAGGATAACCCCTTTATGGCAGGCGCATTCCACGGCGTCGGCGAACCGGAATGCGCCGTCAACGTAGGCGTATCGGGCCCCGGCGTGGTCAGCGCCGCGATCAAACGCGCGGGCGACTGCGATCTCTCGGCGCTTGCGGACGTGATCAAAAAAACGGCGTTCAAGATCACCCGCGTGGGGCAACTGGTTGCCGCGGAAGCCGCAAACCGTCTGGACGTCCCGTTTGGGATCATCGATCTTTCTCTTGCGCCGACTCCCGCCGTCGGTGATTCGGTGGCGAGGATCCTGGAAGAAATGGGACTTTCCTGCTGCGGCGCACACGGTACGACCGCCGCGCTTGCCATGCTCAACGACGCCGTTAAAAAGGGCGGCGTAATGGCCTCCTCGCACGTAGGCGGCCTTTCCGGCGCGTTTATTCCGGTTTCCGAGGACGAAGGGATGATTGCGGCGGTCTCGGGAGGCTGTCTGACGATCGAAAAGCTGGAAGCGATGACCGCCGTTTGCTCCGTAGGCCTTGATATGATCGCCGTTCCAGGCGACACGAGCGAAGCGGTGATCTCCGGCATTATCGCGGACGAGATATCCATCGGCGTAGCCAACACAAAAACCACTGCCGTGCGGCTAATCCCCGCTTACGGAAAAAAAGAGGGGGACACCGTATCGTTCGGCGGTTTGCTGGGCTACGCGCCGGTGATCCGCCTTAACACCGCCTCACCCGAGAAATTCATCGCCCGCGGCGGCAGGATCCCCGCGCCCATCCATTCGCTGAAAAACTGAATCGGAGGAACGGCATGACTTTTATTGAAAAGTATGCATATCTGGAAAAGACTTACGGGGACGCCGCAGATTTTTCCGACGTCCGTGAAAATATTGCCGCGCAGATCACGCTGACGGACGAAGACTGCCGCGGGATATTCTACGTTTCGTTTATAAACGGCAAAACGACCGTCGCGCCTTACGATTACCATGACCACACCGTACACATCATGATCGACAGCGCGCTGCTGGAGGCGCTGCTGCAGGGCAAAGCGGACCCCGTGCAGGAATATCTGTCGGGCAGCTTTACGCTGGAGGGCGACGGCGAACACGCGCTTATGCTGATCAACGCCTTAAAACAGAAAAACCCGGCGAAAAAAAGCCGTCGTACTGCCGGTAAAAACGCGCATTCGGAACAATAATCTTTTTTGCGATCCGCCGCTGTCTGACGGCGGATCATTTTCGGTCGGACGGAGAGAATAAAATGAACGAGTACAATGAATACATAACGCCGTTAAAAAATCCTTCTGCAAAATACGGGGAGGTTCCGTTTTTCTGGTGGAACGGTGAAAAACTCGACCGGGAGCGGCTGTATAAACAGCTGAAAGCGCTTGCGGACAACGGCGTTGCGGGCGTGCAGATCAATTACGCGCATCAGTACGGCGGCGGCGAAACCGATGCGGCTTACGGCGGACACGGGAAAACCATACCCGGCGATCCGTATCCGTTTTCCGACGACTGGTGGGAATTATTCGGATACGCTGCATCCGTCTGCGAAGAGCTTGGCATGGGGATCGGCGTGGGAGATTATACCATCGCGTGGATCGGCAACGGCTTTTTTACCGACCGCGT
>JAFSXY010000166.1 GCA_017443805.1 Clostridia bacterium | reverse complement strand
TTTTTGGTCGGGGTGACAGGATTCGAACCTGCGAAATCTCTTGGTCCCAAACCAAGCGCGATACCAAACTTCGCCACACCCCGATGGCTTTTTTCATATGGTCGCCGTTGTGGTCAAACATGTGGTCAACGGCGGTTTTTTAATGGGTTTATATTTTTTTTGTGATGGACGGAAACACAGGCGTATCAACGGTTCCCGGCGGTTTCATTTTTGCGCGGGGCGGAAAAACATACGAGCTCCCAAACCAAGCGCACTACCAACTGCGCTACACCTCGATTGTGGTTTGCCGGATAAATATAGCATATTTCGAGTGGGGTGTCAAGCCATTCCGGCGCAGAAAAAGGGGCATTCCGGCGCAGAAAAAATGGCGCAGCCCGAATTGAAAGGCAATTTCAGAAAACGGCGCGGATCTTCTTCAGGATCTCCTCGTCGGCGGGACAAAAGCTGTAATCCGGGATCTCGGCGGGGGTGATCCAGGCAAGCGCGTGGTGTTCAAGCAGCTGCGGCTCGCCCTCGGTGATGCGGGCGTTAAAAAGCGTCAGATGCACGGTGATATCAGGGTAAGTATGCGTCACTTCCATAAAAACGGTTTTCGGTTGGACCAAAATCCCGAGCTCCTCTTCACACTCGCGGATCAGCGCCTCGGCTTTTGTTTCGCCGGGCTCTACCTTGCCGCCGACAAATTCCCATAACAAAGCGCGCGCTTTATCTGCGGGTCGCCGGCATATCAGAAACGTGTTTTCTCTGCGGATCAGCGCCGCCACAACCTCCACCATTTTGTTTTCTCCTTTGTATGCAGACTGTGTGTATTGTAACATGTTTTTCAAGGAAAAACAAGCGCGGCGGACGCTTCAGCGGCCGCGGTGCGTCCGTAATGATATACCGCATGTGCGGTATGATATATCGCTTTCGCGTTGTGATATACGCCTGCGGCGCATGATATGTTCCGACTTGGCCGAAACATGAAGGAAAACGCTGCGCGTTTTATTTTTTTTTCTCAAAACTCAAAACTGGCGACTGGCGACTAATCTCAAAACTCAAAACTGGACCGTCGACCGTCAATTGTCATTTTCAGGCAGGCGCCGCACCGCTTGCCGGCAAAGCTTGCTTTTTCCGGAAAAATCTGTTATGCTTTTGAAAAGGAAGGGCGTTTCCCGAAGACGCGAAACTGCGCCGGGAATGTGAGAGCGAGGGATACCGATGCAAAAAAATCATGAGACGGAGCTGCCGGCGGGGTACCGTGCGGCGTTTACGATCGACGCGAAAAACAAAAAAACGGGAATTATCTTAAATCTGATCAGCATCGTCGTGATGCTGCTGATCGGCGGCGCAGCGTGGCTGCTGATCCGGCCGGAGGACTTTTTTGAAAACTATTCGTTGGTCCGGAACCTGCTTTTTTTGGCCGCCATGCTCGCGTATGTCGTTTTGCACGAGCTGGTGCACGGTGCGGCGTACAAGCTGCTGACCAAACGCAAGCTGACCTTCGGGCTGACGCTGACGGTCGCATTCTGCGGCGTGCCGGACGTATACGTCTACCGCCGCGCTTCGCTGATCGCCGTGCTGGCGCCCTTTGTTGTGTTTACGCTCGTCTTCGGCGCGGCGGCGTTTTTGCTTCCCAACGCTTGGGATAAGTTTTACGCGGCGCTGCTGCTGGCGGTCCATGTAGGCGGCTGCACGGGCGATTTGTGGAATACGCTTTTATATCTGACGCGCTTCCGGGATCCCCGGACGCTGACGCGGGATACGGGGCCGCTGCAGTCGTTTTATGTGCCGGAAGCGTAGGATAAGGGGATTTGACCGAACCGGTTTTTCAGGTCATATTGCTTCCGATACGGCCTTGCCTGCCTTGGTAATACACAACCGATCTTTTCCGGAACAAAGGAGAAAAAAAGAATGAAAGAAACGGAAATCGTAGAGCTGGAGCTGTTTTTGGTCCGCCACGGGGAGTCGATGGGAAATGCGGGCATTCCCGCCGCGGAGAACGGGTTTCACCCGGATGATCCGCCGCTGACGGAAAAAGGGCTTTTGCAGGCACGGCTTTTGGGCGCGTTTTACAAAAGCACGCCGTTTGACTGTATTCTTTCCAGTGGGCTGGTCCGCGCGGCGCAGACCGCGGCGCAGGTAGCCCTGCAGCAGGAAAGGCCCTTGAAAAAGCTGGAGGTCTATCCGCTGCTTACGGAGTGCGGTATGAAGCCTGCGTTCGGTTTTAAGTCTTTGCAGGATCTGCAGGCGGCGATTTCGATTGCCGCGCCTGCGGTCGGCGTGGAGGATGGCGAAAATCTGGTTTATTGCGCCGAAGACGAAGAAGACCCACAGCGGTACCTGCGCGCGCAGAAAACGCTTTGCTATCTGCGGTCGCGGTTTCATTGCGGTGAACGTGTGATGGCGGTCGGCCACGCGGCGTTCAACACCTTTCTGGTTTTTGCTGCGCTGGGGCTCGGCGCGCAGCCGGGCTTTGATGTTGCCATCAACAACACCGGCGTTACAAAGATCGTTTTTTTTAAGGAAGGCACAGGCCCGTATGATGAGGACGTGCATCTGGTTTTTCACAACGACCACACGCATCTTGCCGGACGGTTTGACAGGGAATGGATCAATACGGTGAAATAAACGAAACATTTTTATCCCGCGACAGGATCTGTTTTTCCGTTTGATCTCCGTATCGCCCTCCTGCTTCCGGAGAAGACTTTTATATACTTTTAAAAGCGACGAGCCAACCCGCGGATTGACTCGTCGCTTTCGCAGTGTGCGCTATGACATCAGGAAAGGACCTCCAGCCCGACGGCGGCGCGCAGGATGAGGCGCGCGTCCGCAGCCTGGATGGTTTTGTCCTTTGTAACGTCCGCCGCAAGGAAGCAGCGGTTCGTTTTTTTGCTGAAATCAAGCCCCACGGCCGTATCGTCCAGACCGACCGCCGCGCGCAGCGCAAACCGAGCGTCCGCGGCCTCCACCTTGCCGTTGCCGTCCACGTCGCCGAGCAGAAAGTCAACGCCGTCCTCCGTTTTGATCCGGAAGGTGCCGTATGCGGCGCCGGTGTAATTGCCTTTTCCCGTGACCAGTGCGACGCCGGCGTTGGGCTCGGTGTTGTTGATATATTGGACGGTGTAGTCCGTATCGGCAGTCAGCGTTATGCCGTCCACTACGACGGTCACGGCAGGCGTCAGCGCTTCGCCCGTGTAAAGCTGATCCGGAACGGTGACCGCGGCGTCCGCAAGGCTTCTCGGCGCGATCGTAAACGCTGCCGACGCTTTGTCCTTGTAATTGCCGACGCCTGTTACAACTGCGTTCGCGACGCCCGCGCCGCCGTTGTTCCGATAGGCGACCGTGAAATCCCGTCCCTCCGTCAGGGTCTTCTCTCCCAGCGTAACGGTCACGGGCGGAGTTGCCTGTGCCTCGGAAAAAATCTGATCCGCGACGGATACGTTTGCGGCCGCAAGGCTTGCCGGCAGGATCGCAAACGTGCCCGAGGCGCTGTCTTCGTAAAGGCCTTTGCCGGTCACGGTCACGGTCGCCGTTCCGGCGTTTATGTTGTTTTGGTATCCGGAGATATCAAAATCCTCTCCCTCGGTCAGCTGTACGCCGTTCAGTGTGACGGAGGAAACGGTCGATTGCAGCGCTTTCCCCGTGTAGGTTTGCGGCGCGCCGACGACCTCTGCGTCGGCGATGCTTTTTTTACGGAGCTCCCAAACCCAGGCGCCGGCCATCGTTTTGCCGTCGTAGTTCTTCATCAGTTCTTCGGAAGTAAAACGGTACTGATCGCTGCCCTCGAGCACCCAGTATCCGGTATAAGTTTCATCCTGCGGCGGCTCCGGCAGCTGGGGCGAAGAGAGGTCAAATCCCGTTTCCTCTCGGAAGCCTTCCATTCCGTCCGGTCCCAATATCGATTCAATCAGAGATTCTTTGAACGAAAAACGGAAATTTTCGCCGAGCGTCAGCCGGCAAAGGGAGGTACAGCCGCCGAACATGCCGTTCATGCGGGTGTTTTCCGTAACGGTGAAGCTGCTCAGATCCAAAGATCTCAGCGACCGGCAAAGCGCAAACATGAGCTCCATCTCTTCCGTGTTCGCGGTATCAAAAGAACTTAAGTCCAGTTCTCCCAGGGAGATGCAGTCTAAAAACATGCTCATCATGTCTTCGGTCTGGGCGGTGTCGACCTTATCAAGTCCTTCGATGGATTTTAAGCCCGTAAAGCTTTCAAACCAGCCGGACAGCGTCGGGGATTTGAATTCATCCAGAAAAACGACCTTTTGGATCTGCGGTCCGATCTCCCAATCCTCGTCGTTGTCCTCTTCGTTCCACAACGCGTTGTGATCGCCAAAATCCGAGTTGTCGCTCGGCCCGAACATCGTTCCGTGGTTATCAAATACAACGCCTGCCGGTTGTCCGTTCTTTTCTTCCAGTTCATCTCCCAGTCCGACGTACAGCGTCTTTTCGTCTTCGATAAAAACGGTGCAGACGTGGCCCGCATAATAATCGGGATCGTTCGGATTCGGTTGAATTTCCTCCGCCGGTGTAACGGCGGTCATGAATCCTGCCAGCACGACGACGGATAGCATAACGGCAAGTATTTTCTTCATATCTTGAACCTCCGCAGAGCGTCCGCAAAGCGGCCGCCGATAGATTATTATGAAACGGTATCTTTTTTCGGTTAATATGGTCAGGAAAGCGTCTCCAGCCCGACGGCGGCGCGCAGGATGAGGCGCGCGTCCGCAGCCTGGATGGTTTTGTCCTTTGTAACGTCCGCCGCAAGGAAGCAGCGGTTCGTTTTTTTGCTGAAATCAAGCCCCACGGCCGTATCGTCAAGACCGACCGCCGCACGCAGCGCAAACCGAGCGTCCGCGGCCTCCACCTTGCCGTTGCCGTCCACGTCGCCAAGCAGAAAGTCCACGCCGTCCTCCGTTTTGATCCGGAAGGCGCCTGAAACGGTCCCCGTGTAATTGCCCGTGCCGGTGACCAGGACCGCGGCGGCTTGTGTCAGCTCCGTATTGTCGGAGTATTCAACGGTATAGTCCGTTCCGGCGGTCAGGGTGACGCCGTTCAGCGTGACTGTTACGGCGGGCGTCAGCGCCTGCCCTGTATAGATCTGATCGGGCACGGTTACCGTTGCGCCTGCAAGATCCGCAGGGCTGATCGTAAACGTTCCCGCAGCGGTTCCTTTATAGTTGCCCAGGCCCGTCACGGTGAAGGCGGCTTCTCCCGCTGCGTCGTTATTCTGATAGGAAACGGTAAAATCTTTTCCCTCCGTCAGGGTCTTACCGCCTGCAGTCACCGTTACGGGCGGCGTTGCCGGTCCGCCCGCATAGGTTTGGGCGTCCGCGGATACGTTCGCGCCGGAAAGGCCGGCGGGCAGAATGGCAAACGTACCGGAGGCGCTGTCTTTATATCGGCCTTTGCCGGTCACGGTGACGGTCGCCGTGCCGGCGTTTATATTGTTTTCGTAACCGGAGATCTCAAAATCCTCTCCCTCGGTCAGCTGCCTGCCGTTTAAGGTGACGGTGACGGTCGGCTGCAGCGCTTCGCCGATGAAAGTCTGCGGTTCGCAGACGATCTCGGCGTTGGCAAGGCTTTTCTCCTTTTGTTCCCAGATCCAGGTGCCGGCCATCGTTTTTCCGTCGTAGTTTTTCATCAGTTCTGCGGAGGTGAAACGGTATTGATCGCTGCCCTCCAGTACCCAAAGGCCCGTATAGTCGTCATTCTGCGGCGGCTCGGGCAGGTCCGGCGAGGTGAAATCAATTTCGGCGGGATCGCAGAAATCATATCCGAAATCCTCGTCGTCAGCGTCGTCTCCGTCGTCACCGTCATCGTCAACGATCGGCTCCAGGAACGTGAATTTGAAGTCCTCGCCGAGCGTTAAGGAGGAAAGGCTGTCGCAGAAGGCGAACATGCCGCCCATGTGCGTATCGTCCGTAACGGTAAAGCTCCCGAGATCCAAAGCCGTCAGAGATTTGCAGCCGGCAAACATGCCCTGCATATTTGTAACGTTTGCGGTGTTGAAATGCTCGCCGAGCGTGAGATTTTTCAAACCGATGCAGTTTACGAACATGTATTCCGTACATGCCGTTTTTTCCGTGTCGAAGCTGCTGAGATCCAGCTCCTGCAGGGAGGGGCAAAAGGCAAACGTGAGCGACATATCTTCAACGTTTTCCGTGCTGAAGCCGCTGAGATCCAACCGCTCCAGGGAAACGCAGTATAAGAACATCGCGCCGAGCTCTTTTACGTTTTTCGTATCAAGACCGGCGAGCTTTGCTTCCTTCAGGGCGACGTCGTAGAGGAACATATAAGCCATGGTCTGCACGCTGCCGGTGTCAAGGAAGCTCAGATCCACGCTTTCAAGAGAAGAACAGTTCATAAACGTGCCCATCATAGCGGATACGTCGCCGGTATCGACCATTTCCCAGCCGGTAAAGTCGTCCATGCTTTTCAGCTTTTCCATCCCCGCGAACCAGAACGTGGCGGTCTCCGGACGGATCACATTCAGGAAGACGATCTTTTCCACCTGTTCCGCCAGCGGACCGGGTATCCCGAAGGTGCTCATATGGACCAGACTGGGGGCGTCGTCGTAGTCCGGCGTATTATAAATGCCGAAAAGAGTTGTGTTGGTGTAATTGTTGATTTTGAAAGTAACGCCGGCCTCGTCGTCTTTGTCCGGCCTTTCGCCCACGCCGACGAAAAGGGTTTTTGTGCCGACGTCGAAAACGGTGTATAAACGTACGGTTTCGTCTGAATCCGCCAGCGACGCGGCGGGCAGAAACGCCGCCAGCATACAGACGGATAACAGGATGGCAAGTATTTTTGTTGTTCTTTTCATTTTTTTCTACCTCCGCAGTGTGACCGGCGCGCGGCCGCCGATAAAAAAGTTCAGATTGAAATGTGGGATCCGCAGTTTTTATTGTTTGTCCGTAAGTACGAATGCATCTGTGAATGCGGAAAGATCAGGAAAGCACTTCCAGCCCGACGGCGGCGCGCAAAATGAGCCGTGCGTCCGCAGCCTGGATTGTTTTATCCTTTGTGACGTCCGCCGCAAGGAAGCAGCGGTTCGTCGTTTTGCTGAAATCAAGCCCCACGGCCGTATCGTCCAGGCCGACTGCCGCGCGCAGCGTATAACGGGCGTCCGCGGCTTCCACCTTGCCGTTGTTGTCCACATCGCCCAGCAGGAAGTCGACGACGGCTTCCGCTTCGATCCGGAAGGAGCCAATCGCGGAGCCGGTATAATTACCCTTGCCGGTGATCTGCACGACGGCTGCGCCGGGTTCAACGTTGTTGGCGTATTTGACGGAATAATCCCTGCCCGCGGTCAGCTTAACGCCGTTCAGCGTAACGACTGCGTCAGGCTTCAGCGCCGCGCCCGTGTGCGTTTGGTCCTCGACGGCAATTTTCGCGTTTGAAAGATCCAACGCGTTGATCTCAAATGTAGCGGAAAGTGCGCCGTTATATTTGCCGACGCCGATCACGGTCACGTCGGCAGTGCCGGCGCGCGTGTTGTTGTAGTAGGAAACGGTATAGTCCGTACCTTCCTGCAGGGTTTTATTTCCCATCATGACCGTGACGGGCGGCGTGAGCGCCTCGCCGGTAAAATCCTGATCCTCCACAAAGACGGAGGCGGAGAAAAGGTCGTAGGTCTCCGGCTGCGCATCCGATTTGATACAGAAGGTACCGAAAGCGCTGCCTGTGTAATTCCCCTTGCCGGTGATCATCGCGACGGCTTCGGCGGTGGGGTCTGTGTTGTTGATATACTGTACGGTGTAGTCCGTATCCCTTGTGAGCTTAACGCCGTTCAGGGATACCGTGACGGGCGGCGTGAGCGCTTCGCCCGTATAGGTCTGTTCGGGAACGTCGACCCTTGCGCCGGAGAGGTCCTTTGCAAGAATGGAAAACGAGGCGGATACGGAGCCCGTATAGCTGCCGATGCCGATCACGGTCACCTCGGCTGTGCCCGCATTGACGTTGTTTTTGTAAAATACGGTATAATCCGTGCCCTGCTCCAGGGTATTCCCGTCCTTTTGGACCGTTACGGCTGCGTTGACCGCACGGCCCGTATACGTTTCACTGCCGACGGAAACGTATGCATCGTCAAGCGGCGCAGAGAAGATCCTGAACGTGCCGGAGGCGCTGTCTCTGTATTTTCCCATGGCGGTCACGGTGACCGTCGCCGTGCCGACGTCGGTGTTCTTATCATAGGAAACGGTATAATCTTTACCCTCAACAAGTATTTCGCCGTTTAAGGTCACGACCGGCGCGGGCGTCAAAGCCTTGCCCGTGTAGGTCTGATTTTGCGCGGTGACGGTCGCGCCGGCAAGACTGTCCGGTTTGTGTTCCCATTCCCAGGTGCCTGCCATCGTCGCACCGTCATACTGCGCCATCAGCTGTTCGGAGGTGAGACGGTAGTCGTCGCTGCCCTCCAGCACCCAAAAGCCCGTATAGTCGTCGTTCTGCGGCGGCTCGGGCAGACCGGGCGTGGTGAGATCGACGTCCATGCCGATGAGCTGAAAAAGATCGGGCGGATCGATTTCCTCTTCTCCCTCTTTATGTCCCTTGACCTCACGGAAATAGTTGTAGTCAAGGGGATCCAGGAACGTAAAACGGAAATTCTCGCCGAGCGTCAGCGAGGAAAGTGCGGTGCAGCCTTCAAACATGCCGCCCATATGTGTGCCGTCCGTTACGGTAAAGCTGCTCAGATCCAGAGACGTCAAGGCCGAACAGCCGGCAAACATGGCCTGCATGTTCGTCACTTTCCGGGTGTCAAAGGAGCCGACGTTCAGCGTTGTCAGTTTTTTGCAGTTTGCAAACATGGCCTGCATATTTTCCGTGTTCCGGGTGTCAAGGGAGCGGAGATCCAGTGTCTTGAGAGCGGAACAGCTTAAAAAGGCGCCGTACATATTTTTCACTGCTCCGGCGTCTATCCTGTCCAGGCCTGTGATCCCCGTCAGGTTTGTAAGAAAAGAAAACCACAAAACCATCTGCTTCGCCGTTATGACGTCGAGAAAAACAACGCTCCGGACCGGAATCTCATATCCCAGCGCCAACAATTCGAAGTCCTTTCCCGGATAAAAGAAAGACGGCGCGTCGTCGTTGTCGGGTTTGTCGTATCTGCCGTAAACGGTTTGTCCGTTCGCATTACGTACGATTCCGTTTTTTTCATCATTTTCTTCCCCGTAGCAGGCGTACAGCGTCAAGTTCGATTCGTTATAAACGACGTAAAATTCGTCCGGATCATCCCCCGCCTGTGCGGTCACGGGTATAAATGCCGTCAGAAAGCAAAAGGACAGAAGCAGACAAACGGTTTTTCTTATTTTATTCATGGTATATTCCCTCCGGAACCGATCTGTCCTTATTATATATCTATTTCAGAATAAAATCAAGGGCCGCGCAGGGGAAGTTTTTGGAAATCCCGTTTTTTTGCGTTCCGCCTGCGCGCAGGAACAAAAGCGCGGCTTCCCAAAGATTATTTTTGATCAAATTTTTCTTCGGCGTCCCAAACTCTTCCTTGACCGCCAAAACAAGGTGTGATAAAATAGCAACGGAAAATTTTTACACATGACGGAAACAGGAGGAAAACACAATGGCGAACGTAGACGGATATCTGGATGAATACGGCGGCGTTTCGTTCTGTGACGAACCGTTCGGCGAGGGGGACAACGTGGTGCTGTCCAAGCTTGCTTATATGCCGCTGGAGCTGGTCGTTTCACGCGATCTGACCGCGGAACCTGTGCCGTACCCGGAGGCGGCGCAGGCGATCTATGAGTATTACGGCTGCAAATACGTGCCGCTGGGCCTGATGATCGGCGAGGACGTGAGCATGATGACGCGTCGGCTTGCCTCCACCGTGCGCTTCGGCGAAATGAAGGTCGTGGGCTGCATCGGGATAGACGAAGCGCATCCCGCGGTGCAGTTCGGCGTGCAGACCTATCTTCTGCCCGACGGTACGATCGCGGTCGTGTATCGCGGAACCAACGACAGCCTGTTCGGCTGGAAGGAGGATCTGGATATCCTTGCGAAAAAGGCAATCCCCTCCCACAAGCTTGCGGTGGACTATCTGGAGGCCGTTGCAAAGCAGTTTGACGGCGAGATCATCGTCTGCGGCCATTCCAAGGGCGGGCACGTGGCGCTTTACGCCGCGCTCAACGTTTCCGACGCCGTGCGCGCGCGGATCAAAAACGTGTACAACAACGACGGGCCCGGCTTCTGGGATTACCGTTATCTTTACACGCCCGCATACGCGGAGCTCCTGCCGAAATATAAGCATTATATCCCGCAGACCTCATTGGTCGGTCTGATGCTGGCGCATGACGACGATTACGAGGTGATCCGCAGCGACAAAAAGCTGGGACCGTCTCAGCATGATCTGACCTCCTGGCAGTTTGAATACGATCGTCTGGAGCGCACACAGCTGACAAAGCTCGGGATTTTAACGGATCTTGTGATGCGCAGCTTTGTGGAAAAGCTGCGGCCGGAGGAGCTGGCAAGCGTGGAGCAGCTGGTGGACGCCGTGATCGACGCGACCGGACAGAGCGGTTTGCTTGGTCTGTCCCAAAACGCAAAGACCTCTTTTGAACGCGCCGTGGACGTCTGGAGGGCGACTGAAAAGCCCGCGAAGGCGCTGGTGAGATCCGCTTTCCGCGGCACCGGCAGGATCGTGTTCAAGGCGGCGGGCTCCGTGCTGCGGTACGGCGCCGCCGCGATCGAAAAAGTCGGCGCAACGGCTGCAGCTGTTGCCGAGGCGCTGTAAAAACACGGATCGGGAGAATTTGCAAGATGGATATAAAAAAACCGCTGGGCGTGATCTGCGCGATGGAAAACGAGGCCGCATTGTTGATCGGCGCGCTGAAGGACCGTACGCAGACCGTTTTTTCCGGCTGTACGTTTTATAAAGGGAGCCTCTCCGGCACGCCCGCCGTTGTGGTACGCTGCGGCGTCGGCAAGGTCAACGCCGCCAGGATCACGCAGGCGCTGATCGACCGTTTTGAGCCTGCGGGTGTTGTGAACAGCGGTATTGCCGGCGGTGTGGGCGAAGGTCTGCACGTGGGCGACGTCGTGATCGGCACGGGCCTTATCCAGCACGATGTCGACGTGACCGCTCTGGGGTACGCAAAGGGGAACCTGTTTGAGGGAGAAAAAACAGCTCCCACTGTATTTTGCTCGGATGAAAAGCTGTGCGATCTGTTAAAAACGTCCGCGGCGCAGGCCGCGCCGGAACGCGGCGTCCACGGAGGGATCATCGTCTCCGGCGACGTGTTTATAGCGAAACAGGATACAAAAAAAGAGCTGCGGGAGACTTTCGGCGCGCTTGCCGCCGAGATGGAGGGCGCCGCCGTCGCGCATACGGCGCATTACGCGGGCGTGCCCTTTGCGGTGCTGCGCGTGGTTTCCGATCTGGCGGACGGCACGGCGCCCGCTTCCTTTGATTCGTTTGAAGATGAGACCGCACACCTTTCCGCCGAGATCATCTGTGCGCTTGCAAAACGTTTGGCAGAATGAAAAACCTGACGAAAAATTACCATACCCATACCGCCCGCTGCGGCCATGCCGTCGGCACGGACAGGGAATATGTCGAAAGCGCCGTCCGCGCGGGTTTTACGACGCTTGGTTTTTCGGACCACGCGCCGATGCCTTTCCCCGACGGACATGAGTCAAGCTTCCGGGTCCCGCTTGCGAAAGCGGCGGATTATTTTGGGAGCATTGCCTGTCTGCGGGAGGAATATCAAAAGGATATCCGTATTTTTATCGGCCTGGAAGTTGAGTATTATCCCGCCCTTTTCCCTGCGTTTTTGTCGTTTATCCGCGATTTTTCCCCGGACTATCTGATCCTCGGCCAGCATTTTGTTTATGAGGAAACGCCGGAAAACGGTTCCTTTTCGGATACGCAGGACCCCGAAAAGCTGCGCCGGTACTACCGGAACGTGCTGGAGGCTGTGGACACCGGCGCCTTTTTGTACGTCGCCCATCCGGACGTGCTTCACTATACGGGCGACGAAAAAACGTACGAGACGCTCACACGGGCATTTTTAAAGGATCTGCAGCCGTACCGTATCCCGCTTGAAATCAACCGGCTCGGCATGGAGGAAAAACGGATCTACCCGCGAAAAAAGTTTTGGCAGCTTGCCGGAGAATACGGTTTTTCCGCCGTGATCGGCATGGACGCGCACAGTCCGGCGGCGCTGCTGGACGAAAAAAGCGTGGATGCGTGCGTTGCGCTTGCAGACGCGTGCGGATTGCAGACGGCGGATATTTGTATTTAGAACCGTAAAAAAAGGACTGCCCGCGGCGAAAGCCCTTTTTTGTTAAAACAAATTGCTGACAGTTAACCGTCCACGCGGTTGTAATGCTGTTTTTCCCCGCTCCAGCGCTGGCCCCAGCGGTTTGCCCAGCTTTCGCAGTAGAGCTTATAATAAGAAACGTCGTGCTTTTTGCGGTACCCCTCGAAAAAGTTGCACCAGACAGCGCTCGGCAGCGCGACTGCAACCCAGTAAAGCGGGCCCAGCAGCAGGCACTGGATGGTATGGCCGTATTCGTGGATACGGGTGTTGTTCGTCCAGCCCTCGGTACGGTTGTCCGCGATAAAAATAAACAGTCCGACCGAAACGCCGCCCTGCTTCCACGGAACGTAGGAGATAAAGGCGTTTTTATATTTTTCGTGACGGCATTTTTTATAGGCGCAGAGGTAAGCGAGCAGCCCGATCAGATTGACCGGCAGTCCCCACGTCCACTGCACCAAATAAAACCAAAATCTGCCCCAGCCCTTCGTTGCGACGGATCTGTCTTTTCCCTTGTGAATTTTTGCGCGTACCATAACGATCACCTCTGCGTATATTTTACAGGAAAATCTGCCGATTTGCAACGGCAATATGCCGAAAACGCTTGAATTTTTCTGAAAAAAACAATATCATATATTTGTAAAATCAGATTGCGGAGGGTCGGCCATGAAAAAAATAACGGCAGTTTTATTATGTTTCCTGTTTTTATTTGCCATCGCGCCGGGGGCAGGCGCCGTTTCACTGGAGGACGGCGGCGACGCGCTGCAGGCGATTTTTCAGAAGGGAAGCGCGGCGGGCCTGGATTACCGGTATTTTGAACCGGAGCTCCGGGAGGGGCAAACCTATCCGCTTGTGATCTTTCTGCACGGCATCGCCTCGGGCAATTCCGAGGGGCAGCAGCTGCGGCACTATGATTTTTACAAATGGGCGAGCGACGAGTTCCAGGCGCGTTTTTCGGACGCGGGCGGCGCGTATTTGTTTTTCCCGCGCGCGCCGGGCGGCTGGGAGATGATTACGACCGGCACGCTGAAAAAATGTATCGACAGCTTTTTGTCGGCGCACGCCGACCGGATCGATAAGACGCGTATTTATCTGATCGGTTTTTCCGTCGGCGCGTCCATGACCATTCATATGGTGGCGGATTATCCGCAGCTTTTTGCCGCGGCCGTGCCCATCAGCGCCGTGACGCAGGCGTCGGGCGAGATCGACAAGATGGCGCAGACCGCCGTATGGTTTTTTGCCAATGAAAAGGACATTTACGCCGGCGCGACGGCGTCCGCCACAAAAAAAAGCTTTGACCGTCTGCGCAAAAAAACGGAAAACGAGGACAGCGTACGCTTTACAAGGGTGACGCAGGCGCTGTATCCGGATTATTCCAAGGTGAGCAACCAACACTATATGTGGCGCGCCGTGAGCAACGATATGTTTATGGACGACCGGCAGCCGTACGGGACCTCCACGACGTATAACGGCGCCGGAGAGGAGCTCACGCTGACCTATCCTTACGGCGTGATCAGCTGGCTGTCTGCGCAGACGCAGCAAAACGAAGCGAAAAATTCACAGAGCTTTTTTGAAAAGCTCGCCGCATTCTTCAGAAGCATTTTTTCCTGGCTTGCAAATCTTTTCTCATAAAAATCGTGTGGATAAATACAAACAGGGGAGGGTTTTTATATGCGGCGTCCGCTTTTTGTTGCCGGAACGGCTGCGTTTTCCTCCCTGATCGTATGCATGACTTTTCCCAGAGCCGCGCTGGCCTTTGTGTCCGGTGCGGTCTTTCTTCTTTCCGCTGTTCTGCTGCTTGTCCGGCGGCGGACGTATGCCGTGTATGCCGTGACCGCTGCGGCTGTGTTTGCTGTATTTGCGCTGTTGTTTGAAGGCCATATGCTGCTGCGCGTGCAGCCGACGCAGGCGTTTTACGGGCGGACCGCTGCCGTGGAGGGCGTTTTGAAAAGCTTTCCGGAGCAAACGGAGAACAGCGTGTGCTTTACGTTGGAAAACTGCACGGTCAACGGAACGCAGACGCGGATGTCGGTCCGTGTCTATACCAACGCGCGGCTGGACGCTTCTCCGGGCGACGCCGTTTGTTTCCCCGCCGCACGGTTTTTTGAAGAAAGTGAAAAGGACGAAGACCGTTACCACACGCTTTCCTCCGGCGTCTGGCTGTCCGCCTACGGCAGGCAGGGGACGGTCACGGCGGTCCGCGCCCGGCAAACGCCGCGGTACGCGGTTGAAACGCTGCGTCATAAAGTCAACGTGTTTTTTGAGGCGTCGCTCCCGGAGCTGTACGCAAAAATCACATCTGCGCTGCTCACGGGCGAAGGCAGGCGTCTGCCCGCCGATTTCAAGGCCGAACTGCGCACGGCAGGCGCGTCCCATCTTTTTGCCGTTTCCGGTATGCATCTTTCGCTTTGGGCGGGCGTGTTTTTTCTGTTTTTCCGTCGGCGTGCCAAAACGCGGATCTGGGCCAATCTCCTGCTTGCCGGTTTCGTTCTGTTTTACATGTTTTTCACCGGCTGTTCGCCCTCGGTCGTCCGGGCGGGGTGTATGCTGCTCTGTGCGTGCTTCGGCAGAGTCTTCCGCCGTTTTGCGGACCCGCTGAATACTCTCGGCGCGGCGGCGCTGGTACAGTTTGTCAAAAACCCGTTTTTGGCGGGAAACATTTCTTTTTTGCTGTCCTTTGCCGCTACGGCCGCCATCTTTACGCTCTACCCGTATTTTTCGGTTCACGTCGGAAATAAACGGGATCTGAAAACGCGGCTGTTCCGCCGCGGCGCCGAAGTGCCGAACATGATCCTGCTTTCGCTGTGCGTACTGGTTTTTACCGTGCCCGTATCCTCGGTCTTCTTTTCCGCCGTCTCTTTGCTTTCACCGGTCTCTTCCCTGTTGTGCAGTCTGCCTGCCGAGGGCGTGATGCTCTCCTCTGCGCTTGCTGCCGTATTCTCTTTTTCAGCGCCGGTCTCGGGTGTGTTCCTCAAGCTCTGCGGGATCTGCTGCGGTGCGATCGTCCGGTTGGTGGAATGGCTTTCTTCCTTTGATTTCGCACTCTGTCCGGTGCGGGGAACAAGCGCCGCTTTTTGGTTTACGGGGACGGTCTGCGTGTGCGCCGCGGTTTATTTCCTCAGCCGCAAAAAAGCTCAAGCGGTCCTGTGCGTCATTTTGGCGTCCGCCTCGCTTGCGCTGCTGGCCGGCAGCACGAGTATTTTGCTCGGCCGGAATAAAACGGCGCTGGTCCTCCCGCCTGCGGGAAACGCCGTTACGGCGGCCCTTGTATTCGAAAACAGTACGGCGGTGCTGATCGGTACGGGAGAAACCTATGAAAACGCCGCATTGACCGCGCATTTTCTTGCCGAAAACGGCGTAACGGCCGTGAAAACGCTGATCGTGCCCACCGCGGACCGGACGGCCGCCGGCCAGCAGCAGTTCGTTGCGCAGCGCTTTCATTTGCAAAACGTTTTTTCTGCGGAAGGAAGCCGTAAATACTATGCCTCCGTGCCGAATTTTCTGTATGCCGACGCTTTTTCTGTGACCTTCCGCAACGGCGTTTCGTATAAAAACATCCGTACAGCTGCATATACCGCGGGACTTGTCACAATAGGAGAGTTCCGCGTACTGTTTGCTTTTTCACCGGGCGATGATTTTTCCGGCGCGCCGGATGAGCTGTGCAGCGCGGACGTTCTCGTCTGCCGTGCGGGGATCCCGAAGGGACTGGACGCCGGAGCCTTCGGCACGGTTTACGTGCAGACGGACAAAACCGCCGCCGTGCTGCGCCTGCCATCCAACGCGCGCGCCGTCACGGAGGAAAACGGCGTGATCCTGACGTTTGACCATCCGTAAAAAAAACAATTGTCTGATATGCAAAAACAGTTGAATATCCGTCGTGCGTATGATAAAATAATAAAAAACCGAAAAGGGGAACTAACATGCCGCAGAGAGACAAACCGCGCGCAGAGGACAGGCGCGTAAGGCGCACAAAAAAAATGCTCCGGGACTGTCTGTTCCGTCTGCTGGAGGAAAAGACCGCGGACGAGATCACAGTCAAGGAGCTGACGGAGCTTGCAGATATCAACCGCTCGACCTTTTATTTCTACTATAACGACATCGACGATATGCTTTTTTGCATCCAGGAGGAGATCTACGCCGTATTCGAGGAGGATGTCATCAAAAAAGCCGACGTCTTTGAAACGGCGGAGGATTTCATCCAGTACCTGACGCGTTTTCTGGTGTTTTGCAAGGAGAACGAAAAACACTGTAAATTCGTGGTCAGCAACGATCCGGGAAACAAGCTTTCCAAACGGATCAAGGACGGGCTGATGCAGTGTATCCCGGATACGACGCTGATCTTTGAGGAGACCGACCCCAGACGTTATCTGACGGAATATGCCGTGGCGGGCTTCTGGCAGCTGATCCTTACGTGGATGTATGAGGGAATGAAGATCGAGCCGCGGGAGATGGCGGTATTTCTGACCAACGTCTATTTCTACGGCAGTCGGTCGGTACTGAAACGATAAGGAGCAAAGCAGACGGTATGAACAGGGAAATCGATCTTTATTTGGAAAATGCGCGTGAGCGGATGGTCTCGGATCTGCAAAAGCTGGTGGAGATCAACAGCGAACGCGCCGCGCCGGAGGCGGGTATGCCCTTCGGCAAAGGCGGCGCTGTATGTCTGGCCGCGGCGCAGACGCTGCTCGGCGAGCACGGCTATCTGCCGGTAAACTATGATAACTACGCGCTGGAGGCGGATCTCGGCAGGGCGCCGGAGCTGATGCTGCTGGCGCATCTGGACGTTGTGGCGGCCGGCGACGGCTGGACGCGGGAGCCGTACCGGCTGACAAGGGAGGGAAATCTGCTCTACGGCAGAGGCGCCACCGACGATAAAGGGCCGGCGATTGCCTGTCTGTATGCCATGGACGCCTGCCGCGCGGTCTACGGCGAGCCCGAGACCGGCGTACGGCTGGTGCTCGGCAGCGGGGAAGAGACCGGCAGCGAGGATATGAACTATTATTTCTCCCGGCGTCCGATGCTGCCGTACACGCTTTCTCCCGATGCGGACTATCCGCTGATCAACATTGAAAAAGGGCATTTTGCGCCGGTTTTCCGGATCCGGGCGGACAACACGGGAAGCGCCGTTGTGCGCGCGCTGAAGGGCGGCGAAACGCA
>JAFSXY010000165.1 GCA_017443805.1 Clostridia bacterium | reverse complement strand
TTACTCAAATTTCTTTTCAAGGGTCTTTTCTTGTTCGTCGTTGTTTAATTTTCAAGGTCCGCCGCTCTCCCTTTTTTTGGAGTGCCTGCACATTCTATCACATTACTCCTCGCTTGTCAAGAACTTTTTTGAAAGTTTTTTATCATTTTTTATAATTATTTTTTCACTTTCAAAAACGTCCGTCCCCGATCTTTCGGCAGGGACGGACAAAGGTAAAATATTTGCCTGTTTTTCAAGGTGTTTTACTCAAGATCTGCCAGTGCAGCCTGCACGTCAACGTCCAGTGCGAAACCGTTATCCGAAACGTCCAGCAGCGGACGCAGAACAAAATCGCGCGCCGACAAGCCGGGGTGCGGCAATTTCAATTCTTGCGTATCGCGTGTTTCGTTTTCATAAAGCAGCAGGTCGATGTCGATCAGACGCGGGCCGTTCTTGAACTGCCGCACACGTCCCATGCCGGCCTCAATGCCGAGGCATACGCCGAGCAGCGCTTCCGGGGAGAGCGTTGTGCGGAGCCTGCAGCAGGCGTTTGTGAAATCCGGCTGCTGCGTATACCCCCAGGGCTTTGTGAGATACATCTTTGAAAGCCGTTCGGGATACACGCCCGGCACAAGGGAAAGCGCCGCAAACGCCGTACGGATATTCTTTTCGCCGTCGCCCAAATTGGAGCCGAAAGCAAGAAAGGCGGTTTTATCCATGGCGGTCTCTCCTGATGGACACGGCCACGTAAGCAAACGCTGCTTTGACCGGCGCTTCCGGTTTTTTCAGCGTGATCTCCACCGCGTCGACTTTCGGGAACGCATCCAAAACGGCGTCCGCCGTCACCCGGGCCGCTTTTTCAATCAAGTCATACTTTTCCCGATTGAAAACAGACGCAACGGTTTTGATGATCTTTGCGTAGCTGACGGTATCCTCCACGTTATCCGTTTCGCATGGGACGGAAAGATCCAGTTCGGCCGTGATATCCAGCACAAACGGCTGCCCGTTTTCCTTTTCCTCCGGATTGACGCCGTGATAACCGTAAAGCTTCAGATCTTTTATGACGATCCTGTCCATTGCGATCCTCAGGCCTGCCGGTAGGTCGCCAGGAAATCCTTCAGTTTTTCCATCGCGTCCGCAAGCTGATCCGCGCGCGGCAGCATGACGATGCGGAAGTGATCCGGCTGTTTCCAGCTGAACCCGCGGCCGGGAATGATCATAACATGCTTTTCATGCAGGAAATCAAACGCAAACTGATTGTCGTCGGTAATATTGAAGCGTTTGACGTCGAGCTTGGGGAAGATATAAAACGCCGCGTGGTTCTTGACGTAAGACAGGCCCTCGATGGTATCCAGCACCTTGCAGCATGCCTCGCGCTGCTCGTAAAGCCGGCCGCCGGGCACCATCATGGCGTTGGTGCTTTCAAAATCCGCAAGCGCGGCGGGGATCGCCAGCTGCATAATGGCGTTGGCGCACAGACGCATGGCTGCGATCTGCTGGATGCCGGCGATGTAATCTTTGCCCTTTTCCTTATTGCCGCTGATGATCATCCAGCCGCAGCGGTAACCGCAGACGATGTGCGATTTGGAAAGGCCGTTGAAGGTGATCGTGAACAGGTCCGGACAGTACACGCCGAGAGAGGTATGCTTGAGGCCGTCCATCACAAGGCGGTCGTAGATCTCATCGGAAAATACGATCAGATCGTGCTCGCGGGCGATCTGGGCGATCTGCATCAGGATCTCGTCCGGATATACCGCGCCGGTGGGGTTATTGGGGTTGATGACAAGGATGGCCTTGGTTTTGGGCGTGATCTTGGACTTGATGTCCTCGATATCCGGGTACCAGTTGCTTTTTTCGTCGCAGATATAATGCACGGGCGTACCGCCGGCAATATATACGGAGTTCGTCCACAGCGAGTAATCGGGGCTGGGGATCAGCATCTCGTCGCCGCTGTTGAGCAGCGGCAAAAGCGCCATGGTAACCAGCTCGCTGACGCCGTTTCCGATAAAGATATCCTCTTCGTTGATATTCGGCAAATTCTTGGTCTTGTGATATTCGCAGATCGCGCTGCGCGCGGCAGGCATCCCGCGCAGATCGCAATACGGGACCGCCTGATCCAGATGATCCGCGATCGCACTGCGTACGCTCTCAGGCAGACCGAACCCGAACACGCCGGGATTACCGGTGTTCAGACGCAAAACATCGATCCCGTTTTTGCGCATACGGTTCGCCTCTTCAAAAACCGGGCCACGGATATCGGAGTGCACAAGCTTCATTTTATCCGCTCTTTGAATACTTTCCATAATTAATCTCACGCTCCTATTATAGTTTATTTTATACAATTACATTATATCACGGTTGAGTCGGCACGGGACGCGCTTCGGTCTCGGACTCTATGGTAATAAAATTATTATGCTCAAAAACAAAATGATGCATCCGAAGCGGTTTGCAAAAATCCGCCACGGGGACAAAAAGCTGGTTTTCGTCCAGCCGCAGACACGGCGCGGACATCGGCGCTTCGCCCTTTTCCGTCAGCATCACGCTGCTGTTTTCCGTGAATTCGGCGAATTTTCCGTAGATCTCCACACGGATCCTTCCGGCTGTCCGGATCGCCGTGCCGCCGGTAAAGCTCATCACCGCGCCGGGACAGATATACCACACGCCGTTCAGCAATCTGGGCAGCGTATGCTCCGTGCACATCCCCAGGTCGTAGCCCTTGAATTTCAGGCGCGGCCGGTTGTAACGCGGTGCACAGTCCACCGGCGTGATCGTATCCGATTTTTTATCGATCACACAACGGTCGACGATCCTGCCGTCCTCGACGTACGCGGTCAGCGTGCAGGTCTCGCCGTCAATATCCACAACGGAGAACATGGAGAGGTCCTCCTCGTGTTCGTAGGTTTTGGCGTTCCAGACCTTTGGCACGACGCGCGTGCCGGGCGGATTGCGGTTGCCGCTGCCGACATTATAATGTACCGTACCCTCGGAGGGACGGTCATACAGTCCGTCTTTGCGCCGTGGATAGGAACGGGCAAAAGAATGCTCATGTCCCGAAAAAACGATATCGCACTGCTCCATCCCGTCCCTGAGCGCGGGATATGTATCTTCACATTCAAGCGTAGGACCGGCATAACAAACCGGGAAATGATGGACGGCGAACTTCCAAGTCTGCCGGGATTTTGCCGCATCCTCCAAAAGCCATGCGTTCATTTCCTCATAGCCGCTGGTCCCGAGGACATCAAAATGCACGTTGCCGTAATCAAAGGCGTAATTGGCGACCTTCCAGCCATCCGGCCCGTTGTCGTTATAGGCGTAAAGCAGCTGGTTGGTAAAATAGGTCGCGTGCTCGGAATAATACTTTCCCGTAAAGGAAAAGTAATCCGCGAACCCCATATCGTCGTGATTGCCCATGCACAGCATCACGGGGATGCGCTCCGCAATTCCCCGCAGACCGTTCATCAGCCCCGTCCACTGCACGTCCGTCTGCCCGCAGTTGGTGTTGTCGCCTGCGGTCAGGATGAACTCGCATTCCGGGTGTTCGGCAAGAATTTTCTTTACGACCTCGCCCAGCACGGAATAATCTGCCGGCGGCTCGGGACCCCCGGTCTGGATATCCGACAGGCATAAAAAAGAAAACCGGTCAAACTGCGCGCGCGCCGTGCGGAAAACAAAAACCGCGCTGCGGCAGGCGTCGTCGCCGACGGAATACTCGTATTCGGCGTCCGGCGCAAGTCCCGTCATATCCGCAAAAAAGTAGTTGCTGACGTCAAGGTCTGTTTCAAAGGTATTTTTCTTTGCGTCCGCCCGCCGCCATTTTTCATCGGAGCCAGCGGGCCGGTACAGCGCATAGCCGTCCGGTACGCTTGCGTCCGTCCGCCAACGGACGGTCATACGGTGCGCCGGATCGGTTTTGATGCTCAGCATGATCTGATCCGGCATTTGCTGCGAGCCTCTGAATGACTTCCATTCCTGCTTTGTCATAGGCGCTTTCCTTTCCACTTCCGTCCGTCAGCCCTGCAAACTCAGATCCAACGCCGCCGACGGGAAATCAGCCTTGATCTCCTGCGTGGTTTTGCCCTCCGCATCCTTGCCGATCAAAAACTGCTGGATCTCCGTCGTGATCTCGGTAACCGTCGTATTGACGTCCCGGTTAACGACAAAAGTCACGCTAAACAGGTCCGCGTCGCTGACGTCCGTCGTTCTCATTACAAGCCCCGAATATCTGACTGGGCCGCCCGTAAAATTAATGGATTCCATCATATCCGCCGCGCCCATGGTTTCGGCGTCGACCGCCGTCAAAAGAACGGTATTGTACTCCATGCGCACGCTCAGACAAACCAGGCGAACCGCGTTATGTAAATGGAACGTCACGGTAAAACGGTCCCCGGCATGCAGAGCGCCGGAACGGTCGACCGAAACAGTCGCCTCCGGTCCGCCGGACACGCCGGTTTTAACGGACGTATCCCAGACGATATCCTCTTGTGTTTCAGGTTCGTTATTCTCATTTGCCTGCAGCGTTTCGGCCTCGCTGCCTTTTGTCGGGTCTTCACTTTTTCCCGCCGAGCCGCCGTTGTTTTGCCCGGTCACGCTTTCATTCTGCCGCGTCTCGGCGGTAGGATCGGACGAAACGTTTTCTTCGGCCTGTTCGGTCGGACCGGTCTGCTGTCCGGAGGAGCTATCCGCGTCAGACAACGGGGCGTCCGTCTGCTCTGCAGTCGTACCGGCGGCATCATTTTCACCCTTTTTACCGGAACATGCCGGCAGAAAAAGCATTCCGCACAATAAGACTGCGGTCAAAAGCAGACTCATGTTTTTTTTCATTTCTCTTCCCTCTTTTTTATTACACAAAATCACGAAGCCGCTTGGAACGGTTGGGATGACGGAGCTTGCGCAGCGCCTTTGCCTCGATCTGACGGATGCGCTCACGGGTGACGTTGAACTCCTTGCCGACTTCCTCCAGCGTACGGGGATGTCCGTCCTCCAGACCGAAGCGCAGCGCGAGCACCTTTGCTTCTCTGGGCGTCAACGTACTCAGAGCTGCGGCGATCTCTTCTTTTAAAAGCGCCTGAAAAGCTGCGTCCGCAGGCGCAAGGGCTTCCTCGTCCGGGATAAAATCTCCCAGATGGCTGTCCTCCTCCTCGCCGATCGGCGTTTCCAGCGATACCGGCTCCTGCGAGACCCGCATGATCTCACGAACCTTTTCGGGGGACATGTCCAGTACCTCTGCGACTTCGTCGGCGGTTGGCTCTTTACCGTTTTGGTGGAGCAGCTGCGAGGTTGCCTTTTTGACCTTGTTGATCGTTTCCACCATATGTACGGGAATGCGGATGGTCCGCGCCTGGTCCGCGATCGCACGGGTGATGGCCTGCCGGATCCACCAGGTAGCGTACGTGGAGAACTTAAATCCCTTTGTGTAATCAAACTTTTCAACAGCTTTGATCAGGCCGAGATTGCCCTCCTGGATCAGATCCAAAAACTGCATGCCGCGGCCGGAGTATTTTTTCGCGATGCTGACCACCAAACGGAGGTTTGCCTCCTCCAGCCTCTTTTTGGCCTCTTTATCATCCTGTGAAATTTTAATGGCAAGCTCGATTTCCTCCTCCGGAGAGAGCAGCGGGATCTTACCGATCTCTTTGAGATACATCTTCACAGGATCGTCCATGGAAAGCGCCTTGGCGTCTTCTCCGCCCTCAAACGCCTTTGCCACGTCCGAGTCAAAGGTGAGCGAATCCAGCGCGCTCTCGTTCATGTCGTCGATGACCTCGATACTGTTCTGCTCCACCAGCTCGTAAAGCTTGTCCAGCTCTTCGATATCAAAATCGAAATCGATGATCAGTGCGTCGATATCCTGCGTGGAAAGCTTTCCCGCAGCCTTGCCCCGTTCGATCAGATGGTTGATCGCTGATTTTTTGTCCATTCCTTCCATTGTTTGCACCCTCCGTTATCTTTCTTTTCCTTTATCCTGAAAATATTTTTTGAGATCCTCATCGCTCATCTGTCCGGGATCCGGCGCGGAAAGCTTCAGCTTTTCCGAAAGCAGCGTTGCGATACACTCCTCAAACTCGGTCGGCGAACCGGCGATTCGCGTACTCAGCGCCGTCAAATAAGACAGGTACGACGCCTGCGTATTTTCGGCGTCTTGCGCGAACATGGAAAAATCGATATTCCGGTTCTCTTCTATGCGCCGGGCAAAATCCGTAAAAAACGTGCGGTTGAGCGAAGTCACAAAGCTGTCCGCCGATATTTTCGAACCGAATCGCCGCAGAAAATCCGGATTTTTGATCAGCGACGCAAGAATGGTCTCCTCCGCGACGCACGCGCGCGGATATTTGCGCCGTTCGGGGTTCGGGCTGACGCCGCTCTCCCCCGCTGCAGCGGCAGCATCCTGTTCAAACGCCCGCTGCGCCTCCTGCCAGCCGCGGCGGCGGCGCGCTTTTTTTACCTGCGTCTCAATGGGCGCTTTGGCGGTGCCGGTCATCTCGGCGACACGGGAAATATACACTTCCCGCTCCACGTCGTTCGGAATGTCGGTAAAAACCGTTACGGCCTCGTTGATAAAACCGAGTTTGCCGTCGTCCGTATTCAGATCATATTTGGCAGCCGCGCAGGAGAGCGCAAACTCCGTATCGTTTTTGGCGTTTTGGATGATCTGCACCATCTTTTCTTTGCCGTCTGTTTTGATGATCTCATCCGCGTCCTTCCCGCCGGTCAACTCCAATACCCGCAGCTTCATCGGCGCGTTGGCAAGCATGCGCAGCGCCCGCTGCGTGGCCTTCTGCCCCGCCTCGTCCGCGTCAAAACTCAAATACAGCTCGTCGCAATAGCGGGAAAGAAGCGAGATCTGCTCCGTGGTAAAAGCCGTGCCGAGGCTGGCGACCGCGTTGGTAAAGCCAGCCTGATGCATGGCGATCACGTCCATATACCCTTCACAGAGGATGAGCTTGCGGCCGGCGTTGTTTTTCGCGAAATTCAGCGCGTAAATACCCTGGCCTTTTTTGTAGACGGCCGTGTCGCCGGTGTTCAGATACTTGGGTTTCGAGTCGTCCAGCACCCGCGCGCCGAAAGCGACAACGTTGCCGCGCAGGTCCATCACGGGAAAGATCAGCCGGTTGCGGAACGTATCGTACGCCCGCCCCGTTTTGGCGGAACGGCGGGCAAGATCGAACGCAAAAAGCTCGTCCTCCCGGAAGCCCGTCTCTTTGAGATGCCGGGTAAGCGCGGTCCAGTCGTCCGGCGCATAGCCCAGACCGAAGTGCGTAACGGTTTCCGGCTTTAGCTGCCGTTTTTCAAGATATGCCCGCGCGGCGGCGGCGGCGTCCGTGCGCAGCTGCGCGTGAAAAAAGCGCGCCGCGGCGCGGTTGGCTTCATAACAGCGACGGCGCAGGCGCGCATACTCGTCGTCAACGGGGTCGGTCGGCATTGCCATACCGGCGCGCTCGCAAAGAAAACGCACGGCTTCCACGTAATCCAAATGCTCGATATTTTTAACAAACGTGATCGCGTCCCCGCCGTTGCCGCAGCCAAAGCAATAATAGCTCTGCGTGTCGCGGTAGATCGTAAAGCTCGGCGTTTTTTCGGTGTGGAACGGGCACAGCGCCGTGGGATTGCGCGACCCGCGTCCGCGGATCTCGGTATATCTGCCAACAAGCTCCTCGATGTCCGTCCTTGCACGGAGCTCCGTTAGAAAATCGTCGCTGAAACGCATCGGCCGCACCTCCCTTTTTTTGTATTCTATGCTTTTCTACTTATATATACTTTAAAAAAATAAAAATTCCTTTTTATTCACCCGACTTTTCGGTTTCGGCAGCGCAAAACCGCTCGCCGGTCCGCTGCGGATGCACCTTTCCCAGAGACAATTCGGCGACCGCCTTTAAGAAACCGGCTTCATTTTCCAGCGGAAGACAGACGTCCATCGTTATCTGCTGCGAAAAATCCGTTTGTCCGACCGACGCCTCAAACCGCGGCAGCAGTCTTTGCAGGCCGCCATACAGCGTATAATCCAATTTCAGCTCGTAAACGGCGCAGGAGCGCATCCGCACGATGCCCGCGGCCTCTGCCGCAAGCGAAGCCGTATGCGAATAGGCGCGTACCAGCCCGCCGGTGCCGAGCAATATCCCGCCGAAATACCGCGTGACCACAAGACAGACGTCCGTGAGAAGCGCATTCTTCAAAACGTCCAACACCGGCTTCCCGGCCGTACCCTGCGGTTCGCCGTCGTCGGAAAAACGCGTATACACCGGCGTGCGGACGCAATAGGCATACACGTTGTGCCGCGCCTGCGGGTGCAAGGCACGGATCTCGTCGACAAAACCGTCCGCCGACTCCACGCTGTCTATCGGCTTTATATACCCGATAAATCTGGAGCGGCTGACAACGTATTCCGACTGCGCGGCTTTTGAAACGGTGAGATAATGCATTGTTCCCTCCGGAGAAGTCTTCTACGAATAAAAGGGCCGCGTCGCCGCAGCCCCTTTCCGCTTACCCAAAACTGTAACGTCAGTCGTTATTGATATTATAACGCTTCTTGAATCTGTCAACACGTCCGCCGGTATCGACAAGCTTCTGCTTGCCGGTGAAGAAAGGATGGCAGTTGGAGCAAATATCAACGCGCAGATCCTTGCGTGTGGAGCGGGTCTCATAGGTCGCGCCGCAGGCACACTTAATCACGGTGGGCTCATAGTTGGGATGGATTCCCTGCTTCATAATACGTTTTCACCTCTTTCGACATTGATACAACGTAAGTAAACAGTCGAAATACAAATATCCGGGTAACGATACTTTATTTCCGCTTAAATAGTAAAGGTATTTTAACACAGGAAAACAAAAAATGCAAGTCTAAAATTATTTTTTTTATAAGATTGTTTGTAGAGTCGTCAATGATAGGTAACACTTTACCTCAAAAAAATATGATGCATCGAATTTGGTTTTTTGAGCCTGAGAAAATGATGCAGTTAAGAAGCGATACAGCCACCGCCGCAGGCGGCTTGACCTTGACGGGTTCGGC
>JAFSXY010000164.1 GCA_017443805.1 Clostridia bacterium | reverse complement strand
GCTTTTGCACCCGCCCAAAAAGCCCTCGTCGTCCGCGTGCATGCACAGGTGCACGTAGAGCAGCTGCGCCTGCGGCGCCAGCTCCAAAAACAAGTCGCTCTCCAATATTTCCGTTAAAAACATCCGCCGTTTCGCCATTGCAGCATTCTCCTTTTTCGGTATACCTGATATCATTTTAGCAGACGGCAGAAAAAAAATCTCCCCGTTTCAGGGAGATTTAGAAAAATGTTTTTTACTTTTGCAGGATTTTTTTCAAATACTGTCCCGTATAGCTTTTTTCGATCCGCGCGACTTCCTCCGGCGTACCGGCGGCCAGTACTTCCCCGCCGTTATCGCCGCCCTCGGGGCCGAGATCGATGATGTGATCCGCACATTTGATCACGTCCAGATTGTGCTCGATGACCACGACCGTGTTGCCGCCCTCCACCAGCGCCTGCAAAACGTCGATCAGCTTGTGCACGTCGGCGGTATGCAGCCCCGTTGTAGGCTCGTCCAGAATATACAGCGTTTTGCCGCTGGCCCTGCGGGAGAGCTCCGTTGCAAGCTTCACGCGCTGGGCCTCGCCCCCGGAGAGCTGCGTGGACGGCTGCCCGATGGTGATATAGCCCAGGCCCACGTCGAACAGCGTTTGCAGCTTTTTACGGATTGCGGGGATATTTTCAAAGAAATGCAGCCCTTCCTCCACGGTCATATTCAGCACGTCGCTGATATTTTTGCCCTTGTAGCGCACCTCCAGCGTCTCGCGGTTGTAGCGCGCGCCGCGGCAGACCTCACACGGTACGTAGACGTCGGCAAGAAAATGCATTTCGATCTTCACGATGCCGTCGCCCTGACACGCCTCGCACCGGCCGCCCGCCACGTTAAAGGAGAAGCGCCCCATCTGATAACCGCGGGTCTTGGCGTCCGTGGTCTGCGCAAAGAGCTTGCGGATCTCGGTGAACAGCCCCGTATAAGTAGCGGGATTGGAGCGCGGCGACCGCCCGATGGGCGACTGATCGATATCGATCACCTTGTCGAGGTATTCGATCCCTTCAAAGTGATCGTGCGTACCGGGAAAGGTCTTGGCGCCGTTCAAGACGTTTGCAAGCTTCTTATAGACGATCTCGTTTACAAGCGAGGACTTGCCGGAGCCGGACACGCCGGTCACGCAGGTAAACGTGCCCAGCGGGAAAGAAACGTCGATGTTTTTCAGGTTGTTTTGCTCGGCGCCGCACACCTTCAGCGCATGGCCCGTGCCCTGCCGGCGAGCGGCGGGGATCTCTATTTTTTTCTTCCCGGTCAGATATTGACCGGTAATGGAACGGCGGCATTTTTTGATATCCGCAAGCGTGCCGGCGGCTACGATCTCACCGCCGTGGATGCCGGCGCCGGGACCGATGTCCACGATATAATCGGCAGCTTGCATCGTGTCAGCGTCATGCTCCACCACGATCAGCGTATTGCCGATATCGCGCAGGTTTTTCAAGGTAGCGATCAGCTTGTCGTTGTCCCGCTGGTGCAGACCGATGCTCGGCTCGTCCAGCACGTACAATACGCCCGTTAAAGCGGAACCGATCTGCGTGGCAAGCCGGATGCGCTGGCTCTCGCCGCCCGAAAGCGTGCCCGAGGACCGGGAGAGCGTTAAATATTCAAGTCCAACGCTGCGCAGGAATTCCAGCCGCGCGCGGATCTCCTTTAATACGCCGTGTGCAATCAATTCGTCGCGTTCGGAAAGTTTGAGTTCGTCCAGAAAAGCAAGTCCCTGCGTGACGGACATCTCGGTAAACGCGTGGATGCTTTTGCCGCCGACGGTCACGCCCAAAACCTCTTTTTTCAGACGCGCGCCGCCGCAGTCCGGGCAGGTATGGTCGGTCATAAACAGCTCGATCTCCCACCGCGCCCAGTCGCTGGTCGACTCGCGGTAGCGCCGCTCCAGATTGTTGACGATGCCCTCGAACGGCGCCTCGTATTTCGTTGTCCCCGTGGGGAGCTTACGGTTTAATTTCAGCTTTTCGCCGCCGGTACCGTATAAAATGGCGCGGACGCCCGCCTCCGGAATATCCCGCACGGGCGTATCCATGGTAAAGCCGTACTTTTCCGCAATGCCCTCTAAATACATCCGGGCGATGGTGCCGTATTTTTCACTTGCCCAGCCGCAGCCGTGCACCGCGCCCTGATTGATGCTCTGGCTTTTGTCCGGCAAAATCAGCTCCGGCGCGACCTTTTTATAGATGCCGAGCCCCGCACAGGTGGGACACGCCCCGAGCGGATTGTTGAACGAAAACAGGCGCGGCGCGAGCTCACCGATGCCCACGTCATGCTCCGGACAGGAATAATTTTGGGAAAAGAGCTGTTCCTCTCCCCCGACCACGCTTAAAAGCGCGATGCCGTCGGCAAGCGACAGCGCCGTTTCCAGCGAGCCGGAAACACGGGAGGCGATCCCCTCCTTCATCACAAGGCGGTCCACCACGATCTCGATCGTATGCTTATTGTTTTTAATGAGCTTGATCTCTTCGCTCAAATCATGCATCTCGCCGTCCACACGCGCGCGGACAAAGCCCTGCTTGCGGGCGCTTTCCAGCGTTTTTACATGCTCGCCCTTGCGGCCGCGCACCACGGGCGCCATGATCATGAATTTGGTGCCCGGCGCAAGCGATAAAACGCGGTCCGTCATCTGGTCCACGGACTGGCCGCGGATCTCCCTGCCGCAGACCGGGCAGTGCGGCACGCCGACGTTCGCATAAAGAAGCCGCAGATAGTCGTAGATCTCCGTCACCGTGCCCACGGTGGAACGCGGGTTGCGGGAAGTGGTTTTCTGGTCGATGGAAATGGCGGGAGAAAGCCCCTCGATCATGTCCACGTTCGGCTTTTCCATCTGCCCCAAAAACTGCCGCGCGTAGGAAGAAAGGCTCTCCACGTACCGGCGCTGGCCCTCGGCGTAAATGGTATCAAAGGCAAGCGTGGACTTGCCGGAGCCGGAAAGCCCCGTAAAGACAACCAGCTTGTCCCGCGGGATCTTTAAGTTGATGTTTTTTAAGTTGTGCTCTTTTGCGCCCTTGATGGTAATATACTTTTGTGCCATATTTTCCTCTCAATACTCCTTGAGCTTGGCGATCTTATCCCTGATGTACGCCGCGTTCTCAAAGTCGAGGATCTTCGCGGCGGCTTTCATCTCCTTGGTCAGGCGCAGGATCAGATCCTCGCGCTCCTTTTTACTCAGCTTTCTGCCGTCCAGTCTTGATACGGCCTTATGGGTATTGGAAATTTCAATGACGTCGCGGATATCCTTGACGATGGTCTGCGGCACGATGCCGTGCGCGGCGTTATACGCCTGCTGTTTCTCACGGCGGCGATAGGTTTCTTTGATCGCGCGCTCCATGGAAGGCGTGACCGTGTCCGCATACATGATCACCTTGCCTTCCGCGTTGCGCGCCGCGCGGCCGACGGTCTGCACAAGGGACGTTTCGCTGCGCAGAAAGCCCTCCTTGTCCGCGTCCAGGATCAGGATCAGCGACACCTCCGGCAGGTCCAGCCCTTCGCGCAAAAGGTTGATGCCGACCAGCACGTCAAACTCGCCGATCCGCAGGTCGCGGATGATCTCCATGCGCTCCATGGCGTCGATATTGTGGTGCATATACCGCGCCTTGATCCCGAATTCGCGCAGATAATCCGTCAGGTTTTCCGCCATGTTCTTGGTAAGCGTTGTGACCAGCACGCGCTGCTTTTTTGCGGTGCGGAGGTTGATCTCCGAGATCAGGTCGTCGATCTGGCCCTCTACGGGACGGACCTCGATCTCGGGGTCTAAAAGCCCCGTGGGACGGATGATCTGCTCCGCGATGCGCACGCTCAGCCGCTTTTCCATCTCCCCGGGCGTGGCGCTGACAAAGATCTTCTGCCCCGTGCGCGCGTAAAACTCATCAAAGGTCAGCGGGCGGTTATCGTACGCCGAGGGAAGACGGAACCCGAATTCCACCAGACTGTCCTTGCGGGAACGGTCGCCGCCGTACATACCGCGCACCTGCGGTAATGTAACATGCGACTCGTCCACGAACAGCAGATAGTCCTCCGGGAAGAAATCGAGCAAGGTAAACGGCGCGCTGCCCGGGGCGCGTCCCGCCATCACGCGGGAATAGTTTTCCACGCCCTTGCAGAAGCCCGTTTCCAGCAGCATTTCCATATCATACTCCGTGCGCTGGCGGATGCGCTGCGCTTCAATCAGCTTGCCCTGCGAAGTAAACCATGCCTCCCGCGCTTCCATCTCCGCGGTGATCTCCGCCACGGCTTTTTCCAGCTTTTCCGGCTCGATCACATAATGCGACGCGGGATAGACCGCCACGTGCGAAAGCACGTTTTTGACCTCGCCCGTCGTGGGGTTCAGCTCCGCGATGCGGTCGACCTCGTCGCCGAAGAACTCAATGCGGATCGCGCTGTCGCCGGAATACACGGGAAAAATATCCACCACGTCGCCCTTGACGCGGAACTTGTTCCGCACAAAATCCAGATCGTTGCGCTCATACTGGATATCCACCAGGCGTTTCAAAAGCGCGTCGCGCTCCAGCGTCATGCCCTGCCGGACGGAGATCACCATGCTTTTGTAGTCGATGGGATTGCCCAGCGAATAAATACAGGATACGCTTGCCACGATGATCACGTCCCGCCGCTCGGACAGCGCCGAGGTGGCGGAGTGCCGCAGCCGGTCGATCTCGTCGTTGATGGCGGAGTCCTTTTCTATATATGTGTCGGTGGACGCGATATACGCCTCCGGCTGATAGTAATCGTAATAAGAAACGAAATATTCCACCGCGTTTTCCGGAAAAAATTCCCGGAACTCGCTGCAAAGCTGCGCGGCCAGCGTTTTGTTGTGCGCAAGCACCAGCGTCGGCCGGTTCGTCCGTGCGATAACGTTGGCCATGGTAAAGGTCTTGCCGGAGCCCGTCACGCCCAGCAGCGTCTGTTCTTGATATCCCTTTTGAAGCCCGTCGACCAGCGCGTCGATCGCTTCCGGCTGATCGCCCGTGGGCTGAAAGGGAGAAACCAGCTTGAACCGGTCCATGCCGTAC
The DNA here is from genome assembly GCA_017443805.1 of Clostridia bacterium. Lineage (GTDB taxonomy): Bacteria > Bacillota > Clostridia > Oscillospirales > Acutalibacteraceae > RUG806. The sequence continues at coordinate 1,993 of JAFSXY010000164.1, read as the reverse complement.
GCCTCCGTAAATAATAATTTATTTATATTATATAGAACATATGTTCTTATGTCAAGAACAAAAACAACTCGTTTTCAGGATATTTTTTGAATAAATACTGCGGCAAACCGCACACCGGCGCCTTTGGCAAAATAAAGCAGCTCTTCCACAATATCGCGTATTTCTTCAAAAATCTGTTTAAGAGATAAAAAAAACAAGCGAAAGGAACGCTGTCGGTGCATTCCTTTTTTTGAAATAATAAAAAATGAGACTTGTTTTTTAATTTTTTATCAATTATAATAGATTTGGTCAATATCACCAAAACACAGGAGAATGATTATGAGAAAATCGGAAAAAATGCTTGCAATGCTGTTGACAGTCGTGCTGCTTGCGGCCGTATTTGTACCGGGGACGCACGGGCCGACAGCTTTTGCGGCCGCCGACGCACAGTCTGCGGACGGCGCAGCCTTTCAAAACCTGCCGCCCCTGCCAGAGGGATATCAATTCAAGGGAAAAACCTACCGGGCGGAAAACGGCGAGATCTACTATTATATTGAGGGCAAGGCAAGCGTCTACGGCTATATTGACGGCTATTGGATCGACGCGTCCGGCGCGCCGGCGGAGATCCGGGTCGGAAAAGCCGTTTCAAGAACAAAGTCCTCCCTCCGGCGCGCGCGGAGCCTGCCGGCCGCCTACGACGCGCGCAATGACGGGCTAGTTACGCCCGTAAAGGATCAGATCGGCGGCACCTGCTGGGCGCATTCGGCGTGCGCAGCGATGGAAGCAAACGTGCTCAAAAAAGGGCTGGCCGCCAACATGGACTTCGATTTTTCGCCGTACTATATCGCGTGGTACGCACTGAACGGGTATTATGCGGGCGTGCAGGACGCGCGCAACGACGGTCTTGATTTTGACATGAATATCCTGGATATGGGCGGCAATACGGATTATGTTTCCGAAGCAGTCAGAAACGGCTCCGGCCCCGTGCTTGCGTCGCGCTTTACTTTCTCGTCGCAGGAAAGCCCGGCGCTGTTCACAGAGCTGGGAAAGACCTTTACCTATGAGATGCGCTTTTTGCAGGATTACCGGGTCAACGACGTACTCTACGTTGAGAACGACGTTTCGGCCATCAAAACGGCGCTGCTGGAATACGGCGCCGTTGAGATCGCGTATTACGCCAGCGGCGCCTACAACAACGCGTACGCCACTACCGGCGCGCCGTGCACCTACTTCTGCAAAACGCCGGAAACTGCCGACCACGCCGTAACGATCGTCGGCTGGGACGACAGCTTCAGCACGGCAAATTTCCGCGCCTACAGCAGGCCGTCGGCAGACGGTGCGTGGCTGGTGAAAAACAGCTGGGGCACGGATTGGGGCAACGACGGGTATTTCTGGCTTTCCTATGAGGATCAGTCGATCGTCGATCCCGCCGTATACGACGTTTCCCTGCCCGACACGGACCGGAACCTGTATTTTTACGACGGCCTGTCCCTGTACGGGAACCCGCTGACCAGAGAGAAAGCGGCGAACGTATTTGTCGCCGGGGGAAACGAAAATCTTACGGCGGTCGCTTTCAGCGTGCAGGACTATAACGTCAACGGGAACAAAAACTTTAAGATCAGAATATATAAAGATATCCCGGACGGGTACGCTTCTCCCACGGACGGCACGCTTGCTTTTACGCAGGCCGTCGCCGAAACCGAAACGCCTTTTATCACGCTGGACACACCCGTCGCGCTGCAGGCCGGCGAGCGGTTTGCCGTTGTATTTGAGGATATGACGGAATGCCATGTGGAATGGGACGCTTCGTATGAAGCAAACAATACAAGCTTTGCCGGACAAAGCTATATTTACGAAGACGGGCAGTGGAAGGACACCCATCTGGAGGGCATGGGCAACGTCTGCATCCGCGCCGTCACGCGGAACGCCGCGCACACGACGCCCGTTGTGACCTTTGCCTGCGAGGCGGGCGGTTACGTTGAAAAACGGTTGGCTTCGGCGGACGGCACGGTCG
>JAFSXY010000163.1 GCA_017443805.1 Clostridia bacterium | reverse complement strand
GTGACGACGCACTACTATGAAAACCGCTTCGTTTCCAATATCTTTTCCACGCTGCACGAGGGCGGCCACGCACTGTTCATGCAGAATGAACCGGCTGAATTTTACAAAAATCATGCCGCCGACAACATGTCGAACGCCATGCACGAGTGTATTTCCCGCTTTTATGAAAACATTGTCGGCCGCAGCGAAGCGTTTATAAAGTATATTATGCCGGAGATCCGGGCGTTGAGCGGCGATACTTTTGCGGACGTGACCGAACGGGAGCTTTACGAGGCCGTGAATATCGCGAAGCCCGATTTTATCCGCATGGAAGCGGATGAGCTGAGCTACTGCCTGCACATCATGGTGCGCTACGAGCTGGAAAAGCAGTTTGTAAACGGTGAGATCACGGTGGACGAGGTGCCGGCTTTATGGAACGCGAAATATAAGGAATATCTGGGGCTGGACGTGCCGGACGACGCGCGCGGCTGCCTGCAGGACATGCACTGGACGAACAGCTACGGCTACTTCCCGTCCTACGCGCTGGGCAACGCCTACGGCGCGCAGATCTTACGGACGATGGAAAAGGATTTCGACGTCTTTGCCGCTGTCGCGGAGGGGAACCTTTCCGCAATCGGCGACTGGCTGACGAAGAACGTGTTCTCCATCGCTTCCGTGAAAACGCCGGACGAGTGGATCAAAGCGATCACGGGCGAGAGCCTGAACGTCAATTATTATCTGGACTATCTGGAAGAAAAGTTCACGAAACTCTACGATCTGCATTGAGGAAAAACGCCTATGTTCGGAAAGAAAAAGGATAAGAAAAAAAAGCAAAAGCCTGAGATCTTCGTCTCGCTGACCGCCAACGGCGTTCCGGCGGAGGCGTTCAACGTATCGCTGAAAAAGGATGAGGACGGCTCGCCGCTCATGGTGATATACACGCGCGACGTGTGCGAGGCGCTGCATTACAGCCACGTGGATTTTGAGCTGAAAACCAACTTAAAGCTGCTGCGCCTGAGCGCGAACTTCAAGGAAGCAAAGAACGAAAAGAAGTTCAAGGTCTATATCTTCAACGTGGACGGCGTTTCGCAGTTTTATATCTGATGAAAAACAATGACCTTTCGTTTATTCCGCGCCTTCTGCCGGCGTGGTACGAAAAAAACGCCCGCCGCCTGCCCTGGCGGGAGGATAAAGAGCCTTACCACGTGTGGCTGTCGGAGATCATGCTCCAGCAGACGCGCGTGGAAGCGGTGATCGGTTATTACAATCGGTTTTTATCCGCCCTGCCCACTATCCGCGCGCTGGCGGAGGTCCCCGACGAGCAGCTGATGAAGCTGTGGGAGGGGCTGGGTTATTATTCCCGCGCAAGGAACCTAAAAAAAGCCGCCGCGCAGATCCAAACGCAGTTTGGCGGCGTTTTTCCGCAGACATATGATGAGATCCGCTTGCTGCCCGGGATCGGGCCCTATACGGCGGGTGCGGTTGCGTCCATTTGCTTCGGCCTGCCGACGCCCGCTGTGGACGGAAACGTACTGCGCGTTTATTCCCGGTTGACGGCATGGGGCGAAAACGTCGATACGCAAAAGGCGAAAAACGAAGCGACGCAGGCTTTACGGCCGCTTTATAAAAAAAATCTGTGCGGTACGTTGACCCAGAGCCTCATGGAGCTCGGCGCGTGCGTTTGTGTTCCGAACGGCGTGCCGAAGTGCGAAGCCTGCCCGCTTGCCGCATACTGTAAAGCAAACGCCGCCGGCACGCAGATAGATTTTCCCGTGCGCGGTGAAAAAAAGAAGCGGAAAATCATTTATAAAACCGTACTGGTCTTACGGTGCGGCGATTGCGTCGCCATACAAAAACGCCCGGCGTCCGGCCTGCTTGCGGGCTTATGGGAATTCCCCAATTTCGACGCCGAAACAGCGGAAGCCGCCGCCGATCTCGAAAAAGCAGCGGCCTTCGCCGCCGCCCTCGGCGTAAAGCCGCTCGACCTTGTAAGCCGTGCGTCCTATACGCATATCTTTACCCACGTGGAGTGGCGCATGACCGCTTTTTATTTCGTCTGTGCCGCCATGCCGGACACGCTGCACTGGCCGACGGAAGAAGAGCTCTCAAAAACCTACGCGCTGCCCTCGGCGTTCCGGCCGTTTGCGGATGCTTTGCATCCACGGTGAAATATTTCCTGCGGAAATATGAAATCCGTCCTTCCGGACGGGTGAAATCGCCTGTCGGCGGTGAAATATTTCGTCTGCGACGAAATATTGCGGACGGGCTTTGCCCGTACCTATTTTTAAATATAATCAAAACGCGGGAAGCGTTTCCGAAAGAAAAAGAGACAGATCGCAACCTTAAAAAGTTACAATCTGTCATTTCTTTGTTATCAAAGGTTACAAATGGTTACAAAAGGATGTCAGTGTTGTTACAAAGCTTGCTTTTCGGAAAACGGGGTGGTATCATCCGTCTTGTCAGGAAGACAAGAACAAAATCGAAGGAGATTTCAAACAATGAAAATGAACATGAAGAAAACCGTATCCATCCTGCTTATCTGCTGCCTCTTTGCCGGTATGATGATCCTCGGCGCGTGCACCGGTAAGAAAACCGCCGATCAGGAGATCGCGACGGAAGAAACGACCGCCGCAGAAGAAGTGACTGCCGACGCGCAGAAAGAAGCCGAAGTTCCCGAAGACGTTACTGCAGACGCCGAAACGGCGGAAGAGATCGGCAAGGTGGTTAATGCTTTTGCAGAGGCCGTGAACGCCGCCGACTGGGAAACCGTTGCAACGCTTTGCGTAAACGGCGACGAGATCGTGGAGAATATGCAGAAATACAGCGTGACGGAATTTAAGGCCGATCTTGATACTTTGGTGCAGAATCCCGCAAACGAAAACGCTTATTACTGTATTGCTTCGTATGAAATCGATTATAACGGCCAGACCGCAAAGGATCTCGGACTCGGCGGTTATCTGCATCTGGAAAAAACAGCGGACGGTTATAAAGTCAGCGCAGTCTTCACGACCGGACTGTAAGAAAACTTCACAAAAAAAACAAGGGCGGAGAACCGAAAGGTTCTCCGCATTATTACGTTGAAAAGCAATTTTAACCCTTCGACGGCATGCGGCTCGCAACAGCGCCGGCAAAAGAGGAAAGCGGCATGGTCTGCAGCGTGACTTTACCGGGACCGGAAACGACGGTGTTGAATAATCCTTCGCCGCCGAGGAAGATGTTTTTGGCGCCCTTCACGGTCTGGACGTCAATCGTGCAGGAGGCGTCGCAAATCGCTAAATTGCCCGTATCCACGATCAGCCTCTGGCCGGGCTGCAGCTCATATTCCACTGCGGAGCCGTCGATTTCCAGAAAGGCGATGCCGGAGCCGGAAATGCGCTGCATGATAAAGCCCTCGCCGCCGAAGAAGCCGGCAGCCGCGCGCTTTTGGAAGTGGACGGAAAGGTCCACGCCTCTGGTCGCCGCGAGGAAAGCGGATTTTTGGGCGATGATGGGCTTATCGGGTGTGATCTCAACGGCGCGGATGGCGCCGGGGAAGGTAGACGCAAAGGCGATCATGCCGGGGCCGCCCTCGGCGGTGTAGATGTTCTGGAACATCGCTTCGCCCGAGAACATTCTGCCCAACGCCTTGCCGATGCCGCCGGCGGCGGTTTCCATTTTCATGTTGGGGCTCATCCAGACCATGGAGCCGCGCTCCGTGATCATGCTTTCGCCCGCTTCGAGATTGCAGATAACGACGGGCATGGGTTCGCCCTGAATTTTATACTGCATACTGTGTTCCTCCTAAATTTTGTTTATTCAAACTGACTGTTCCAGAGCCGGTAATAAAAGCCCCGGTTTGCCAGCAGTTCGCTGTGTGTGCCCTGTTCCACCACGCTGCCGCGGTCCATCACCAAAATCAGGTCGGCATGCATGATTGTGGAAAGGCGGTGTGCGACCACAAAGCTGGTGCAGCCCTCCATCAGGGTGTTAAATGCCTTTTGCACCTTTATTTCGGTGCGCAGGTCGATGGAAGAGGTCGCCTCGTCCAATATGAGCATAGGCGGGGCACAGAGCATGACGCGCGTGATGCACAAAAGCTGTTTTTGTCCCTGTGAAAGGCTGCCGCCATCCTCGCCGAGCACGGTATCGTAGCCCTGCGGCAGCCGCTTGATAAAGGAGTGTGCGTGCGCCTTTTTTGCCGCCGCCACGATCTCGTCGTCGGTCGCGTCCGGCTTGCCGAGCCGGATATTGTCCCGCACGCTCGCGTTTTGCAGCCACGTCTCCTGCAGCACCATACCGTAGCTTCCGCGCAGGGAACGGCGTGTTACATCCCGGATATCCGTGCCGTCCAGCCGGATGGCGCCTGCGTCCACGTCGTAAAAACGCATCAAAAGATTGATGATCGTCGTTTTGCCGCAGCCCGTGGGGCCTACGATCGCCACGCGGCTGCCTTTTTTTACATGCAGGTTAAAATTTTCGATCAGCTTAGAAGCGGGATCGTAGGAAAACGATACGTTTTCCGCCTCCACCGTTTCCGGCGGGCCGGAAAATACCAATGCGTCGTTTTTGTCTGGTGTTTCTTCCTGCGCTTCCATCAGCGTAAACACTCTGTCAGCACAGCCGAGAGCGTTCTGCAGCTCCGCGAAAACCGAGGATATTTCATTGAATGGGCGGGTGTACTGGTTTGCGTAGCTCAACGCGGCCGCCAAAAGGCCCACCGTCAGCCCGCCGCCGATCAGCCCTGTCACGCTGAATGCGCCCAAAAGCGCAACAGCGGCATAGACCAGACTGTTTACAAAGCGGGTGGTCGGATTGACGGCGGAGGAGCAGAAGACCGCCCGCAGGGACGCTTTTTGCAGCCGTCCGTTGATCTCTTCAAAGCGCCGCTGCTCTGTTTCCTCGCGGGAGAACGCCTTTACGGTCTTTAAGTTGCCGGCCACTTCGTCGATGACGGCGGTCTGTTCTCCGCGTACCGTCGCCTGCTCCCGGAAAAAACGGTAGCTGCGCGTGGCTAAAAAGCGCGACGCAAACAAAGACAGGGGCGTAAGCAGTACAACCGCCGCGGCAATTAAAACGTTCAGGCGGATCAGCAAAATCAGCGTGCCCGCAATGGTAAGGACGCCGGAAAAAAACTGTGTAAAACCCAACAGCAGGCCGTCCGCAAAGGTATCGGTATCGTTTACGATGCGCGATAAGGTGTCGCCGGTTTTGTGCATGTCGAGATAGGAAAGAGGCAGAATATTGATCTTTTCAAACGTTTTGTTGCGGATGTCCCGTACAACGCCGAAGGTGATCCGGTTGTTGACGGCGGCCGAAAGCCAGGCGCCCACGGCGCAGATCAAAATGCAGACGATGCTTTTTGTCAGGGTTTCGCCGACGGCGGAAAGATCTGTGCGTCCTTCTCCGATCAGCAGATCGACGGCCCCGCCGAACAGCAGCGGGATATACAGCGCGAACGCGACGTTGATGGCGGCGCACAGCAGAGAAAAAACCATATGCAGACGGTAGCGTCCCAAAAAACGGAACACTTTTTTGACCGTGCCTTTCGGCGCGCGGGTCTTCTGTTTTTCCGCCAAAGTCTTCACCTGCCTTGGGCGGCCGCTTTGCGGCCGCAGTGAATAGTAGTTAGCAATTAGTAATTAGTAATCAGGGAATCACATGTTTCATTTTCAATTGTTTTCTGCTGTGCTGGAAAAGATCTCCCTGTAGACCTCGCTGGTCCGCAGCAGTGTTTCGTGGTTCCCCGCGCCGGACAGCCGGCCGTCCTCCAGGACCAGGATATTGTCGCAGC
>JAFSXY010000162.1 GCA_017443805.1 Clostridia bacterium | reverse complement strand
TTTCGTTCTGCGCTGTGCCCTTGCCGAAGGCGACGAAATTCACTTTTACGCTGTTGGCTTCATACGCTTTCATAAACCCCGCCATGCTTTTGCGCTGCATGACGGAAACAACGAAGTATAACGCGCTCATGTTCTGAACCTCCTTCCGGGATGATCGTGTGTTGTTGTTTTTTTGCGGGCAGGCCGTTTTATCTGCGGCTGCCGAACGTTATAATTCAATGATCTCAAATTCCGAAACAGCCGGCAGGGGCTCTGTGTCTGCGGCGGCTTTCTGTCTATGCTCGCGCACGGCGGAAATAAAGCCGAGGCACTGCACGGTGATCAGCGGCGTCATCGCCACCATGGCTACCACGCCGAAGGCGCTTGTCACGACGTCTCCGCCCACGCTCAGGCACGCGCCGACGGCAAAGGGGAGTAAAAAGGTTGCCGTCATCGGGCCGGACGCCACGCCGCCGGAGTCGAACGCGATGGCGGTGAACATCTTCGGTACAAAAAAGGACAGCGCAAGCGACAGCGCATAGCCGGGGATCAGGAACCATAAAATCGAAACGCCGGTCAGCACGCGCAGCATGGCAAGCCCCGCCGAGACGGCCACGCCGAAGGAAAGACCCCTGCGCAGCGACGTGCCGGAAACGGCGCCGTCGGTAAGCTGCTCCACCTGCTGCATCAATACGTACACGGCAGGCTCCGCCCGGACGATGAAAAAGCCGATGACCATGCCCAGCGGTACGATGATCCATTTGTAGGGAAGCAAGGCGAGCGTCTGCCCCAAAAAGGAGCCGGCCGGCATAAAGCCGACGTTGACGCCGGTGAGAAAGATCACAAGGCCGAAATAGGTATAAAGGATGCCCACGCTGATCTTTAACAGCGTGCGCCTGTCAAGCTTTAAGCGGACGATCTGGAACAGGAAAAAGAACCCCGCCAGCGGCGCGAGCGCCAGCAACATTTTTTCCATATACTCCGGCGCGGCCGACAAAAACAGCGTGCGCAGCTCGTTGGACGCCGTGATATCCGGGATCAGGTACGGCGAGTACGCCGCGTCCTCCGGGCGGTAGATCAGGCTTAGCACCAGCACCGCAAGGATCGGGCCGACGGAGCAAAGCGCCACCAGACCGAAGCTGTCCTGGGCGGCTTTTTTATCGCTGCGGATCGCGGAGATGCCGATGCCGAACGCCATGATAAACGGCACGGTCATGGGGCCCGTGGTCACGCCGCCGGCGTCGAACGCCACGGCGCGGAACTGCGCCGGCGCAAAAAACGAGAGCGCAAACACGGCGATATAAGAGATCCAAAGCAGCAAGCCGAGCGGGACCCTAAAAAACATGCGCAGCAGCGCGAGCACTAAAAACAGGCCCACGCCCGCCGCAACGGAAAAGATCAGCACGTTGTTGGGGATGGAGAGCACCTGGTTGGCAAGCACCTGCAGATCGGGCTCCGAAACGGTGATCATAAAGCCCAGCAAAAAGCCCAGCAGCATGATCAGCCACAGGCGCTTCGTTTTAGTGGCGCTGGCGCCCGTTTTTTCACCCATCGGACCCATGGCGAGCTCCGCACCGAGGGAGAAGAACATCATGCCGACGACCAGACCTACGCCGCCCGCAAGAAAGGAGAGCAGCAGACTTAAGGGCATGGGCGCGACCGTGAAGGATAAAAGCAGCACGATGCCCATGATCGGCAGCACCGCCGATAACGCTTCTTTCAGCTTTTCAAACAGCCTGGATCTGTACACGGCGATGCCTCCTCCCTTTTTTCATTATATGAAACAGTATACAATAGATAAGGACTTTCGTGCAACGGTTTTACAAAAAAAACGTTGTTTTTTCTTTTTTTTGTGGTATAATAGGTATAACAATTGATCGAAAGGATGCAGGCAGCTTATGTTTAAAGGTATTTTTTCCGGACTCTGGCAGGCAATTGCGGCGTTTTTTGCCGCGATCCTCGCGCTGTTTTCCGGCGGGACAAAACCGCCCGAGACGCCGACAACCACAGTTCCTGCCGTGACCGAGCCCACAGTCACGCAGCCGAAATACAACGACGGTGTATTTGAGATTTCGGATCTTTCTTTTTCGGTCGATATTTACAACAGCTTCAGCCAGTCTGTTACGGACCGTGAGGACAGCGCCAATTACGGACTGCAGGGCCAGGCTTACGTTGTTTGCGACCATTATTATCAGGGCTTTGACGTTATTAAAAACGTGAATGTGGGGACAACGTGCACCATCACGCTGAATGACGGAACGGTCCGCACGTATGAATGCGCGGAAATCCATCCGCACTGCGAAAAAAGGAATTATACCGTTCAGCCGACAGGCGTTTCCGTCACGGGAATTTTTACGGATTACGGCAATGGAGACAACGTTTTCTATCTCCGTCAGGAACGGATGGGGCGATTCTATCTCGTGACCTATACCTGCAACGTTGTTTGTCAGGTCCCCAGCGGAGAGGACGTTTACGTCGTGCTGTGGAGACCGGTCAGCTGAAAGGCTGTTTGCACTGACATAAAAAATCAATAAGAAAAGAACGCGGTCGGGCTGTTTGTGCTTTGTTGCAGAACAAACAGTCCGTCTGTTTTTTTGTCCGCGGACGGTTGTCCGTCGTTTGCCGGCGGTTTGACGTCATTTGGTCGTCAGTTGGTTGTCATTTGTCCGTCATTTGCCGGCATAGGTTAGTATAGGATAGGTTAGTATAGGATAGGTAAGTATAGGATAGGGAAGGATAGTACAGTTCAGCATCACGCGGAGGAGGAAAAAGAAAGTAAAATAAAGGAAACGCGTTTCCCGCCGCCTCCGCATCCGATCGGATGCAAAATATTTTACATTTTCGCAGGAAATATTTCATTGCGGCAGCATGGGCTGCCGCTTTGCGGACGCAAAAAATCTCCCCGCAGCCTGTACGGGGAGAAAAACCGTTTTTGTTTGTTTTGCTTATTAGCGCATGGCCTCTTCCACAGCCACGGCGCAGGCGACGGTGGCGCCGACCATGGGGTTGTTGCCCATGCCGATCAGGCCCATCATCTCCACGTGCGCAGGCACGGAGGAGGAGCCGGCGAACTGCGCGTCGGAGTGCATTCTGCCCATGGTGTCCGTCATGCCGTAGCTGGACGGGCCGGCAGCCATGTTGTCCGGGTGCAGCGTTCTGCCCGTGCCGCCGCCGGAGGCGACGGAGAAGTACTTCACGCCGTTTTCCACGCACCATTTTTTATAGGTGCCGGCGACGGGATGCTGGAAGCGGGTGGGGTTGGTGGAGTTGCCGGTGATGGAAACGCCCACGTTTTCAAGCTTCATCACGGCCACGCCCTCGGGGACGTTGTCCACGCCGTAGCATTTTACGTTTGCGCGCGGGCCCTTGGAATAGGGCTTTTCGTAAACGACTGTCACTTCCTCGGTAAAGGGGTTGAACTCCGTTTCAACGTAGGTAAAGCCGTTGATGCGGGAAATAATGTGCGCGGCGTCCTTGCCCAGACCGTTGAGGATCACGCGCAGGGGCTTTGTGCGCACCTTGTTGGCGTTTAAGGCGATCTTGATGGCGCCTTCGGCCGCGGCGAAGGACTCGTGGCCTGCTAAAAAGCAGAAGCATTCGGTCTCATCCGAAAGGAGCATCGCGCCGAGGTTGCCGTGCCCGAGACCGACCTGGCGGTTTTCCGCGACGGAGCCGGGGATGCAGAAGCTCTGCAGTCCGATGCCGATGGCGGCGGCGGCATCGGAGGCCTTTCGGCAGCCTTTTTTGATGGCGATCGCGCAGCCGACCGTGTACGCCCACTTGGCGTTCTCAAAGCAGATGGGCTGTGTTTCGCCGACGATGGTATAAGGATCAACGCCCTTTGCGTCGCAGATCTCCTTACACTCGTCAATAGAGGAGATACCGTATTCCTTCAATACGCCGAGGATCTTTGCCTCGCGTCTTTCGTAACCTTCAAACTGTGCCATTCTAAAGTACCTCCTTCTTATTCCTTGCGGGGATCGATGTATTTCACCGCGCCGTCCTCTTTGTTGAAGCGGCCGTAGTGACCCAGCGATTTTTCATACGCTTCGTTGGGGGAGAGACCTTTTTTGATAAAGTCGGTCATCTTGCCCAGCGATACGAACTCGTAGCCGCAGACCTCGTCGTTCTCATCCAGCGCCATGCGGGTGCAGTAGCCCTCGGTCATCTCCAGATAGCGCACGCCCTTGGCCTTGGTGCCGTACATGGTGCCCACCATGCTTCTGGCGCCCTTGCCCAGATCCTCCATGCCCGCGCCGATCACAAGGCCGCCCTCGGAGAAGGCGCTCTGGCTGCGGCCGTAAACGATCTGTAAAAACAGCTCGCGCATGGCGGTGTTGATGGCGTCGCACACAAGGTCGGTGTTCAGGGCTTCCAGCAGCGTTTTGCCGGGCAGGATCTCCGCTGCCATGGCGGCGGAATGCGTCATGCCGGAGCAGCCGATGGTCTCCACAAGCGCCTCCTCAATGATGCCGTCTTTTACGTTCAGGCTTAATTTGCAGGCGCCCTGCTGCGGCGCGCACCAGCCGACGCCGTGGGTGTAGGCGGAAATATCCTTGATCTCCTTCGCCTGGATCCACTGTCCCTCTTCGGGGATCGGGGCGGGACCGTGCTTGGGGCCTTTGGTAACGACACACATGTTTTCGACTTCACGTGAATAGTTCATGGGAAAAAACTCCTTTCGGTATCGTTTTATTTGACAAAAAACAGTATACCATTTCCGGACAGGGGATTGCAAGAACTTTTTATATATTTTAGCCGCCGGCTGCGCTGAAGGATAAAAAACGGTCGGCTAAAGCGTCAGCGTTTCCAGATCGTCCGGCACATAAATTTCGCCGCCGAATTGCGTTTTCGCCTCCGCCGTGTATTTCGCTTTGCGGTTACATAGGTCCGTATCCTCCGTATGCCAGAGCACAAGCTGCTTTGCGTGGAGCTCGCTTGCGAGCGCTGCGGCGTCCTTCACCGTGGAGTGGTGCTTTTCGTAGGGATGAAATATGTCTCTGTCAGCATAAAGGCAGAACGCCTCGCTTAAAAGCCAGTCCGCGTTTTCGGCGTACTGCCGGCAGGCGGGGTTGTAGGGCTCGTCGCCGAGACAGGTGAGGATCCTGCCGTTTTGCAGCGTCAGGGAAAAGCCGTACTGCTTCATTTTGGTGGAACGGATATCAAAAAACACGGTCCGCCACGGGCCGACGGTCAGCGTTTCGCCGTCCGATACGGGAATAAAACGGACGCCGTTGTCAAAACGGTCCAGATGTTTTTTCTGCAGCGTAAGGCTGCACAGCGTGCGGACCGTTTCCAGGAGTTCTTTGTGGCCGTAAACGCGAAATTCGCCGGAAAAACTTCCTTTGATCTGCGCGGTGGCGATCATGCGCAGCACCCAAATAACGCCCAGCACGTGATCCGTATGGGCGTGGGTGACGATCATATTTTTTACTGCGGTCAGCGGGATGCCGGCTTCTTTTAACTGTTTTAAGATCCCGTTGCCGCCGCCGGCGTCCACCAGCAGGTATTCGTTTGCGTTCTGCAGGGCAAAGCAGGTATTGAAGCAGTTTACGGCGTTGGCGTTGCCCGTGCCGAGTACGATCAGCTTTTCGTTCATGGCGTTTTATCCGATCAAAACCGTTTCTTCGTAATTTGTAAGCCAGACGCCCGCAGAAAAGCTGCGCGCGCGGATGATCACCTTGTCGGCATAGACTTCAAAAACAAAGCCCTGTCCGTTGAGCCCGCGTCCCAGCACGGCGGGATACATGTAGGAGGGAAGGTTGACGCTGCAAAAGTTGCCGTCGTGTTCGATGCTGGTGTAACGGAAAAACGGATCCAGCTTTTTGTGCGTCTCGTTGGAAAGCCCCACGTGCAGGTGGCCGGAGATCAGAAAAACGTTCGGGTACGCCTTCAGGATCTCCTCCACCGCGTCGGATTGGTCGCCCAGACCGCCGAGGTTCTCTTTTTCCCAAAGCTTGCCCTCCCATGTGGCGGGCAGACCGTGACTGTAATTCAGCGGCCAGTGGGAGATCACAAACACCGGTTTGTTTTCCGCCGCAGCGGCGGCAAGCTCTTCGTCCAGCCACATCAGCTGCGCGTCGCTGATATATGCGTCCGTATGGTCGGCCTCGCTTGCCATGCAGATAAAGCGGTAGCCGTTGATCTCGACGGAATAATAGGCCTGCGTTAAATCCCTGCCGCAGATCAGCTTGTTGTACTTTATAAAGTTCTCCTTTGCAGGGGCGTAGTCGTCGCCGGTCCAGGTGTCATGGTTGCCCTCGGCAAGAATGATCTCCTTTGCGGCGTTATAGCTTTCCAGCGTTTTTTGCAGCAGCTCGTACTGATCATCGTAGCCGTGGTCGGTGTTGTCCCCGCAGAGCAGCAGCGCGTCCAGGGGCCGCACGGACGCCTGCATGTCGGCAAGTCCCAGCGCCAGCATGCCCGCGCGGGCCTTATCGTTTGTGAGATGAATATCGGAGATCGCCGCAAATACCAGCTTTGGGTCTTCCTCCGCCGTGTGCATATCGCCCGCGATCTGTCTGCGTGTTATCAGCGAAGGAAAAAAGAAAACGGCGGTAAAAAGGATCGAGATGAATTTTCGGAAAACGGAAAGAAACATACAATAAAGCCCTCCACGTTTGATAATGCAATTATATTGGATTTCCGTCTGTTTGTCAATCTTACGGCAAAAGGCAGGGAAGTCTTTCGATCCCTGCCTTTTGCTATGGGTTCACGACGGTCAAATCCCGCGCTCTTCCCGTTTGTCCGTTATATTTCGCTTCCGTCGTAGGGGCCCGTCGGGGCGGGGAAGCGCTGTATCTGCAGGTCGCCGTTCTCACACCGGAACAGGCTTGTTGCATCCCCTGCGGGCAGAACGGCGTCCGCCGGATGGTATTTGCAGATCGTCGCGTAGTTTTCCGCCATATGCTTTTTGAGCATCTCCGTTTTTTCCGGGATCAGCACATACCGGGCGTTTATATGCCGGTATACTTCTTCTATGCGGTTGATGCAGTGGTGCGCCGCCTGCAAAAACGTGCAGTCAAGCTCCTTTTCGCGGTACCGCGCGAGCAGCAGATCGCCGTTTTCCTCGGGAATATCCGCCAGCAGGGTCAACGAAAAATCCTGCGTGCAGATCTTTACCACGGCGCTGGTCTCGTTGGTGCCGGAATAGCGCTCTTTGCCCGTCACGTGCAGCGCGTCCTCCTGCGTCAAAAGTACGTCCACCGCCGTCCCGCTCAGCGAAAAGCGCTGGCCGGTGTGCAGCTTCAGGTATTTGGCCTCCGGCGCGCACTGCCTTAAGCGCGCCTTCATCCGCGATATATAGGGTGCAAGCGGCAGGTTTGCGTGCGCGGGAAAGTTGAACGCCACGCGTTTGACGTGCAGCGTGTCGCCGAAAACGCGCATCAGCTTCAAAAACAGGTCCATGTGGTCGTCGTGCGGGTGCGTGCAAAGCCACAGCGCCACCGTAACGTCCTTTTTCCCCGCCTGCTCAACGAGGCGCGCCATCACGTCCCGGCAGGCCTCGTTTGTAGCCTGTTCCTTTTCGCCGCCGTCGATCACAATGAATTCGCCGTTTGCAAGCTTTACGGTATACAGCATCCCGCAGTCGCAGGTATAGCCCTTGATCATCTCGTCGTAATAAAGACCGTACTGCATCAGGATCTCCCCGCCGGGAGGAGAAGCCGGGCAGTCTGCGGCAAAGTCCGCAAGCGGGAGGCTTGCGTTGTCCGCAATAATCCGCGTCCGGCGTTCGGCCGGTACGTAATAAAGGTAAACGACCGTCCCGTCTTTTGTCAGCTCGCGGTACAGTCCCGCGGCGGCGTCCCGCCGCCAGCTGCAGGCAAAGCCTGCCGTCTCCAGCACGGAGACGTAGCTTGAAAACTCTGCTTCATCGGTATCGTCCGCGATCCCGATATAGCTCATATCCGCGGTTTCGGCCGCCGTAATATCATCGGCAAGGCCGGCGCCGTCTGAAAACCATGCCACGGGCCTGTTGCCGGTATAAGCGGGCAATGCGTTGTATTTCATCTGCGGTCCCTCCCGGATCGGTCTTTTTCGTTTTGAGGACAGAAGGCCGGTCCCCTGTTTTTATTTATTCCGTATCATTTCCTCCGGAATAAAACTCCGTTGCCGTTTTATTCGCTTGAATCAGCACAGAGCTCTGATTGAAGCGCTGTATCAGATCGTCTGCCGCCGCATGGACCTGTTCCGGATCCGTGTCGCTCAGATGGATCACCAGCGTATATTCCTGATATTCGATCTCCCCGTCGATCCATCCGCCGTTTGCTTCCTGGATCGTATAGCCCCCGAAATGGTTGATCAGGATTTTTTCCGCTTCAGCCTTTGCTTCATCCGGCGTGAACACAGGCTGATTTGTATCTTTATCGTTCGTCCCGAGATACATTACGTATTGAACGTCCTCGTTTTGTTCTGCCGGGACTGTTGCCGGCCTGAGGGCGGCAATGAGGGCGACAACGGAAAGCACGATTGCCGCGATGCTGATTACGGTTACGAATACTCCGCTCTTTTTTGTCATGTGCGATTTCCTCCTTCATTCGCGTTTTTTTTGCTTTACGGTTTTTACTTTTGATATTTTTATGGCATGACCACGAAAAGATCCTGCCACAATTTCGATGAAAATGCAAATGAAATCACCGACGTCAAAATTTGTCTTACGCGGCGTCGTCAAGCGCGTAATCGGCGCCGGGCAGCTCTGTCTTCATAACGCTTTCTCCGTAGATCGTTTTCCAGTCGTTCGCCATCGAAAATGCGGTCCAGCCCTGTTTGTCAACCTCACCGCAGTACTCTGCGGCTTTCTCGTCGCTGCCGTATTCGCGCACGGTATCGTCGCACACGATCAGAAAGCCCATGCCGGTATGATCGGGATTTCCTTCCGCGTAGTTGAGCATCGAGTAATCGCCCGCGCTGTTGCCGAACGCAAGGACCGGGCGCTTGCCGATTTCACGGGCTATGGCCGCCGGCTTTCCGGATTTGCCGCATTCGACCTCGTCGAGCGGCGCGCCGAGCAGGATTTTTTCGTCGCTGCGCATATTATAATCATCGGCGGCGAAATCGGTATTTCCGGAGGCAACGTAAGGCACGTCGGTTGCAATGACGCGATCGTACGGGATGCCATAGCGTTCCACAAGCGCCCGCACGACCTCGCGTTCGCAGGCCGAGACCATCCACACGTCAAAATCGTTCGCGCGCAGATAATCGATGACCTCGATCATTGGTTTGTAAAACGACTGTCCGTAGGTCATGCCCTCAAATCCGACAACGTTTGTCCTGTCGGCAAAATCGACCACGTAACCGCGGAATTCTTCGGGCGTCATGCCGGAAAAAGCCGAGGCGACCAGATCGTCCTTGGTAAGCCCCTCCGGATGAAAAGTCTTGCCTTCGGAATAGGCGTGGTCGCGGACCTGCTGCATGGCGCTGCGCTCTTCTTCCGTCGCGTTATACGTCGGATCGTCGAGCACGCGGTACATCGTCAGGCAATAGTCGATATAGACCGGAGCTTTTTCGCAGAGGATCGTGCCGTCCATATCGAAAACGGCTATGCGGTCTGCCGGATCGAGATAATCCGGACCGGACTTGTCCGCGCAGCCGGTCACGAAATCAACAAGCGCTTTCAGTGACGCGCTTTCAGAATTCCATGACGGAAACGTTTTTGCAAAGTCCACGGTCTTTCCGGATACGTCCGTATTTAAGCTGTTCGCACCCTTCAAACCGATAACGGCAAACGTGACCGCCAAGGCAAGTGCGACGCCTGCCAGAAAGACCGCAGAAATCATGATCCATTTTGTCTTTTTATTGTTCACGGTAACCTCTTGCTTCCCGATATTATTTTTTATTTTATATCATTCGGATTTCCCTGTCAAGCGGGATAAGGCCGTGCCGGCCGGCAAAAAAAACACCCCGTGCACAGCGCACGGGGCGGGATAAAATGAACGGTCAGAGCCCGAGTTCTTTCTGCGCGTCCTCGCGCATTTTGTACTTTAATACCTTGCCGGCGGCGTTCATGGGGAAGGCGTCCGTGAATTTGATGTACCGCGGTACCTTGTGACGGGCGAGGCTTGCGGTGATATAGGCTCGCATGTCCTCTTCCGAGACGGACTGCCCCTCCTTTAAGATGATGCACGCCATGGCTTCCTCGCCGTATTTTTTGTCCGGCACGCCGATGACCTGCACGTCCTGCACGGCGGGATGGGTGTAAATGAACTCCTCGATCTCCTTGGGGTAGATGTTTTCGCCGCCGCGGATGATCATATCCTTTAAGCGGCCCGTGATGCGGTAATTTCCGTCTTTGTCCCGGCGGGCAAGGTCGCCGGAATGCAGCCAGCCCTCCTCGTCCACGGTATCGCGGGTGGCGTCCGGCATTTTATAGTAGCCCTTCATGGTGTTGTAGCCGCGGGAGCAGAATTCGCCGTCTATGTCCGGTCCCAATTCTTCGCCTGTTTCGGGATCGATGATCTTGCACTGCACATGCGGGAAATCGTAGCCAACCGTTTCGGTGCGCACGTCCAAAGGATCCGTCCAGGCGGACATGGTGGAACCGGGCGCCGACTCTGTTTGCCCGTAGACCGAAACGATGCCGGTCATGTGCATTTCGTCGTCTCTCGCTGCGCGCCGCATGAGCTCCGGCGGACAGCCCGCGCCCGCCATGATGCCGGTACGCATATGGGAGAAGTCCGTTTTGCGGTAGTCCGGGTGATTGAACATGGCGATAAACATGGTGGGCACGCCGTTGAAGCAGGTGATGCGCTCGGCGTGGATGCAGGCAAGGCTTGCCTTGGCCGAAAAATAGGGCATTGGGCACATGGTCGCGCCGTGCGTCATGGAGGAAGTCATGGAAAGGACCATGCCGAAGCAGTGGAACATGGGCACCTGGATCATCATGCGGTCCGCGGTGGAAAGGCCCATGCGGTCGCCGATGCACTTGCCGTTGTTCACCACGTTATAGTGCGTAAGCATCACGCCCTTGGGAAAGCCCGTGGTGCCGGAGGTGTACTGCATATTGCACACGTCGTCCGGCCGGACTTTGGCCGCCATGCGCAGGATCTCCTCTTTGGGCGTCAGCTCCGCGCGCGCCATGGCCTGCCGGAAGGTCAGACAGCCGGGGTTCTGGAAGCCGACGGTGATCACGTTGCGTAAAAACGGCAGCTTTTTTGCGTGCAGCGGCTGTCCCGGCTTTGTGGTTTTCAGCTCCGGGCAGAGCGTGTTGATGATCTCTTTATAATTGGAGTCCAGACATTTGTCGATCATGACGAGCGTGTGGGTGTCGGACTGCTTGAGCAGGTATTCCGCCTCGTGGATCTTATAGGCCGTGTTTACCGTGACCAGTACCGCGCCGATCTTGGTCGCCGCCCAGAACGTGATGTACCACGCGGGGATATTGGTCGCCCAGACCGAGACTTTTGAACCCGCTTTCACGCCGAGGGAGACCAGCGCGCGGGCAAAGTTGTCCACGTCCTCCCGGAACTCTTCGTAGGTGCGGGTGTAGTCCAGCGTGGTGTACTTAAAGCAGAGCTGGTCCGGGAATTCCTCCGCCATGCGGTCCAGCACCTGCCCGAAGGTCAGATTGATCAGCGCGTCCTTTTTCCAGACGTACTGTCCCGTGCCGTCGTGGTTGGGGTAGAGCATTTTTTTCTTGCCGCGGGTGTTTTCAAACCGGCGCATATAGTTTACAAAGTACGGGAAAATGATCTCTCTGTCGGGCAGATCCTCCATCCACGTCGGTTTCCACTCCAGAGAGACAAAGCCGTCGTAGTCGATGCTGGCAAGCGCCCGCATGAGCTCCCCGATCGGCAGCGTGCCTTCGCCGATCAGGTTGTAGGTCCCGTCGTCGTTTGAATCCCGCAGATGGACGTGGCGGACGTATGCACCGAGATTTTTAATGGTGGTATCGGCGCTTTCATGCCCGAAACGGCAGGTGTGGTGCATATCCCAGACTGCGCCGAGACTGTCGCAGGCAAAGCTTTCCAGCAGCGCGCGCAGATAGGCGGTATCCGCGAATGCGCCGGTGGTTTTTAAGAGCAGGCAGCCGCCGTTTTTTTCCGTTTCGGCGGTGATCTTTTCAAGCTTTTGCCGGATCAGCGCGTCGTTTTTTTGTGAAGCGAAAACCGCGGCGTACGGTACGCGCGCCTCCCGCGCCGAGGCGAGCAGCGAGAGAATTTCCTGTGTGTTGTCCGCGGGGTCCGCAAGGTCCAGCGGGGAATCAAAACAGGGGATCGAAAGCGACAGCTCGTTCAGTTTCCGTATTGTTGCGTTTACGTTATAGCGGTGAAAGGGACCGCCGCGCCGGGTGAGCGCCTCCTGCGCCGGCAGATTGTAGATTTCCACGCCCGAAAACTGCATGTCTACGGCGGTGGAAAGCAGGTCGTCAAAGTCCAGCGTATCCCACCCGCGGGTGGAAAAGGAAAGCTTCATGCCTGGCCCTCCTCATAGACGATTTTGTTCAGTGCGTTAATATAAGCGAAAATGCTTGCGCCGATGATGTCGGTGGAAATGCCCCTGCCGGAATACAGCTTGCCGTCCGATAAAAGACGGATCACCGTTTCACCCATGGCCTCCTTGCCCTCCGTAACGGCGCGGATCTGGAAATCGTCCAGCTCAAAGCGTCGGCCGGATACCTGCTCTACGGCGTGGAAGGCAGCGTCAATGGGACCGTCGCCGAGGCTTGCGCCCTCCAGCTCCTCGCCGTTTTTCGTGATCTTGACCGACGCCATGGCGGTGAGCACGTTGCCGCTGTTGACCACGTAGCTTTTTAATGTATAGGTGGGCGGGACCTGCATGGCGGCTGCAGCGACGATGGCGTCCAGCTCGCGCTCGTCGATCGTTTCCCTGCGCGCGGCAAGCTTTTGCACCTCCGCAAAGACCGCGGCAAGATCCGCCTCGTCCAGCTCGTAGCCCAGCTTTTTCACCGCCGCGTTCACGGCGGCAGGGCCGTCGTGCGCGCTGAGCGTCACGCCGCCGTCCTCCGCCCGCAGTGGCGCACCGTAGGTTTCGCCTCCGTTTTTCGTCTGCCGGCAGATCCGCGCGATCTGTTCTGTTACGCGCTTGATCTCCACGGTGCGTACGCCGGTGGAAATGCCGGACGGTTCGCCCTTGACCTCCAAAATTTTTGCAATGCTTTGCAGCGACGGCGTATTCACGGGGTAGGCCGCCGCTTTTACTTCGTCCGCGCCGCCGAACACGGCGGCCACTGCGCAGGCGTCCGCCATGGAAAGCGTGTTCGCGCATGAAACGCCCAGCCGCACGGTCCCGATCGCCGGTACGCGCCGCCGGATATCTTCAAGAAAAGCGGCAAATTCCTCCGGCAGCAGATTGCCTGCGGCGTCCGCAAGCGTAACGGTCTTTGCGCCGGCTTCGATCGCCTTTTGTACGGCGTCCGCCAGAAAGCCCGCGTCCGCGCGCGTGCAGTCCTCGGCGATGAATTCCACGTCGTCCGTTTTTGCGCGGCAGGCTGCCACGGCGTCGCAAACGGCCTCCAGCATGGCGGCGGGTTTTTTATGGGAAAGATATTCCATCTGCACCGGGCTCATGGCGGCGGGCACCTGCAAACGGGGCCTTTTTGCTTCCTTAAGCGCCGCCCAGACGATCTCTACGCTCTCTGCGTCCAGACTGACGGGTACCGCCACCGCGCTGTTTTTTACGGCCAGCGCAATAGATTTGATGCGCAGGCTGTCGACCTTCTGATTTTCAATGCCCTCCAGCTCGATGACGTCCGCCTGCAGGCGGTCCAAAAGCTTTGCAAGCTCTATTTTCTCCTTAAAGGACACGTCGGTCTCCCGGCTTTCCTTCAGCTGTTTCAACGTAACGTCTGCGATCGTGATGCGTTTCATCCCTTATGGTCAAACTCCTTCGCTCTTTATTTTTTTACTTTAAAAAAGTCCCTGAGGAGATCTCCTCAGGGACGAATGCATCGCGGTACCACCCTGTTTCCCGCCGGGTTCTCCGGGCGGGCGCTCTCGGACTCCGAAGGAAGTCCACAGCCGGTAACGGGGCAACCGTGCGCCGCTACTGCATGGTTCACGGCGCCGACTCGGGAGGGAGACTGCCCTGTACGTTCCGCCGCCGGCTTACACCGCCCGCCGGCTCTCTGCGCGCTTCCGGTACATGCATAATTCCGTCATTGTCTTTGCGCCTCATATTAAAACACAAAACAGACCGGATGTCAATATGAAAAATGCAGATTGTTTTTCAATAAACCGATTAAAAAATGTAATTATAAAAGTGTGATCCCGTGCGAATCGCAGGCTTCGCGCATATCCTCGGGCCAGACGGAGACCTGGACCTCGCCGATGTGTGCCTTGCCCAGCAGCAGCATGCAGATGCGAGACTGCCCGAGGCCGCCGCCGACGGTCAGCGGAAGCGTATCGTTCAGGATGCCCTGATGGTAGGGAAAACGCTCTCTGTCCAGTGCGTCGGCGAGCGCCAACTGCCGATGCAGGCTCTCGGCGTCCACGCGGATGCCCATGGAGGAGATCTCCAGCGCGCAGGAAAGCGTTTTATGCCAGATGAGGATGTCGCCGTTTAA
The DNA here is from genome assembly GCA_017443805.1 of Clostridia bacterium. GTDB lineage: Bacteria > Bacillota > Clostridia > Oscillospirales > Acutalibacteraceae > RUG806. The sequence goes on along the minus strand of JAFSXY010000162.1, from coordinate 6,418 downwards.
GGCCCAGTCGTCGTAATCCGGGGCGCGGCCGTCGTGTCTTTGTCCGCTTTTCAGCTTCCCTCCGATGCCGGAGATAAAGACGGTGCCGTATTCTTTGACGATCAGATTTTCGCGTTCCTTGGGCGTTTTGTCGGGCCAGCGGTCCTCCAGCGCCTGCGCGGAGATAAAGTACACGTCCTCGTTGATCTCGGTGTCCAGAACGGGAAAGCGTTCTTTTAACACGGCGTTGGTCTCGGCCAGCGCTTTTACGATTTTTTTCACAACGTCCTGCAAAAACGGGATACTGCGCTCTTCACGGGTGATCACGCGCTCCCAGTCCCACTGGTCCACGAACAGGGAATGCAGGTTGTCGCAGTCGTCGTCGCGGCGGATGGCGTTCATGTCGGTATAGACGCCCTCCCCGGGCTGATAGCCGTAACGGTAGAGCGCCATGCGCTTCCATTTGGCAAGGCTCTGCACTACCTCGGCGGTGCCGGGGATCTCTTTCATGGTAAAGTGCACCTTGCGCTCCACGCCGTTTAAGTCGTCGTTGATGCCGGACGCCTGCGTGACCATGACCGGAGCTGTAACGCGGTCAAGGTTGAGCGCCGCAGCAAGCTTTACCTGAAAGGTATCCTTGATCAGCTTGATGGCGCGCTGCGTTTCTCTGAGGGACAGGTCGGAGGAGTAGTCCTCCGGATAGACCATGTTTTTCATCGTGAGCCTCCTTGCAGTTTTGAGTTTTGAGTTTTGAGTTTTGAGATAAATATTAAAATCAAAACGCGAAGCGTTTTCCGAAATGTTTCGCCGCAGGCGGAACACTTCATATTTTCGCGCAGCGAAAATACTTCATACGCCGCAAGGCGTACTTCATGTTGCGAAGCAACACTTCATTGCTGACGGATCAATCCGTCAGCGTATGCTGCCGACGGTGCGCGGATACAAAATGACGTCGCGGATGTTCGCCATGCCGGTTACGTACATGATCACGCGCTCAAAGCCCAGGCCGAAGCCGCCGTGCGGCACGCTGCCGTACTTGCGCAGGTCAAGATAATCCCTGTATGCGTCCATTTCCATGCCGCGGTCTTCCATGGCTTTTACAAGCTTATCGTAGCTTGCCTCACGCTCGCTGCCGCCGATGATCTCGCCAACGCCGGGCACCAGCAGGTCGGTGGCCGCCACGGTCTTGCCGTCGGGGTTCTGCTTCATATAGAAGGATTTGATCTCTTTGGGATAGTTGATGAGAAATACCGGCTTTTTGTAGATCTGTTCCGTGATGTAGCGCTCGTGCTCGCTCTGCAGGTCGCAGCCCCAGGAAACGGGGAAGGTAAAGTCGACGTCCGCTTTTTCCAGCAGCTCGATGGCCTTTGTATAGTCCACGATCGCAAAATCATTGTCCAGTACGTTCTTCAGTTTTTCGGTCAGGCCCTTTTCAAAGCGTTCCTCAAAGAATTTCAGCTCATCCGGGCATTTTTCCATGTATTCCCGCACCAGATATTTGATCATGTCCTCTGCAAGCTCGATGATATCGGGCAGCTCCGCGAACGCGACCTCCGGTTCCACGTGCCAGAACTCCGCCACGTGCCGCAGGGTGTGGCTCTTTTCCGCGCGGAAGGAGGGACCGAAGGTGTAGATCTTGCCCATGGCCATGGCGGCGACCTCGCCTTCCAGCTGGCCGGATACGCTTAAGCCCGCCTTCCGGCCGAAAAAGTCGTCCGCGTAATAATCCTCCGCGTTTTTATACTGATCGGAATAGCCGATGGTGGTCACCTTGAACATCTCGCCCGCGCCCTCGCAGTCGCTGCCGGTGATCAGGGGCGTGTTGACGTACACAAAGCCCCGCTCCTGGAAAAAGCGGTGGACGGCGGCGGCCAGCACGCTGCGCACGCGGAACACGGCGTTAAAGGTGTTGGTGCGCACGCGGATGTGCGGCATCTCGCGCAGTGTCTCCAGCTTCTGGAATTTTTTTTGCAGCGGATAGTCGTCGGGGCATTCGCCCAGCACGGTGATCTTGTCGGCGTTTAATTCCTGGGTGCCGTTGTTCATGTTTTCTACAACCGTGCCTTCGATTTTCAGGGCTGCGCCGAGCTTGGACGCTTCCTTGGGCAGCTCTTTGCCGGAAGCCTTGTCGATCACGATCTGCAAATGGGCAAGGCTGGTGCCGTCGTTGAGCGCCAGGAACGCCACGTTTTTGGAATCTCTGGCCGTGCGGACCCAGCCGCAGACGGTCTGTTTGGTGCCGAGCCGCGCTTTGTCGGCCAATACGTCTTTGATGTCGGTGTGTTTCATTTTATGATCCTCCGATAAAAGAAATAACAGCTGTTCATCCTGATTATAGGACGAGCAGCTGTGACCCGCGGTACCACCTATCTTGTCTTAAAAAAGACCCCTTTGGGCTTCGTTACAAAGCCTTTTGATATAACGGTCAAATCCCGGCGCACCTACTCCTTTTCGTTTCGGCTTGCGGCTCCCGGGTGTTCTTCGTATCAGCGCTGCAGCGGCATTTCCAGCACCGGCCGCTCTCTGTGTGCCCGCTGTGACACTACTTTTCCCGATCATTGCCTTTGTTTACATTTTATTATACTGCGGTTTTTCCGTTTGTCAAGAAAAAAAACAAAAAAATCCGCCGCAAAGAGACGCGCCGCAAGATTGACACGGTCTGAACGGTTGTGATAAAATAAAACCATACAGAAAGGGGAATACAGTATGAAAAAATATCTTTCCGTCTTTTTGACGGTTCTTTTCGTTTTGCTTACGGTCTGCGCTGTGCCCGGCGCTGCGGCGGCGGAGGGGAATCCGCAGGTGCGTCTGTTCCTCTGGGACGAGAATACAAACAGCGAAAAACAAGTGAGCGTGATGTATCTGTCGGCGGGGGCGACGTTTTTGATCCGCGCGGAAGCGGACGGCCAACCTGTTGAGGATTTTCCGGCGCGACTGCAGACGATGGATGCGGCACTGGAGACCACGCCCGTTGAGCGCGGCGGAAAAACGTATTTCCGTTTGCGCGCGGCAGATACTGTATATGAAAATTCGTCGTGCACCGTGGGACTGGACCTTTCCTGCATGGAAACACTTCCCGACGGTTCGGAATCTTATGTGTGGCGCTGCCCGATGCTTGGCTTCTTTATCTTTGTGCCGCAGAAAACACCCTTTGCCAAAACGCAGGACGGCATGGTATACAACAGCGGCGAAACGCTGGAGCTGCAGGAAAACGAGACGGTGAAGCTTTGCTTTGATCTGTCGGGCGGCGCCGAGATCCCCTCCGGCGCGTGGAGTATGGACGCCACACAGATCCTGATCCCCGGGTGGTACACACAGGAGCTGGCTGCGGCCGGCTTTACCGTGAGCGAGGCGCCGGAATTCATCGGCGATTACGCCTATCTGACCGTCAGCGCGGCCGGCATGAAGCCGGGCGCCGAAGGTACGCTCCGGTATCATTTTGTGCTGTTGCGGGATATCTCCGGCGACTACGCCGTGGGCTGGGACAAGGCTGTTTCGGTGTATAACGGCACATTGAAGATCCGTGTGCCGGGCGGGACGGAACCGGCGTTCCTGCTGGGCGACGTGGACCAGAACGGCAAGATCGAGGCGGCCGACGCCCGGCTTGCCCTGCGGGCGGCCGTAGGTCTGGAGACGTACGCGCCCGACAGCGCGCAGTTCCTTGCGGCGGACGCGGACGGCAGCAAGGCGATCGAGGCCGCCGACGCGCGGCTGATCCTGCGCGCGGCCGTGGGGCTGGAAAGCTTAAGCTGACGCTTTGCGCAGTTTGATATCAGCCGACAGCTGACGGCAATTCGTTCTGTCGAAACCGATACTGCAGTGCGGCGCTGTATGGCGCTGTTCCCCATATAAAAAAGAATTTGCAGGGATGGTTGATTACCGTCCCTGCAAAATATTTGTCTGAATCCGGAAAAAACAGACTTCTTTTTGTGTCAAAAGGGAATTAAATATAGTTTGCCAAAAATCCGTCCACCGTTTTCCAGTAGAGCGCCGGGTCCTTTACCGAGGCGGTGGCGTGCAAGGCCCCCTCGATCGGCTGCTTGGCCTTCGGCGCGGCGCAGGCGTTATACAATTCATCCATCATATAATAGGGCACAAAATCGTCCGCGGTGCCGTGCAGGAAGACCGTGGGCGTCACGCTGCGTTTTACGGCGTCGATGGGGGAGTTTTTCCGCAGATTGAAGTTTTTCCGGGCGACGGAAACCGCGTTCATGGCGTCCACAAACGGAAACGCCGGCAGGTGCGCGTAGGATTTTAACACGTGGCCGAACTGTTTGTAGCAATTTGTAAAGCCGCAGTCCGCAACGGCGGCCTTTACGTTTTTCGGCAGCGTTTCGCCCGTTGCCAGCATCACGGTCGCCGCGCCCATGGAATAGCCGTGCAATACGATCTCGGCGTCGGGGGCCTGTTCTATGATATAATTGACCCATGCAATGCAGATGTCCTTATCGTGAAAGCCCATGGAGCAGTAGCGTTTTTCATCGTCGCCCCAGCCGCGCAGGGACGGGCAGATACAGCTGTAGCCCGCGGCGTGGTAGTGCTCGGCAAACACGGCGGTCGCGTTCGGCGCGGAGTTGTAGCCGTGGCAGAGCACCGCCCAACGGCGGGAGGGCTTTTCGGCGGGGATGATATAGGCGTGCACCGTCCCCGTTTTGTCGGTGGTGATCGTCTGATCCTCACCTTTGTGCACTTCAAACCAGTCCTGCGCCCCGGTGTAGGTCTCGCCGCCGTATAATGCGTCCTGTTCGGGATCCGGTTTGTTGAATTTGTTTACGAAAAAGCTGTTGATCTTTGTGTTCAGGGCGCCCTCGTAGAGCAGCGCGCCCGCGCCCAAAACCGCTGCGCCGGCGCCCACGCCGGCCGCGATCACTTTTTTTGCAGCAGATGCCATTTTCTTTCTCTCCTTGGTTTTATTTCTCTGTCCATTTTGCCGATTCGGGCACGCGCGCCCTGATCCGGTCCGCGACCAGTTCAAAATCGTCGCCGTTCGCGTAGACCTCGTTCGCGCCGCCGCCGCGGAGCTTGATGGTGTGCGTGCGCCGGTTGACGGTCACGGCCTTTACGCGGTCAAATTCCGTGGTGGAAACGGACCGCTGCGACGTGAGACCGATGCCCGCCGTTGTAGGGCGTTTGGAAAGGATGCCCAGAACGACGGCCGCCGTGCCGATCTGTTTTGCTTTTTTTGCCTGCGCGGGCGTCTGCGCGTGGACAAGCGTTTTGTCGTCCATGGTGAAATCCACTACGTATTTCCCGCCCATGATCGCGGCGTAAAGCAGATAGCCGAGTATGAGCAGCACTGCAAAAATGCCGCATACGATGCCAAGCGTTTTCAGCCAGCCGGCAAAGGTCGCAAGGTGAAAGCCGTCCGAGATCAGCATGACCGGCAGCATGATCACAAGGCCCATGCCCAGAATGGTGCCGAACAGCACTTTTGCCACAAGCAGAAAAATGCCGGGGTTTTTGAGCAGCGGCATCTCGTACGTCCAGCTGTATACGTCGCCGGACCGCGTGACCGGGGTTTTCTGCATGGTCAATCCTCCTTTATAAAACGGATCTGTTCGCCGCTGTCCGGCAGGTTGAAACAGACCTGCCGCGCGGTCGTGGAACCGGGCGTCATGATGAACCGCGCCGAAACGTCTCCGGCGGTCAGAGCCAGCGTTTCGGCAAAATCGTACCGCCAGCTCTCGTTCCGGAACAAAAACGCGTAGCTGCCCCCGGTCTTCCCGGCAGGCAGGCCCAGCTTTTCCGCAAGCGTTTCACTGAGCGAAAGCGTCACCGTGACGCCGTCTCCCGTAAAGGTCAGCGCGCTGTCTTCGTAAACGAAACGTCCGGAAAGCGCCTCCGGCCACGGGGTCCCGTCGTCCGGCGGCAGATCACGGGAACCGCAGCCGAAAAGCAGCGGCAGAACGACTGCCAGCAGCACCGCTGCGGCGGCGAAAACCGTTTTGCGCATGGCTATTCCCCCTTTGGTTTCAGTATAGCATTTAAACACGCGCGAGGCAATATGATTTTTGAACGAAAAAAATCTGCCGCCGCATCAAAAAAATGCTTGACGAAAAGAAAAAAGTATGTTATATTTCTATTTGCGTTCCGCTGAGATGGATCAGCGAGCCGAAATCCGCTGGTGTAGCTCAGTTGGTAGAGCAGCTGATTTGTAATCAGCAGGTCGGGGGTTCGAGTCCGTCCACCAGCTCCAACGTTTTTACATGTAAATATGGGAGAGTTCCCGAGCGGCCAAAGGGGGCAGACTGTAAATCTGTTGTCGACGACTTCGGTGGTTCGAATCCACCCTCTCCCACCAAAATCGACGGATAGCGACAGCGTCCGTCGATTTTTACTTCTTCATTCTTCACTGGTTTTCTGTCGTCGATTTTCGGTGGGAAACTAAGAAGTAAGAGTGAATGGAGCCAATGATGCCAACGATACTTTTCGGACGGCG
>JAFSXY010000161.1 GCA_017443805.1 Clostridia bacterium | reverse complement strand
GGAAAGCCTATCGGAACGGAAACACGCGAAAGGGTTACTGGGCTGTTGCCGGAAGCGGCATTCTGACACACACCATCACAAACGAAAGACTTGCACAGGCGGGCTACTTTGATATTGCCCGGAGGTACAAGTCTCTGCACTCTTTATGATTGAACCGCCGTGTACCGAACGGTACGCACGGTGGTGTGAGAGGTCGGCTGCTCAACTAATGGGCAGCCTCCTACTCGATTGCTAACAGCTAACAGCTATCAGCTAACAGCTAATAGCTTACTTGTTTTTCAGCTGCTCTTTCAGCTTTTCGTTTTCGCGTTTGAATTTGTCGCGTTCGGTCATGGCCTTTTCGGCGTCCTCCAGATAGTCGCCGATCTCCGCCTTCAATTTATCGGCGGCGGCCTTCTGCTCGGCGGCGGTCTGCGCCAGGTCCATGGCCGTGAGGATGAGCGCCTGATTTAAGGTGATCCGCGGCGCGGCGGTCATGATCTCGTCCAGCTTCTGGTCCAGCCCCTCCGCGATGGCGACGACCTTGGCGGGAGAAACGTCCGTTAAAAGCGTATAATTCTGGTTGCGGATGGTGATCTCCACTTTTTGCTTTGCCATGTTTTCTTTTTCCTTTCTCTTTCTCAGTTTTTACGGAACTGCTGCTTCATTCTCTGTTCCTTGGATAAGATCTTTTTGCGCAGACGCAAGGAGGAGGGCGTGACCTCCAGCAGCTCGTCGTCGCTTAAAAACTCCATGCACTGCTCCAGACTGAGTACCGCGTGCGGGACCAGACGCAGCGCGTCGTCGCTGCCCGCGGCGCGGGTGTTGGTCATCTGCTTTTTCTTACAGACGTTGCACACGATATCCTCGTTTTTGGCGCATTCGCCCACGATCATGCCCTCGTATACGGGCACGCCGGGCCCGATGAAGAGCCTGCCGCGGTCCTGTGTGTTGAACAGGCCGTAGCCGGTGCTCTCGCCCGCCTCGTGCGCCACGATGGAGCCGTGCTCGCGCGTTTGGATGTCGCCTTTATACGGCTCGTACCCCGCAAAGAGGTTGTTCATGATGCCGTAGCCGTTGGTATCGGTCAGAAATTCGCTGCGGTAGCCGATGAGGCCGCGCGCGGGGATCTTGAATTCCAGGTGGCTGGTGCCGCCGTCACGGGCGCCCATATTCTCCAGCTCGCCGCGGCGTGCGCCGATCTTTTCCATCACGGCGCCGACGTAGTCGGTGGGCACTTCAATGATCAACAGCTCCATCGGCTCCGAGAGCTTGCCGTCGATCGTTTTAAAGATCACCCTGGGGCGGGAGACCTGGAACTCGTAGCCCTGCCGCCGCATGGTCTCGATCAAAATGGAAAGGTGTAATTCGCCTCTGCCGGAGACCTTGAACGCGTCCGTGGAGTCGGTTTCCTCCACGCGCATGCTCACGTTGGTCTCCACTTCCTTAAAAAGCCTTGCGCGCAGGTTGCGGGAGGTGACGAATTTGCCCTCCCGGCCCGCAAAGGGAGAATTGTTGACGTGGAAGGTCATCGAGAGCGTGGGCTCGTCGATTTTTACAAAGGGCAGGGGCTCCACGCAGTCCGGGTGGCAGACCGTTTCGCCGATGTTTAAGTCCTCGATGCCGGACACCGCGACGATGTCGCCCATTTTGGCGCTCTGCGTTTCCGTGCGGCCGAGGCCCGTAAACTGGTAAAGACGGGAGACCTTGACCCTTTTTTGCGTGCCGTCCGTTTTGCACAGGACCGCGTTTTCGCCGCTGTGGATCTCGCCGCGCTCGATACGGCCGATGCCGATGCGGCCCACGTAGTCGTCGTAGTCCAGACTGGAAAAAAGCAGCTGCAAGGGGCCCTCTTCGTCGCCGACGGGCGCGGGGATCTCGTCGAGGATCGCCTGTAAAAGCGGCCGCATGTCGCCCGAACGCGCGTTTTTATCAAAAGAAGCGTAGCCCTCGCGGGAGGAGGCGTAGATCACGGGGAACTCGATCTGGTCCTCGTCCGCGCCGAGCTCGATAAACAGGTCCAGCACCTCGTCGACGACCTCGTCCGGCCGCGCGCCGGGCCGGTCGATCTTATTGATGACCACCAGCGGCGTCTTTTTCAGCGCCAGCGCCTTGGATAACACAAAGCGCGTCTGCGGCATGCAGCCCTCAAAGGCGTCCACCAGCAGCAATACGCCGTCCACCATGGTCATGATGCGCTCCACCTCGCCGCCGAAATCCGCGTGGCCGGGGGTGTCCACAATGTTGATCTTGACACCGTTATAGTTTACGGACGTGTTTTTGGATAAAATAGTGATGCCGCGCTCGCGCTCCAGGTCACCCGAGTCCATCACGCGCTCCTCCACCACCTCGTTGTCGCGGAAGGTGCCGCTTTGCCGCAGCAGCTTGTCCACAAGCGTCGTTTTTCCGTGGTCAACGTGGGCGATGATCGCTATGTTCCGTATATCTTCCCGCGTGTTCAATCTTTCACCTTCAAATCTTTTACTGACTATTTATCATAACAAAACAGGCGAAAAAAATCAATAGTTTTCGGCAGAAAAAGAAACGACCCGCCCGACTTCTTTCAAAAATCGAAAGCGTCGCAGCGGGTCCGATGCGTTTTACGTGATCACTGGAAGAAATCCAGATAGCCCTTGGAGCCGTAGATCTTATTGGCGACGCCGTCGCTCTTTTTCAGGAAGTTATTCAGGAACACCTGCTTTTTATCCGGCGTCTCGGGAGGATCCTCCAGGCCGAGGTCGATCAGCATCACAACGAAGCTCTCGATCAGCTTGTTGTCCTCGTCGTAGTTGTTGACCGTACGGGCAAGCATCGCCTTGGCGTCCTCATACAGCGCCTGCTGCTCCGGCGTCAGCGTGCCGCCGGCGGCAAGGTATTTTTCCAGCTTGGGGATGTAATCGTTTTTCAAGAACCGGACATACCGCGCGTCGTTGAACTGCGGGAAGTAATTCTCCCCCGCCGGATCGCTGCAGTCGTCCACGGTTTTGACGGTGCCCAGCGCCAGCGAGATCGCAAGCTTGATAGCGGTGTTGTTGTGCTCCAGCTCGTGCTTTTGCCGATAGAAGAACCAGGAGCTGTCCTTATAGTACGTGCCGGAGATATCGATGGAGCCGTCGGGCGAGAGCTCTCTGCCCTCGGTGTCCGCAAAGGTCTCGTTGTAGGCGACGTACTGCGTGCCCGGCGCGGTGGACGAAATGTTGATGATCTCGTCGGAGTTGGTGGTCGGGGCGGAATGCATAAAGCCGAAGGCCTTGTAATCGTTGGTCTCGGCGCCGAAGGGCAGGCCGTAGCCGGAAATAAAGGAGAAGGTCACGCCCTGTGCTTCCAGCGCCGCCAGCCGCTCGCGCAGCGTGGACTGCAGCGCGTGGTAATAGTCGGTCTGCTCCAGCACCCAGTCGCGGGTGATGTACGGCCGCACCGTTTCATAGGCGTAGTCGGGCGTGATGGCGGCAATGATCGCCGGATCGCGCAAAACCAGCTCGTCCGCGAACACGGCCAGGGCCTCGTCAATAAAGCTGCGCAGCGCGCGCTTGGAGAACAGCCGCACCGCCAGGTTGACGGCGTACCCCCAGGGCTCGCCGATGATATCGGAGATCAGGCCGTTGTAAAACAGGTCGGCGGAGTTATCGGCATACGTCTCGGTGACAAGGTCCGTGATGATGTCGCTGCCGTTCCAGCAGCCGACGATGCTCACCACGCGGCGGACGTGGTTATCCTCCACGTCGGGATAATCGGCCAGATACGCGCTGACGACCGACGCGCCCATGCTCATGGGGACCAGCACCACTTTCTCGGCGCCGACCGTGTTGTTCGCGAGAACGGTCTCGATATATTCATGCAGCTCGGAAACGTTTCTGGTGGGAAGAGAGAACGGCGAATAGTTAAAGCAGTACAGATAATCCTCATAATTGTCGCCCAGCTTTTCCCTTGCGATATCCGCACAGGGGATGGAGCCGTAGAACCGGCCCTTGGACTCGCTGTCGAAGTTGCCTTCTTCGTCGATCACGCCGGGATACTGCGAAACGGGGCAGGCATAGCGCGGAGTGACAAGGCGTTCGCTGAGGTTGCCGTTTTCATCCAGCTGGTTAAAGTTAAACAAATTCTGCACCAGCGTGCGCAGATCCTCCTCTTTCACGATATTGTGCCGGAGGAAAAGCGTGCCCAGCAGCTGGAAGACGACCTTCGCAATGGTCTTTTTTGTAACGGGCCTGCTCAGCGCCTCGTCAAAGTCGCCGACGAACAGGTTCCACCGTGAGGAATATTTGCGCTCGGCGATCAAGGGGGCGTAATTTTCAAAATCCTGCAGCGTGCCGTTTTCAAACGCGCCCTCTTCCACGTAACTCTCGTCAAAGAGATAGGAAAACGACTGCCCGATGCCGGTCACAAACACGATCAGGCTGTTTTCGCCCTCCGCGAAAGCGGAACCGAGGTCGGTTTCAACCTCGACCGCGGGCGTGTCGTCCCCGTCGCCCGCGTCGGCGGCGTCGGGCGTATCGGCGGCAAACGCAAAAATACCCAGCGGCAGCGCAAGCGTGACGCAGAGCAGAACGCATAAAAGTTTCTTCATCAAAGATCCCTCCCGAAATCATGTTGTTTTTATTTTATCATACACGCGTCGGAAATGCAAGCTTTGCTTTAAAAAAGAAAACGCGGACGGTTGTTTGCCGTCCGTGTCTGCGTTTTTGATCAGAATCTCTGCTCGCCCGCGCCTTTCCAGGTCCACCAGACGCAGTACTCCACCGTATTCAGATCGGCAAGATGCGTTTCCACTTCCGAATACTCTACCGTTTTGCCGTAAAGCGTGCAGTAACCGGAACCGTCTTTGGTGATATCAAGAAAAACCCGATTGTTGACGTTTGCTTTTTTGAGCTGCATAAAGAACCTCCTTCCTTTTGTTGTTTTTTTGAATCAACTGCATTAAAAATAACATATTTCCGGCGCGTTGTCAACTTGCCGCGAAAAAAAATCGGTCACGTCATTTCAGCCAGCAAAAGCTCCATCAGCTTTCCGGAAAACGCCGGATCGTTCAGGAACAGCACGGGAACGTCAAGCTCTGCGTTCACTTTGTCACGGAATGCTTCATAATCGGCTTCGTCGATCGTGCGGCCCTCGGGCAAGCTTTTCATGTTTTTGTCAACGAAGCAGACGGGGAACAGAACCAGCGCCAGCGTTTTTGTTTGGGATAAAGCGGACAAAAACTCCAGATTGCGCCGGATAAAGGCCGTGGGATCGGTATAGCAGACCGTTAATACGGCGTAATCCGGCTTCATGCCGTCCAAAAACGCGTAATTTGTGACGGAATAATGCCGCAGATTGGTATGGATCGGCGGGACAAGGCCCTTCTGCGTGCCGGTGATCACGATATCCGGCAGTTTTTTGCAGGTCCGGCGCAAAAGATCGTTGACGTACATCACCTGCTCCTGCGTGTTCAGCGAAACGTTGGCGTTATAGCCGTTGGCATAAACGTGATCCATGCCGAAGAGCAGCGCATGCGGCTCCGTGCCGATCTGGCCCACCTTGCAGCCGAGCTTCTGAAATTCCTTCCGCAGCAGCATCTGTACGGTGAATTTTCCCTGTTGGGAGTCCGTCCCGAAAACGCCGAGAACCGGGATCGCCGTGCGGAACAGCATATCGTTCCGCCGCGGGGGCGCGTTTTCCTTTGTGACGCACGGATAATAAATGCGGTCGGTTTTCTCCGTAAAGGGGGAGATATCCTCAAACGCAAAAATATTCTTTCCGTGTTCCAGCGCCTGCGCAATCAGGTCGCGGATAAAGTCCGTCCGGTGAAAGATCTTCATCAACTCGTAAACGCAGCCCAGAATCAGGGTGTCAAAGGAATCCCAGTCAATATTTTTAACGTTTTTGACCGTATAATTCTTTTCGGCGGATATGTGCAGGATCTCGTTCGTGGTCCTGCCGATGCGGAAGGCCTGTTTTATATCGTACACGTCCACAAGCGCAAAGGGCAGCATATCCGCGTAGCGCACCACGCTGTGCATCTCCTTGTTGAAAGGAAACGCCGCGGCTTTGCGGATCGCAAACTGCGGCCGCTCGTTTTTCGTGCGCACCGCCTCTGAAACGGCCGCTTCCCCCACGGGCGGATACTTTTCCCGGAAGCAGGCAAGCACCTCCCGCAGCCCCGTGTGTCCCGCCCGGACAAAGGCAAGCGCCTCGGCGGCGACGACGGCGCAGGCAAAGCTGCTGCCGTCCGAATACTGATACGTGCCGTTCAGCCATGGAACGCGGTAGGTGGTCGGCGCGCATTCAACGTTGATGATCTCGTCGTCTATAAATCCGAACGGGAAATCCAGCGGCCGCATGGCCTTGACCGCTACGCCGATCACGTCCTCCAGCGCGGCGGGGTAGGCGTAGCCGCCGTTGTTGGAAAAAGCGGCGACAAGCACCGTTCCCCTGTCCGCCAGCTTCTTTGTGATCTCCGTCAGCTCCCGCATACACAGGGGTTCCGCCACGTCAAAGGACATATTGATCACCTTTGCGCCGACGTTTTCTTCAATAAAAACAAGCGCCTGCAGCAGTTTTTCCTCCGTACTGACGGGATGACCGTCCTCGAGGTCGAAGATCCGGATGCTCAAAACGGAGGCATCCGGCACGCGCTGCTTGATCAGGAACGTGACCGCCGTCCCGTGACCGTAGATATCCGTATCCGTTTCGACAAGCGTCCCTGTTTCAGCGTCAAACGCGGCGCAGTCGATATCCGCAAACCCGGCGAGCGCAGGGTGGGAACGGTCCGTGCCGCTGTCAAGAACGATCACGTCATAGGTCTTTTTGAATTCCATCTCTGCATCCTTTCTATGCTGTGATACAAAACTTCCCTGCCGTTGCTCCTGTTTTTATTTCATCGCGAGATACAGATCCCGCATGATCTCCGGCTCCAGCTCTCCGACTGCGGTCAGATTGCCGGACAGCGTGCGGACGACTTTATTCTTTCTCTCCTCGGAGAATTCGGCTCTTGCGCCGTAAAGCGCCATATAGATCTGCGCCGCGTACAATATCCCCTTCATTTTTTCGCACTTCGCCTGTTTTTCCGGCTCCAGCCCCAAACGCCGCTCGAATTCCAGCAGAAAAGCGGCCCTGTCCTCCATCGTTTTCCACAACGGGAAATCCATGATCAGATCCGGAGCCCTTTCCAGGGTCGCCTGCAGGGACGCATACACGTGCCGGTTGACGGGCATCAGCGGGGTGGACGGGATCAGATCGTGCAGGTAAAAGAACAGATCCCGCCTGATTTTTGCCTTTTGCAGCTTTTCGCCGGGGTCTTTGCGTACGTCTATAATATAGTTGTTGGCAAACATATTTGCTTTGGCGCCCGTTGCCCGATAGCTTTTTTCCGCCTCCGCATAGGGCAGCTCAAACGCGCTGTTGATCAAAAACGCATGCTCGCCGTCAAACACGTAGCCCTTGGCATAAAAGCTCTGCGTTTCGTCGCTGTAGCCGTAAAGCAGAAAATCGTGGACATAATCCTTTTCGCGGACGGAGGCGGAAATATACTTATGGTTCAGATGAACGTTCACGTACTTTCCATCGTCCAGCGTCCGCTTAAAAAAAGACACCGGGGCCGCAAGGTCGCGGGAAAAGGGCCGCAGGCGGAAGACCTGCAGCGCCTTCGGCATTTCCAAAAAACCGACCTGCGCGGTGGCTTTCAGGAAACAGAAGGACAAAAAATGGTTGAACATGTAGGGATAAACGTCCACACCGCGCCCGGCAAGGATCCCCAGATAAAAAACGAAATGGGAATAGCTTTGGATCGGGACGTTGTGTTCAAAAGGAAGCATTACGGACATAACGGCGGTTCCTCTCTCTTTCTGCGGCCCTGTGCGCACGGGAACGGCCTTATTCTTCCTCGGGCGGGAGCGCCGAAAGCAGCGCGGCCAGTTTGTTCAGCGATTGCAGATTTTCGGGCAGCAGCGCGTCCTCAGGCAGATCGACGTGCAGCTTTTCTTCGATTTTCAGCGCAAAGGCAACAAGAATGTGCGAATTGGAGATATACTCCAAAAGGTTCAGGTCCCGGTCGGCGGCGCGTTCCGCCTCCGAGAAGTAAACGCCCATGCTCTCCAAAACGTCAAACAGTAAATCTCTCATTTTTATACCTCTCCTTCTGTCTGATCAAAAATATTTTCCAGAAACGGCGGCTTCATAACGGGCGCCGCCTTGTTCAGCACGCCCGGGATATCCAAAAGGTCCGGCGGGCAGTCCGGCTCGTCGAAAATGCGGTGGATGTTTTTGCCTGCTCGCGCACGCTCCTCCGGGCAGAGCGCGTCGCTGAGCACCGGCCGTTCCTCGTATTTTTTCAGATATTTGATCATCGGACACAAGCTGATCCCCCAGCAGCCGACGGGAAGAAACACACAGTTTTTGCATTTTTCCGGCGGCTCCGGGAAATAGGACGCCGCCCACTTTGCAAGCTCCACCTTGAGATCGATCGGCCTTTCATAGGTCTCCAGATCCCCGAGCGGCGGGAAGCCCTGCCGGATGCCCTGCGCGCATTTATACAGCTTGCCGGTCGCGTCCACGGTGATATAATTTTTGGAGTTCGTATAGCAGCCGCCGGAAACGCCCAGCGAAAACGACTGTTTGCTGCCGTAGCCGCTGATATGCAGCGAAAGCTCCCGCTTTGTAATGATCTCAAAGATCCGTTTTTTCAGCGCATCCAGCTCATGCTCGTCCTCAAGAAGGTTCTCTTTATATGCGTCGATGCGGTCGCCGCCCCAGTTGTTGGCGACGTTGATATCCAGCGAAAAGCGGGGATCCTTTCCGAAATTCGCATCCAGCTCGACCAAAAAATCCTCCAGATCCGGCAGGCACTGCTTTGTCAGGTTGACGCGCAGAAGGATCCGGAAGGTCCTGCCGTGCTTGCGCGTATGGATATCCTTCATATTCTGCATAACAAGGTCGTATGCAGAGCCCCCGCCGACAAGCGGCCGCTGTTTGTCGTGCACGGATCTCGGCCCGTCGATCGTGACCTGAAAGGACGTGACGTGATATTTCTGCAGCTCCAGAAACGTATCGTAGGTCAGCAGCGTGCCGTTCGTCGTCATGCTGGCGGAATAGTTCTTGCGCAGCTTGTCGCACATGTCGACGAACACCGGCGACAGATTCCGGATCACGCCGATCCCGGCCAGCGGTTCGCCGCCAAACCAGTTGACGTGCAGCGCGGAGCAGGAAGAGATATGGTCCGAGACAAATTTGATCAGCTTTTTCTGATGCGCCTCGGAGAGCACCGGGCCCTGAAAATCCTCGTAGCAGTATACGCAGCGGCAGTTGCACTGATGCGTGGGCAAAATATCCAGCTCCAGAACGGGATTGTTGAGCCGCAGATCGGCGTAATATTTCAGCAGCGCCAGCTCGTCTGTGTTCGATTCAACAAAGAAGCCCAGCTTTATGAGATCCGGATTGACGTTTTCCGGGACCGCCTGCTTCCCCTCCAAAACCGGCAGCAGCGCGGGCGCCTGCGCTTTGTGTATTTTGAGGAACGAAACCTCCAGCGTATTGTAAAGCAGCAGATCGCCGTCCGGATTTTCTGCCCAGCAGTTAAAGCGGGACGGCTTCAGCGACAAGCCCATATCGATATCCTTTCAAAACAGTATGAATAAGCAAAAGACCACAAAAAGCAGCGCACGCAGCGCGCCTCGGGTGGTCTTTACTTTTAACGCGTTAATAATAAAACACAGGAACAAAAATGTTCATTAAAATTCGGTTTGGTGTTCTCCGATCTTCAGCTTTTCAACATCATACCAGAAGCAATATTCTGCGCCCCAGCCGAAGGGTACGTCCTCACGCTCGGTATAACGATGGCCGCTGCAGGTGCCTTCCCATTTCTCTCTGGCGTCAAGGACCACGTGGTTGTTCATTTCTTTCTTCTGCAATTTCATGAAATCACCTCCTTTGCTATTATATATTATCCTATTCTGTTTTTTTTGTCAATAGTCATTTAAATTTCTAAAATCCGCCTTTTCGGGGAGAAACGTTTTTTCGTTTCTGCTAAACTGTAGGCAAGTAACGTTAAAAAGGAGAAAAAAGCAATGGCGAAACGGCGGATGTTTTTAACGGAAATATTGGAGAGCGACTTGTTTTTGGAGCTGGCGCCGCAGGCGCAGCTGCTCTACGTGCACCTGTGCATGCACGCGGACGACGAGGGCTTTTTGGGCGGGTGCAAAAGC
>JAFSXY010000160.1 GCA_017443805.1 Clostridia bacterium | reverse complement strand
TTACTCAAATTTCTTTTCAAGGGTCTTTTCTTGTTCGTCGTTGTTTAATTTTCAAGGTCCGCCGCTCTCCCTTTTTTTGGAGTGCCTGCACATTCTATCACATTACTCCTCGCTTGTCAAGAACTTTTTTGAAAGTTTTTTGACTTTTTCTTCATCTTTTTTTTGTATACTAAATATTGTGTTTTTTAAAAAATTCAACCACATTTTACAATATGTTGGTACGCATTTTCTTACAGCGCACGGGAAAACTGCCTGCGAGAAAAAAAGTTTTCAAGGAAGTTTTTTACAATGGACATTCAAAAAAAGTTTCATCCCGACAAAAAAGGGATCCGTGCGTTGATCCTGGCCGCCGTATTGCTCCTTTCCGGCTGTTTTTATACCGGATTCATCCGTACCGCGTCGCCCGACACGGCCGCAGCGCTTTCAAAACTGGGCTCGACCGGGACGGAAGTACGGCAGATCCAGCAAAAACTGAAAAGCCTTGGCTACTACACCGGCAGCGTAGACGGCATTTACGGCGCGCGGACACAGTCGGCCGTGAAGGCGTTCCAGCGAAACTGCGGCATTACTGCCGACGGGATTGCAGGCCCGAAAACCCTATTGTATTTGGGGCTCGGTTCAACGTCCTCGTCCGCCGTTTCTTCTTCGGACTCCTATCTGCTGGCAAAGCTGATCGCCGCGGAGGCGCGGGGCGAGTCCTATACCGGACAGGTGGCTGTCGGCGCGGTCGTGCTCAACCGTGTGGCGCACCCCTCCTTTCCCAACAGCATTGCAGGCGTGATCTACCAGGCCGGCGCATTCAGCTGCGTCTACGACTCAAACTGGAACGTGGAACCCAACGCAACTGCAAAGAAAGCGGCCGCGGACGCGTTGAACGGCTGGGATCCCTCCGGCGGCGCGATCTATTATTACAATCCGCGCACCGCGACCAACACCTGGATCCGCAGCAGGCCGGTGATCTGCACGATCGGAAACCACGTATTCTGCTCATAAAAACAGGGGCGTCCTCAAAAAAAAGAGAACGCCTCTGTTTTTTTACCGCGGTTATTTAAATCTGATAAAATCCCACTTTTTTCATAACCTTACGCAGCGTTTTCTGCGCGAGGTACTGCGCTTTCTGCGCGCCGGCCTTTGCGCAGGCCTCCACGTACGCCTTATCCGCCAGGATCCGCTCGTATTCCGTACGCAGCGGCTCGATCTCCGCAACGACGGCATCCGCAACGGCAGCCTTGAAATCTCCGTAGCCCTTTCCGGCGAATTGCGCCTCGATCGCGGCGAAATCCATGCCGGTGCAGCAGGCGTAGATCGTCATCAGATTGTTGATCCCCTTTTTCTCTTCTCCCCCGAAATAGACGCGCGCCTCCGAGTCCGTGACTGCGGACTTGATTTTTTTTGCGATCACGTCGTTGGGATCCGTCAGGGAAATAAAGCTTTTTGCATTGGGGTCGGATTTGCTCATCTTTTTTTCCGGCTCCTGCAGGGAAAGGATCTTTGCGCCGCGTTTACCGATATAGGGCTCCGGCACGGTGAACACATCCCCGTAGATCCCGTTAAAGCGCTCCGCGATGTTGCGGGCAAGCTCGAGATGCTGCTTCTGGTCGTCCCCCACGGGCACCTTATCCGCTTTATATATCAGGATATCGGCCGCCATTAAAACAGGATAGGTAAAAAGGCCGACGTTCACGTTATCGGCATGGCGGGCGGATTTATCCTTAAACTGCGTCATGCGGGCGGCCTCGCCGAATTGGGTGTAGCAATCCAGCACCCAGGCAAGCACGGCGTGCTCCTGCACGTGGCTTTGCAGAAAGATGATGTTCTTTTCGGGGTCCAGACCCAGCGCGAGCAGCATGGCGTACATCTCGATGCTGCGGCGGCGCAGATCGGCCGGTTGGCTGCGCACAGTCAGCGCATGCAGGTCCGCAACGCCGAAAATACAGTCGTTTTCGGCCGCCATCTCATGCCAGTTCTTGAACGCGCCGAGATAGTTGCCGAGCGTGGGCGTCCCGGACGCCTGTACAAAGCTTAAAACGGTTTTTTTGTCGGTTTGCGTTTGTTCCATTTTTTCTTCCTCCGAAGCGCTCTTGTTGTTCCATCATAGCACAGATCAAAAAAAAAGAAAAGAGTTTTTTCCAAATGTCGTCAACCGGCCTTTTTTGTCGAAAACTGCTTGATTTAAAAGGATATATAATATATACTATAAAAAACAACAAATAAGGGGAAACGATATGAGAAACAAAAAAATCCTTGCCGTCCTCACCGCGGCCGCCATCCTTTTTTCAGGATGCCTTCTGCTTACCGCCTGCGGCAATAAGAGAGAAAAAACCACGCCGGCAGGCGAAAACACCGGCGCTCCGGAGGTCCCTCCAGTGACCGAAACACTTCCGACGCAGGAAGCGGAGCAGCCCACTGCAGATCAAACCGCCGCCGTCCCCGCGGGAACGGATCCTCTGACGGGGCTCCCGGGCTACGACAGCGACAGATACGGCAACGCAAAACCTGTGGCGATCGTCGTGGAAAACCACCCCGGCGCCCGTCCGCAGTGGGGCATGAGCACACCGGACATCTTGTTTGAATACGAGGTGGAAGGCGGCATCTCCAGAATGCTGTGGATGTATTCCAATCTGGACGAGGTGCCCGCAAAGGTCGGGCCGGTGCGGAGCCTGCGGCACGACGTTTACGAGCTTGCGCTCGGCTACGACGCCCTGCTTATACACTGCGGCAGCAGCAATATTGCCGAAAATATGATGCCCACCTACGACGGCAGCTATACAAGGATCGACGCAAACAAAACCTCAGCGTTTACATACCGCGATACAACGCGCGACGTTGCCTACGAACATACGCTGGTGCTGCTCGGCGACCAGTTGCGCAGCTACGTTTCCTCCAACGGTCTGAACACCGTTATCAAAGAAACCTGCAAGCACCCGTTCTCATTTGCAGCCGCGGACGCGCAGTTTATTCTGACCGGCGGGAACTGCAATTCCCTGCACTTTGAATACTCCGGCTCCTACACCTACACCGTCAATTACGACGCCTCCGTCGGAAAGTACGGCATGAGCATCAACGGCAATCCACGCCGGGACGCCGACGGCGTACAGTGTGCATTTAAGAATGTCGTGATCCTTTACGTTGACATGCTCGACCTGCATGACAGCTCCAAACACCAGGATCTGGTGCTTGAAAACGGCGGCAGCGGCGTTTATGCCTCCAACGGCACATATACAAACGTCACGTGGAAAAAGGACGACGTGACCGGGATGCTGAAGATCTACGGGCCGGACGGCAGCGAGCTGGTGCTCAACGCAGGCAATTCCTATATCGGCCTGGTGCGCAGCACACAGAAGGGCAACACTTCGATCAAATAACACAAAAAACGGAAAAAGGGACTGACAGCCGCGATACCGGCCTCAGCCCCTTTTTTATTACGTTAATCACGCATTTCCCGTGATCTGGGCAAGAATGATCTGCATCAGGCGATCGCCCAAGCACATATTGTTCAGAAACAAAACGGGAATATCGATCTCGGCGTTGATTTTATCCCTGAAAGCTTCATATTCCGCCTCGCTGAGCACACGCTTTTTTGTACCCGGTTCGTTATTTTCATCCAACATGCAAACCGGGAACAGAACAAGCGCAAGCGTCTGTGTTTTGGAAAAAGCAGACAGAAAGGCAATGTTCCGGCGAATGTATTCCACCGTATCCGTCACGGAAACGGTGAGGATCGCGTAGTCCGGCTTGATGCCGTCAAGAAACGCGTAGTTCTGCGGCGTATAATGAAAAACGTTGTTAAATGTTTTCGGGAGCAACCCCTTTTGCGTACCGGTAATAATAATATCCGGCAGCTTTTCGCAGGTCCGGAACAGCAAATCGTTCAAATACAGCATCTGCTCGGTCTGGTCCAGTTCCACTGCAGCGTTATAGCCGTTGGCAAAGACATAATCCATTCCGAAAAGCAACGAGTTTGGTTCCGTACCGATTTGCCCGATTTTGCACCCCAGTTTCTTAAATTCCTTCCGCAAAAGCATCTGGACGGTAAACTTCCCCTGCTGGGAAGCAGTTCCCATCACCCCGATGATGGGGACTGCTGTCCGATACAGCCGTTTTCCTCTGAACGGCGGCAGATTGTTTTTTGAAACGGACGGGAAATAGACGCGCGCAGACGATGCCTCCGGCAAAAACATGCGAATGTCTTCAAAGGCGAAAATATTCTTTCCCCGGGCGATCGCGTCCGTAATCACGCGTGTAAGCCATACCGTATCTCCGTACAGTTTGATCAGTTCAAATACGCATCCCAAAATCAGGGTGTCAAAAGAATTCCAGTCAATTTCATCTATATTTTTGACAAGATAATTTTTCGCAAGCTCCCGGCCTAAAATCTCGTTTGTCGTTTTTCCAACACGAAAGGCATACACAACGTCATATACGCCGGCGATCTCAAACGTCAGATCCTCCGCATAGCGTATAACGCTGTGCATTTCCTTGTTAAACGGGAACAACGCTGCCTTCCGGATCGTAAAACAGGGTTTTTCACCGGCTGTGCGTTCCTTTTCGGCTCTCACCTGCATCTGCGGCGGATATTTTTCCCGGAAGAGCTGCAAAACCTGCCGGAAACCTGTAGAACCATCGGCAGAAAAAGCGGCTGCGTCGGCGGAAACCATCGCGCAGTAAAAGCTTGCGCCGTACACTTTTTTATATCCCCCATACAGCCACGGCACACGAAGCGACCGCTGCGAGGCAAAAATATTGATAACGGAATCCTCGTAAAATTCCATCGGAAGCGGCAGCGGCCTGCTGTCGTCCGTCGCGACGCCGATCACCCACGGCAAACAGGCAGGATACGTAATACCGCCTGTGTTCTCCAGCGCTGCGACCAGAATCACCCCACGGTCCACCAGCCGTTTTGTAACGTCCGTCATTTCCCGCAAAAGCATCGGTTCGGCAACGTCAAGCGACATGTTGACGACCTTTACGTTCAGATTTTCATCTATATAGCGCAGCGCCTGAACAAGTCTTTCTTCCGTGCATTTCGGCACGCCGTTAACCAGATCGAAGATCCGCATGCTCAGCAAACACGCCTGCGGCTGCTGCCGTTTGATCAATCCAGCGATCGCCGTTCCGTGCCCGTAAACGTCCGCAGCCGAAGGCAGTAACGCCATAGCCTGTTCATCAAAAACCACACAATCGATATCCGTATATTTACAAAGATCCGGGTGCGCAACATCCACACCGCTGTCCAGGATCACAATGTCATAGCTTTTTTTCATTATCAAAAACTCCCGCCAACGTGCAAAACCAGGCACGCAGAATAAAGATGGGCTATAAACAATGCCCGGAAGGACGTCTTCCCTCCTCCGGGCATTGTCTTACTCTCAGGTAGAGCCTGCGGCTTCAATCAAATCAGGAAACAAAGGTTTCGTATGCCAGCGGATAATGAAAACCGGACACCTGACATTCATTGCCGTACGATTCCGTGTAACGGACTTTGCCGCCGGTCTCATCAGGGCCCGCATAACAATAACCGCCCTGAAGCAGAACATCATTGCTGCGTTCTTTTTTTGCAAACATCATTATTTTGCACTCCTTCTTTGTTTACAAAAGCAAATTACTTTCCACCTTTTCCGTTAAAAACAGTCAAAGAAACAGAATTTGCCTTTTGCGACAACATCAACTTTGAGGAAGCGTTTTTGAAAAAACAGAAAAAACTCAGGAAACGAATTTATACCAATCGCCAAACCATCCATCTCCATAGGGGTTTTTGTTGCATTCACCATCTTCATCTCTATAATAGTGAACTCTATCTCCGGATTCATCAGGACCCGAATAACAATAACCATTCTGCAACAAAACCTCGTTACAGTTTTCTTTCTTTGTAAATGTCATTTTCTGCACCTCCCTTCCATCTTTTTTGCATGAGATCGACTTGACAGGAAATTTAAGACAAAATACATACTCTTTTTATCTTAAATTCTTATCTCATCTCACAAATTTTTGCTCGTTGGACGGGAACATAATATCATACCAGTTCGGATAATAATACTGGCATAAATTCTGCGATTCCACTTCATGATAGCGAACGCTCTTACCGGTCTCATCCGGTCCGGAATAACAATACCCTCTCTCTTGAAGCAGAACCTCTTTGTTGCATTCTTTTTTTGCAAACATCATCGTACCCAACCTCCTTTCAAAAAAATGTAATTTTACCCTCGGTGCGTTACGCCGACGGACTCATTTTTGAAACCACTTCCGCAAATCTGTTAAAGGAGCGCAGATTTTCCTCGTTGAGAACGTCCTCCCTTAATCCGACGCCGAGTTTTTTTTCAACCTTCAGTGCAAACATGATCTTTGCAAAGGAATCTTCCAAATATTCCTCCAGATCAATGTCGTTTTCCGGCTGTTTTTCTTCATCTGTAAAAAAGATCCCAAGCTCTTCCAGCACCTCAAACAGCTGCTCTCTCATAGATTTCTTTTTCCTTCCTCATAGATCTTATCTATAACGGCGCCCTCAAACTCCTGCGCCGCCATCCGCAAAACGGTATCCAAATCATATTTCTCTAAAAAACAGATTTTTTTCTCTTTGGGATCATCCCGGCCCACAGGTTTGTTTTCTGTGTTTTCGTCACATAATGCGGCCGCCTGTTCCGGTGAAACAACGTGATATTTAGCGGCAAATTTTGCCAACGGACAAGCAGACGCCCCCCAGCAGCCAAGCGGAAGCAGCCGGCAGTTTTCACATTTTTCAGGGATTACGGGATAGATCACGGATTCCCACTTGGACTGTTCCAACAGAAAATCTTCCGGTCCATCAAAATCCTGCAGCTTACCGAGCGGCGGAAAATTCTGCCGGATCTGCTGCGCGCACTTGTAAACGGTGCCGTCATGGTCGATCGTATAAAAATTCTTCTTATTTACGTAACAACCGGTATTCAGAGAAAGCATGCCCAGATATCTGCCGCCGACGCCGGAAACAGACAGATCGTAATGTTTATCCCTGATCAGCCGATAAATCGACTTGCGAACGTCATAATACCGGTCGTCCTCTTCAAACAGATTTTCTTTATAATCCGCGATGCGATCTCCGCCCCAGTCTGCCGCCATGCAGATCGTCACGGGAAATCTGGCGTCGCCGCCGAAGCCTTCATTCAATTCGCCGAGATACGCCTCTATTTCGGAAAAGCTTCTTTTGGTCAGATTGATCCGCAGATACACGTTAAAGGTCCGTGCCTGCGTTCTTGCCTTGATCTCCTTGAGATTGCGCATGATCATATCGTAAGAGGAGCCCTTTCCCACCAGCGGGCGCTGGACGTCGTGCACGTCCTTCATACCGTCGATGGTGATCTGATAAGAAATCACGCCGTAGTTCTGCAGCTCCGAAAAAATATCGCAAGTCAACAGCGTACCGTTCGTCGTGATGCTGGCGGAATAGGGCTTATGCATCGCCTTGCAGATCGCCATAAACTTTTTTGACAGGTTCCGGATCACGTCCATGGCAACCAGCGGTTCGCCGCCGAACCAACCAACATGCAGGGAAGAACAGCGACGCATCTGGATTTTAACAAACCTTACAAGCGCTTCCTGATCTGCTTCCGACAGGATCCCGCTCTGAAAATCCTCATAGCAATATACACAGCGGCAATTGCATTGATGCGTCGGCAGGATGGACAGTTCCAGGATCGGACTGTCATAATAGCGGTTGCAGGCGCTTTTATACAGCGCCAGCTCATCTGCGTCCGCCCTTAAAAAATAATTGTTTTTCAAAAAGGTCTGCCGAATGTTCCCCGGAATTTCCTGCTCGCCTTTCAAATAACGCAAAAACTCGTCCGCATACTTTTTGTGGATAATACACATACGGCCGGTCAAAGAATTGCAAACGACCAGATTTTCGTTTTCATCTTTTGTAAAACAGTTAAAACGCGAAGGTTTGAGTGCAGTATTCATTGCAAGGCCCCTTATACGTTATGATAAATATCGGAAAGAATTTTCTTTTCCAAAATCCGGACCTCCGCCAGATTGTCGAAAAATGTCTGCGCAGCTTCCTCATAATACCGCGGCGGACAGTCCTTGCTTGCGTTGCGGACCGCACTGAATAACAAGGCGGAAGATAAGATCTTTTTCATTTTCCGACAATTTTCCTGACATTCCGCAGAAAGCCCCATCTGCCCGGCAAGAGAATGGAAAAATGCGGCGCGTTCTTCAAGAAACTTCCAGATCGGAAAACTGACGGCACGGTACCCGTTTGCTCCGTTTTCCCTGATATTTTTCTGCAATGCACCGTAAACATGCTGATTGACGGGCAAAATCGGCAGCGACGGCAAAAGATCGTGCAAATAAACAAAAAGAACAAGTTTGAGTTTTTTTATATGCAGCTTTGTATCTGCAGGACGCCTTACGGAAATGACAAAATCATTCTTGTCAATGCTTTTTTTTCGTTTGGCCGTTTCATAACTGCGTAGAAATTCAGCATAGGGAATGCGTATTTTCTTCAAAAGCATTCCGGAAAAATCGTTTTTCCGGACATATCCATACGCATATACCGCCTGTTCCGCGTCGTCAAAGCCGTAAACCAGAAAATTGTGAACAAAATCATTGTTACAGTTTGAAGCGGACAAATATTTATGATTCAGCCAGACCTGCACGTATTTTCCGGCCTTGATCTGCTTCTTAAAGTAGGAAAGCGGGTCCTTCTGCTTCGCCGAAAAAAACCGCAGAGAAAAATAACTCAAAAAAAACGGAAGTTCCAGAATGCCGATCTGCTTGAGCGATCTTGCGTAACAAAGCGTAATAAAATGATTGAACAGCGTATATCGCACGTCAGAGCCGTCCGCTGCTAAAATCCCCAGAAAAAAAGCATATTGCGGATAGGAACGGAACGGAACGCTTTCTTCAAGCGGAAGCAACTTGTTCATCTTATCAGACCTAAAACATTTCTGTAGACAAAATCCCATAATGGATTTTATCAAAAAAACAATGCGCTGTCAACCTTTTTCAAAAAAGGGCACAAACAGCGCATGATTGCAGGGACCCGCGGTCACCGCAGCAGCGCGCGGCGGGCCTTATAATCCGGCATATATTTTTCCACCTCCGCCCAGAACGCGGGGCTGTGGTCATGGTGACGGATGTGCGCAAGCTCGTGCACCACCACGTAGTCCACCGCCTCGGGCGGGTACCGCAGCAGCAGATAAGAAAACGACAGCGCGTTTTTCGGCGAGCAGGAGCCGAACCGTGTTTTTGCGCCCGTGATCCGCACGCCGGCGGGCTGTACGCCCATTACGGCGGAATAATACGCCACCCTTTGCGGGATCAGATCTTTTGCCCGCGCGCGCAGCGCCCGGATCTCTTCCGGCGTCAGCGCAGGAAAGCGCGCCGCGTTTTCCCGCAGCCTTGCGGCGGTCTTTTCGATCCAGCCGCCGTGCTTTTCCACCGCGGCGGCAATTTCTTTATCCGGCATATGCAGCGGCGCTCGGACGGTTACGGTCCCGTCGGGGCGCACCCGGATCGCCAGAGTTTTTCTTTCGGAGCGCATGACTTCAATCGTCACGGAGGGCCTCCTCCAGCAGCTCCGGATAATTCACAAGAATAAACTCAAAGAAGTCCATTTCGGCATACCCGTCCGGAAGTTCTATGTATTTCGACGGGATAACGGACATAATCTGTTGGAAAATTATTTCGGTTTCCACTTCCCCGAAACGGTCCTCCATCGTGATGGCAAGCAGACGCGGACCATCCATATAAACGGTTCTTGTCTCTTTTTCTGTTTCATCTATAATCAAATAACAGTCACATGGCTCGCCGTTATATGTGCCTCTGTAATATGCGGTCGACGACAGATCCGGCAGCCAGGAAAAGACGGGCACCGAAACAAACATGTCCAAAGGATCAAAACTCTGCTCGTCCGAATCGGCAAAAATCGCCATGAGATCATCGGAAAAAGCCGCATAGCATTTATTTGCTTCATCTACAAAATACACACCAGAATCATTGGAAAGCATACGCATCGAAGTGCCTTCAAGCGTAAAATCAACAAAAAGACTGTCCTTCGTCAAGGCAAGACGCATGGGAACCGTACCGTATTTATCCCGAACATTCATCTCGGCGTAAAAATGTCCGCTTTTCAGCACGTCAAACTGCGTTTCATAGGTTTTTCCGTCCGTCTGTTCCAATCCCACCGCCGTGCGCAGCGCAAGCCTTGCGTCCGCGGCCGTTACGGCTCCGTCCAGATCCATGTCCGCACGCGCGGCAGCCTCGGCAGACAGCGTTTCCAACCCAACTGCGGCACGCAGGATCGCCCGCGCGTCCCCGGCCGTTACGTTTCCGTCCTCGATCACGTCGCCCATGCCCGCGGCAAACACGGACAGGCAAAAACAAACAGACAGCGCAATACTCAGTAAGCCGGCAAAAAATCTTTTCATCTTAAAAAACCTTTCTTTATTTCTTTTTTTCCAGTACGGTCCATAGAACGCCGCATAGCAGCAGCAAGCCTGCGGCAATGTAAGAGCCGATCCGCAGCGCGCCGACAGTTTGCAGTGAAAAGACCGTATCATATTTATACAGCAGAAACCTGAAAACAACCGTAAGTGCGGCAAAAAACAGCACGGCAATTTTAACCGCTTTGATCTTCATTGCATCCTGCCTCCTCCCGGTTGAATCATTCCCTCGTCAGGATCACCAACAGCGGTGTTCCGTCCAGCTCCACGGTCTGCTCGGCGGTATAGCCGAGCGTTTGATACTGTTCCAAAAACTCCGTATACGCATAACGCGCGTCAAGGATCACGTAATCGATCTGTTCGTCCTCCGCAGGCTCGTGATAATGCACCTCGTACAGCGTATCCCTTTTCGACAGATGCGGCAGCAAAAAGGTAGAACAAACCACCGACGCGTCGTCCGGGAGCTCTTTGAGCGTTTCGTTCACAACGGCGAGAGCTTCCCGGTTCTCCGCATACGCGGTAACATAAGTGCAGCACTTGTTTACAGGCCCTGCGATAAAACAAAGAGAACAGGCGGCAAGACCGGTAAGCAGCAGGCGCCGGGCGGTATCCTCCCGCATTTCGGACAGATTGATCACACACAGATAAAAAAGAAACGCGGCGCTGCCGAAGCTGTACTGAAAGCCGATGTCGTACTGATAGGGATAGACCGTCAGCAGATTGATCAGCAGCAGCGGGAACAAAAGCGTCAGACGCGAGATCTTTTTGACGCAGAAGGGCAAAAAGGCCGTCGGGACGAATATCTGGAACAAAAACAGCAGCTTTTTCCCCACCTCGCCGTGTTCGTCGATCAACAGCTGCGTAAACGCGTACCCTGGATTTGCCAGCACATTCTTGACAGCCTCCGGCAGCCCGCCGCCGGCTACGATAAAGTTCGAATACCGCCCCTCCATGACGCCGTCGCCGATGAAAGACAGCAGCGTCAGCGCGACCAGGAAATAAACGACCGCGCCGATTGCCAGCGCCGCGCCGGGCAGCACGCGTTTGCGGTCCAGAAGGATATAAACCGCAAAAAAGACCAGATACACAGCCGCATCCTCTTTTACGAGGAGCGTAAGCGCCGCGAACCCCGCCATGGGCAGGTATTTTTCTTTTTCAAAGAAATAAAACGTCCACAGCAGCAGCGGCAGTAAAAAGCAGTTCTCATGAAAATCGTAATTTGTGCCCGCGGCCACCGCGGGATAGAGCAAAAACAGACTTGCCGCCAGCGCGGTCTTCCCGTGTGAAAGCCCGTATTTCCTGCTCAGCAGGATCAAAGGCGCAATGCCGGAGACCAGCAGCAGCGTCTGGGCGACCTGCAGCGTCACGGGAGAGGAAAACACTGCGTAAAACGGCAGCAGAAGGTAACAGATCGGCGAAATATGCACCGCAAAATGGGACAAAAGCGTATCCCGTTCACAGGTCGTCAGCGGAACAAGGCGCGTTTTCATATTGTAAAACATCTGACAGAAAATCCCGAAATCAAAATTCGGCGTTCTGTAGGCAAGATATCTGAATACGCCCGTCATTCCCACGGCAAGCACAAACAGCACGGCGGCCGCGGCAACGATCCAGGCGGCTCTTTTACCGGACAGCGGCTTTATGACGTTCAGATAGCCTTTTCTGTCATAATAGAACACCAGCACCGCCCAGAGCGCAGTCAGGATAAAAGCGTAATACCAATCCGGATTTTCCGCCGTCGTCAGCACGGAATAAACGGCAAACGCCGGCGGCAGACACAATATGTCCGTATTCATTTTTACAAGCGTGCGCATGCCGGTAAGAAGCAGAAAAACGGCGCCGATCCCCAACACGGTCAACCAGAGAGAAACGTCCGCATAGCCTTCCAGACTTGTGAACCGCTCGTTTGTCAAAAGGTCGAGCACAACGGAGGCGACGCACCAGGCGGCCAGAAAACGTACAATAAAATTTTCAAGAGACAGCGCTCGAAGTTTATTCAGTATTGTTTGCATTGTTTCTCCCGCAATTTTCCCTTTGTAATCGTAAAAACCGCCGGAAAGGCTCCGACGGCTTCCATATTACTCTTTTTTCGGAAATATTACAATGGTTTTCCGAAAAATAGTCCGATCTTAAACTTTTCTCTCTCAGTCAACATACGCGTAAGCGTGCATGTAGGCCGCTTCCGTATCCAGCGTGAGCGTATCTGTCTGCGTAAAGGAAGCGCCGTCAAAAGCGCAGAGGGTGATATCGCTGTACCAGCTCTCCAGGAAGGCAATATAAACCGTCTGCCCGATAAAGCTTACGCGCGGCGTCTCACCGTTTTCCCTGGATACGTCGTAGCTGCCCTCCAGCGAAAGCGTACCGTTTTCCACGCGCAGCCGCAGCGCGCCGCTGACGTGTTCATAGCTGTAGACCTCAATGCCGCTGCCGTCGGTCTCCACCGTATCCAGATACCGGACATAAGGGATCAGGAAGGTACCGTCGCCCATATCCACAAACGCCTTGTAATCCTCGTGCAGCCACGCGTCCGGGATCCGGACTGCGCCGATCTCCCGGGGATTTTCGGGGTCGGTCACGTCAAAGAGACTCGCCTTCGCGCTGCCGTCGGTGCCGTTCTCATCGCCGCCACGGCCGAGACCGAGCAGCAGGCCCTCGCCTACCGGATGCAGATAAGAGGAAAAGCCCGGCAGATTCAATTCGCCTTTCAGCGTCGGCGCGGTGGGATCGGTCAGATCCAGCACGAAAAGCGGATCGGTCTGATAAAAAGTCACAACGTACGCGGTGTTCCCCGCAAAGCGGACGCCGTAGATCTGCTCGCCTTCAGCCAAAGCCTCGGACTGCCCCACGACCTGCAGGTCGCCGTCCAGCACGTAGACGCAGTTTTTGCCGTCATAGGTGGTCGCCGCGCGCAGATAACCGTTGTAAGCGTCCAGCGAAAAGGTGTTGAGCAGATAGCCCGGCACGCTGCCCTTAGTCTTGAACACGGGCGCGTCCCCGCCGATATCAAAGGAGAGAATGTTGGTGGCGACGCCGCCGGAGAACGTTTTGGAAAAATAATAGCCGCTGTCATAGGTGGCATGATACACATAAAGCGTATCCTGCGTGCAGTAGATATCACCGCCGCGGCCGAAGACCGCGCTGCGCGCGATCTGTGCGTCGCCCCCGTCCGGGGAAAACACGGCGACAGAGGTAAAGCATTCGGGGCATTCCGCGTTGCCGAGGTACAGACAGTCCTCCGGCAGGTAATCCGCCTCGTCCCCCTCATATACGGCGGGGATAAAGGTGGAGTAATCGTTATAAACGACCTTGTCTGTGTCGGGATAATACCGCGTGACGACGATCATTTTGCCGTCCGTCAGACGCGACGAGAGCAGATTGCCGTCAAACAGCAGGCTGCGCGTCAGCGTCGGCTGCGCCGGATCGGCGCAGCTGTAAACCGAAACGAAGGCCTTGCCCGAGCCGTAGTAATGGTCATACGTATACTGCGTGCCCGTAAAGATCACACAGTCGTGATAGAGATAAAAACCGGAAACGGACGTGTCCGTCCAGACGCCGTCCTCGGCGTCGCCCTCCGTCTCCGGCGCGAGCTCCAGGCTGCCGGTAAGGCGCATGCCGCCCAAAGTATCAACAATGCGGAAGCTGGTCCCGGAGAGCAGATACAGATATCTGCCGTCCGTCTGAATAATATCGGCTTCAAAAACGTTTTTCTCCCGCGTGTTGGTCTCGGCGTGATCCGAAACGGCGGTTTGCCCTGCCGACGACTTTTCCGTCGAGGCGGGCGCCGCGGCAACGTTTTCCTCGGCGCCAAAAAATGCCGCTTCGTCCATCGCGGAGACCCCGTCGGTTTCATAATAGAAGTTGTCCGCCGTCTTACGAATACCGAAATTGGAAAATGAGGAAAAGCTGTTCCGGATCGCCTCGGCGCGGTGATATTCGGCCATCAGCGTGCCGACTTCCTTGTAGGTAACGGCGTCCGCGCTCAAATGCGGTGCGTAGACCGACGCCCGGTAAACCACGGTCACGCTGATCGCGATGCAGGCGGCAACCGCAAGAGAGACCGCCCGCCGGACCGTCTTTCTCACCGGCGTTTTCTGTTTTTGACCGGTCAAAGCCTGTACGATATTCTCAGGCCTGATCGCCTCGGGCAGGTCGGGCGCTGCGCCCAGATGCGCCTGCACGAAATTGAGATCATCCTGTTTTCTCTTCTTTTTCATATGGCAAGTACCTCTTCTTCTGTCAGATTTCGCTTTAAGAATGCGAGCGCTCTGGAAAGCCGCGAACGCACCGTCCCGCTTTTCAGCCCGAGGTGTTCGGCGATCTCTTTGCTTGTAAAGCCGCCGAGCACCGCCATGGTCACGATCTGCCGGTCAAGGTCCGACAAAAGGGAAAGCAAAGCGTCCGCATCCGACGTGTCGTCAAAATACGCCGCGTCATACGCCGTTTTTTCATCGTCAAGGGACACAACGGAGAGGCGGTTTCTCTTGGATAACGCCGTTTTGCAGGTGTTGGAAAGGATCTTAAAGAACCACGATTTGAACGCCGCGGCGTTTTTCAGTGATTTCAGATTTCGGAACGCAAGCAGACAGGCCTCCTGCACAGCGTCGGCGGCGTCGTCTTCGTCTTTCATGTACCACAGCGCAAAACGGTAAAGCTCGGGCGCGTATGCGGCGTATAACGCGCCGAACGCCTCTCCCGATCCGCGCTGCGCCATGCGGATATTTTTTTTCAGGTCCTTTTGTTCCGTTTTTTCCATTTGTTCCGTAAGCACCCCTCTCGTCCCCTGCACCTATTAGACAGAAAAAAGAGGCTATGTGTTGCACAAATTTTTTTCTTTTGCCCGCAAGGGCAAATTTCATTGAGAAAAAATGCCGCGCAAATGCGCGGTATTTTTTCTCACACCCACCACATCGCCCCGGTGGGCTCTGCGATGATCACGTTTTTCAGCATGTCCACGGCCTTTGTCAGTCCTTCGTTCTGACTCATCAGGCTGTCCTCATGTTCTATGGAGAGCACGTGGTCGTAGCCGACCATCCGCAGATTGGATACGATATCCTTCCAGTACAGCGCGTCGTTGCCGTAGCCGACGGAACGGAAGATCCAGGAACGGTTGATCTCATCCGCATAAGGCTTGGTGTCCAATACGCCGGTGCGGGCGATATTGTATTTGTCAAGCCGGGTATCCTTAGCGTGCACGTGGAAAATGGCGTCGCCCAGCGCGCGGATGACCGCCACGGGCTCCATGCCCTGCCAGATCAGGTGGCTGGGGTCGAAGTTTGCGCCGATCTCGGGGCCGACGGCCTCCCGCAGCCGCAAAAGCGTGTCGGTGTTATACACGCAGAAGCCGGGATGCAGCTCCAGGCCGATCTTCGTCACGCCGTGCGTCTTTGCAAACGCGACCAGATCCTTCCAGTAAGGAATGAGCACCTCGTTCCACTGCCACTCGAGGATCTCCAGAAAATCGTTCGGCCAGGGGCAGGTCACCCAGTTGGGATATTTTGCGCCCTCATGGTCGCCGGGACAGCCGGAAAAGGTGTTGATCTGATCCAGCCCCAGCTTTTCGGCAAGCAGAATGGTATTGCGGATCGTTTTGTCCGCCGCGGCAGCCTCTTCCTTATTGGGATGAACGGGATTTGCGTGGCAGGACAAAGCGGAAATACTCACGTTATACCTTTTGATCAGCGCCTTAAAATCCGAAAGCGCCTGTTCGTCGTGCAGCAGCACCTCGGGGTCTGCGTGCGCGTTGCCGGGATAGCCGCCGCAGCCGATCTCCACCATCTCGATGCCGAGGGACGTAAAATATTTCAGACTTTCTTCCAAAGAAAGATTGCTTAATAAGGTTGTAAAAACGCCTAATTTCATTTTTTTCTCCTTTCAGCGCGCGTTTAAGTCCATCCATTTTTTGCTGCGGGCAACGTCCTCCAGCCCCGTGGGTACGGGGTCGTCGTTTTCCAGGATCAGCCACTCGATCCCGGCGTCCTTTGCCGCGCGGATCACGGTCGCCAGATCGTTTTCGCCCTCGCCGAGCGCCATGGGCGTATGCCCCACGCCGTCCTTCAGGTGCAGATGCACGATGCGGTCCTTGTTCTCCGTGATCAGTTTATAGTTGTCCTGTCCTGCAACAAAGCTCCAGTAGGTATCCACCTGCATATCGCAGACGGCCTTGAGCCGGTCGAAGATCGTACCGGGATGCGTCGCGTACAGCGGTTCTGAAAACTCCTGCGTATGGTTGTGAAAATATACGCGGATCCCTTCCTTTTCCGCCGCGGCGTGCGCAGCGCCCATCACGTCCAGCACGTGGGAAAGCGCCGTCTCGGTCCCGGTGTCCGCGCCGCCGATCCCTGCGGTCTTCGCGCCGAGCGTTTTTACCGTCTCAAGCGTCTGCGGCAGCTTTTCGGCCGTAAAATCATCCAGTCCCATGTGCATGCCTACGCACACAAGTCCCTGTTCGTCGAGCTTTTTTTTCAGCGTTTCGGCCGGAACGTCGTAAAAACCGGCAAACTCAACGCCGTCAAACCCGAGCTTTTTTACTTCTTCCAGGATCCAAAGCAGATCGTCTCCGTTTTTGATGTGATCGCGGAGCGAATATAACTGTACGCCGAATTTCATGGTCTGTTTCCTTTCTTTTCAATCAAAATACACGGGCTTGCCTGTCTTTGCGGAGGTATAGATCGCCTCCAGGATCTGTGTGACGCACAGCGCCTGCTCCGGCAGAACGCAGGGGTCTTTGTCGTTCAACACAGCGTCGATCCACTGCGCCATATCGGCGGTGGAGGCGTTGACCGTATGTCCCTCGTAGAACGCGGCGCCGCCTGCCTCAAGGTTTATTTCCTCTACGGTCTGTCTGCCGTGTTTCACGGTGTTGAATTTCAGCCCGTCGGTATTGGTGATGCCGCCCTCGGTGCCGCAGAGCACGTAGGACGCCTCGTTATACTTATGCATATTGATCGCCCAGCTGGACATCAGGTTGATCACCGCGCCGTTTTTCATCACAATATAACCGAAAGCGGAATCCTCTACGGTATACTTTTCGGGATCCCATTCGCCCCAGGCGTTGCCCTGTCTGTCCGCCGGATTGTCCGCCAGCTTGCGGAAGGTGTTGCCGACCACCATTCTGGGCTCGTAGTTGTTCATGATCCAAAGGGTCAGGTCCAGCGCGTGCGTGCCGATATCGATCAGCGGGCCGCCGCCCTGTTCATATTCATTCAGGAACACGCCCCAGGTGGGAACGGCTCTTCTGCGCAGCGCAAGCGCCTGCGCATAGTAGATCTCTCCGAGCTCGCCCGCGGACGCGGCAGCCTTTGAATACTGATTTTCGGGGTTCTGCCGGTTCTGGTAACCGATGGTCAGCTTTTTGCCGGTCCGTTTCGCCGCGTCCAGCATCGCCTTGGCGTCCGCGTAGGTTTTCGCCATGGGCTTTTCGCACATCACGTGCTTGCCGGCCTCCAGCGCGTCCACGGTGATAAACGCATGGGAACGGTTGGGCGTGCACACATGCACCACGTCGATGCTGCCGTCTTTCAGCAGCTCCTTGTAATCCGTGTAGACCTTGGCGCCCTCGGCGCCGTATTCCGCGGCTGCCTTCACGGCGCGCTCCTCGATGATATCGCAGAACGCCACCATCTCCACCTTGTCTTCCAGCTTCTGCAGCGAGGGCATATGCTTGCCGTTTGCAATGCCGCCGCAGCCGATAATACCGATCTTCAGTTTTTTGTCCATTTGCACTTTTCCTCCTTATATATATCACTTCCATTATATCGGTTTTCAGACGGATTGCAAGGTTATTTTTCTGTTTTTTGCCCCGGATTGTATATTTTTTCCCGTTCCGGGCAAACTCTTTTTCGGGACCTCCCACCGAAAAACAAAAAGGAGAATTTCTTATGCAGCTTTCACAAAAGGAATGCAGTTTTCTGAAGGAGCTCAAAGAGCAGGAAAAGCTCTGTATCGCCAAATACCAGCGCGCGGCCGCCTGCGCCGTGGACGGCCAGCTCAAGGGCATGTTTGCCGACCTTGCGGCCAAGGAGCAGCAGCACCTTGCCAGTATCGAACAAATGGAACAGGGTACGGTCAACGTGCCGGCGGCGGGGAATGAGACCATCCCCACATTTACAAAGGTCTACACGGACGTCTCCTCCCCCGACAAGGAAAACGACAAATATCTCTGCACCGACGCCCTTGCGGGTGAAAAACACGTCTCCGCACTCTACGACACCTCGGTGTTTGAATTCAAGGACGACAACGCGCGGAAAATGCTCAACCACATCCAGTCCGAGGAACAGAACCACGGCAAAACGATTTATAATTATATGTCGGCAAACTGTATGTATAACTGAAGGCGCCGCAGCATTCGGCACAGATCGAAAAGAACAAGGCGATACAAGGCTTTTTGTCTTGTGTCGCTTTTCTTGTCCGCACCGGATACCATCAAACCGTCTTCTTATTTCTTTTTTATAACAGTTTTTATTTCTTTTTTATAACAGAAACGTCTTGCGTCCGCCTGCCGTTTATGGTATACTGTTTGATAATTTCCGGAACGCAGGGGGACAAAAAAATGAGCAGCAGGGTTTTTGATTATATCGCGGCGGAACAGCGGCGGCAGCAAGAGAATATCGAACTGATCGCAAGCGAAAACTTCGTCAGCGAAAACGTGATGAAGGCGGTAGGCTCCTGCCTGACCAACAAATACGCCGAGGGCTATCCCACCGAACGCACGTCCGGCAACCGCGGCAGGTACTACGGCGGCTGCGAGGTGGTCAACGAGCTGGAGGAATACTGCTGCGACAAGTGGCGGGAGGTCTTCTCCACCGATTATCACGTCAACGTCCAGCCGCACAGCGGGTCCTCCGCCAATCAGGCCGCCTATTTCAGCGTATTGAAGCCCGGCGACACGATCCTTTCCATGGACCTTTCCAACGGCGGCCATTTAACGCACGGCAGCGCGGTCAACTTTTCCGGCAAAATTTTCAATTTTGTGTTTTATAACGTCACCGATCGGGGCTTTATAGATTATGATGATCTGAGAACCAAAGCGCAAACGTACCGGCCGCAGCTTATTCTGGCGGGCGCCAGCGCCTATTCGCGGATCATCGACTTTGCAGCCGTCGGCGGGATCGCAAAAAGCGTAAACGCGTATTTCATGGTGGATATGGCGCATATCGCGGGGTTAGTCGCCGCCGGCGCGCATCCCTCGCCCTTCGGGATCGCCGATATCGTCACCACCACCACGCACAAAACGCTGCGCGGCACGCGCGGGGGGCTGATCTTCTGCCGCAAAGAGCTTGCTAATAAGATCGACGCGGGCGTATTTCCCTGCTGTCAGGGCGGCCCGCTGGAACATATCATCGCGGGAAAAGCCGTAACGGCGGAGGAAGCGTGCTCCCCGGAATTCCACGCCTATATCCGGCAGGTCGTAAAAAACACCAAAGCCATGTGCGACGAATTCATCCGTCTGGGCTATGAGATCGTCACCGGCGGTACGGACAACCACCTCTTCCTCATTGACTTTACCCGTACGCATCCGCACCTCTCCGGCAAGGACGTACAGGACGCGCTGGACAGGGTGCACATCACGCTCAACAAAAACTGCGTGCCCAACGAAACGCGCAGCCCCAAACAGACCAGCGGCGTGCGCATCGGCTGCGCCGCCATGACGACGCGCGGCTGGAAAGAGGTCGACGCCGTCGCCTGCGCAAAAATAATAGACGAAATCATCCGCAGCCTGTAATCCCCTTTATCAAATAGAAAAAGAAAAAAGATGAAAGAAGAACAGGCGTCGTGCGCCGTCTTCTGCGTCTTTTTTTTGAGAAAGAAGCCAAAGAGCCATGCATATTTCTCAAACCGCAAAAGGAAGACTGCTGATCATCTCCACGGCGCTATTGTGGGGGCTTGCCGGCGTGTGCGTAAAAAGCATCCCGTGGTCCGCGTTTTCCATCATGTCCGCGCGGTGCATGATCTGCATCCTGATCTTGTCCGTCAGCCGCCGCGGCAGACGGCTGAAGATCACAAAACGAAACGTCGCCGGCGCCGTCATGGAAAGCCTGACGGGCATTCTTTATATGTCCTCCATCAAGCTGACCACCGCCGCCACCGCGATCGTTTTACAGTATACGGCGCCGGTTTTTGTTTTTCTGTATGCCGTCTTCGTTCAAAAAAACAAACCGCGTCTGCGGGATATTTTGATCCTCTGTACGGTCTTCGGCGGCTGCGTGTTGTCCTTTGCGGACGGCCTTGCGCCGCAGAACCTGCTGGGGAATCTGCTGGGCCTTGCCTCCGGCATGACCTTTGCCGGGCAGATCATTTTCTTCGGCGAAAAAAACGAGGACGCCGACAGCGGCATCCTGCTGGGCAATATCATCAGCGCCGTTGTGTGCTTTCCGGCGTTCTTTTTCGACAGGCATCTGGATTTTTCAACAAAAAC
This sequence comes from Clostridia bacterium, assembly GCA_017443805.1. Classification (GTDB taxonomy): domain Bacteria; phylum Bacillota; class Clostridia; order Oscillospirales; family Acutalibacteraceae; genus RUG806. The sequence continues at coordinate 5,770 of JAFSXY010000160.1, read as the reverse complement.
GATCTTCTGGGTGCTGGTGCTCGGCGTGTTCCAGTACGGCCTTGCGAACCTCTGCTTCGCCCACGGCTGCACCAAGCTCAAAAAAACGGAGACCTCTCTCCTGCTCACGATCGAGCCGATCTTCAACCCCATCCCCGTGTGGCTGGTCACGGGCGAGATCCCCGGCCCGCTTGCCATTGCGGGCTTCTTTGTGGTGATCGCCGGCATCACGGCGTATACGCTCACGCGCAGTGCGTCCGCTGCGCGTGAACAGTGATGAGTCGCTTCGCGACGTGATGAGCGCCTGCGGCGCGTGCTGCGTTGCTGCGCAACGTGATGTGTTCCGCCTTCGGCAAAACGTTTCGGAAAACGCTCCGCATTTTGATCTTAAAATATGATCGGGCGAAAGTGTCCCGGCCGCAACTATTCGCTATTTGCTAACCACTATCTGCTAACGGCTGCGGACGCAACGCGGACGCTTGCTTTATCCGCCGAAAAACACGCCTTTGACGAAAATCTCGATCCCGATGGCGATCAGGATGCCGCCGCCGACAAAGCCCGCTTTATCCGCGAGCCGCAGGCCGAAGCGGCCGCCCAGACGCAGCGCGGCGCAGCACAGCGCAAAGGTGACGGCGCCGATGATCAGCGCCTCGGTCATGGCGGCCGTAAAATCAAGCTCTGCGATCGTAAATCCCACGCTTAACGCGTCGATAGACGTGGCAAGGCCCTGCAAAAGCAGCGCGCCGACGCCGAGCCGGACCGGTTCGGCTTTTTCTTTTTTCTCTCTTTTGCGAAAAGCCTCCAGCAGCATTTCACCGCCGATAAAAAGCAGCAAAAAAAGCGCGATCCACGGGATAAAAACCGCAAACTGTCTGAACCGCTGCGCCGCCGCGTGTACGAGGAACCAGCCCGCAAGCGGCATGGCAGTCTGGAACAGACCGTACACGCCGGCGATCAAACCGCGCCGCGCGCGGGACATGCCCGGTTCCCGCAGGCCGTTGGCAACGGATACCGAAAAGGCGTCCATGGCAAGGCCCGCGCCGAAGAGGATGCTGTTTAAGAAAAAGAACGCGTCCATTTTGCTCCCTGTAATTTTACAAAATCGTATGTTCTCCCAAAAGCGCGGCGTTATTTGCAAGACTGTCGGCTTCGGACAGCTTCCGGATCACCCGGCAGGGATTACCCGCAGCAAAGCTTCCGGCGGGAATATCCCTCGTGACCACGCTGCCTGCGCCGATCACGCAGTCGTCGCCGACGGTCACGCCGGGCAGGATCACCACGTTTGCGCAGATCCAGCAGCGCTTGCCGATATGCACGGGCTTTGCCCAGCACAACCGTTTTGCGGTCCCGTCCGGACAGCCGAGCGCCTTGCGCTCCGATGCGAGCATGGGGTGCAGCGGCGTAACGATGGTCACGTTGGGGCCGAAGTTGCAGCCGTCGTCGATCGTGACGCGCGCGTCGTCCTGCACCGTAAAGTTAAAGTTGATGAACACGTCGTCACCGATAAACGTATGGCAGCCGTAGTGGAACGTAACGGGGCCCTGCAGAAAATGGTTTTTACCCAGTCCGCCCAGCAGCTCCGTTAATATCTTTTCCCGCGCAGCCGTATCGTCTTCGTGCAGACGGTTATAATCGATATTCAGGTTGTGCGCTTTCAGTTTTTTCGCTTTTAATTCCGGATCGCCCGGGAAAAACAGCATCCCCGCGTTGATTTTTTCTTCCTCCGTCATTTTCAGGCTCCTTGTTATAAATATGATGTTTTATTATAAAATAATAACACCGGAAAAACAAGCTTTTTTACGGACGGATCTGTGTCCGTTTGGTACACTGCTATAGAGAAAAATCCGCTCTGCCCTGCAGAACGGATTTTTTCTGATTTCTAACAGCTGAAAACAAACAGCTAACGGCTGCTTACGTCAGCCAGTTGATCTCCTGTACGAAATGCGTGATCGTGTGGATCATCCAGTAGATAAAGCCGACCAGACCGGGCGTATCCTTTACGTCGTCGTACCAGTCGCAGCGCTTGCAGCGGAACTCGCCCTCGTGCGGGTCGACGCAGTTGACCTCTTTTGAGATCGTCTTAAACGTACCGTCGCCGAAGATGATCTTCGCCGTCACCGTGACCTTGCCCTTACCCTTTACCTCATATTCGCCCGTGGCGGGATCGATTTTCAGAATGCGCGGGTCGGACGAGGTATACTCTACGGTATAGGGCTTATCCGTGTCGCTCTCCACTTCCGCCTTGCCCTTTTCTTTTAAGTCCAGGGTCGACGGGATGTTCAGCGTGAAGCGATCGTCGGTAACGGTGAACGTAAGCGTCGTTTGGACGCCGGAACCGTCCGCCGCCGTGATCGTCACGGTCGCAGTGCCCTTGCCGACTGCAACGACCTTACCGTCGGGCTCGACCCGGAGCACGGACGGATCGGAGGAAGTATACGTTACGTCCTTGTTGTCGGCGTCCGCGGGACCCACCTCGACCGTGATAACGGCTTCGGGGTCGTCCTCTGTGCTCAGCAGATATTTGTCGGCGGACGCCGTAATGGAGGTCACGGGCGTGTACACGGAGATGGGCAGCGTTCTGACGACCGTAACGGTCTCGCCGTCCACAAGCAGCGTCGCCGTCACAATGACGTCCGCGGTACCGGTCTTCAGCGCCGTGTATTCTCCCGTATCGGAAACGGACAGCACGCGGGGATCGGAAACGCTGTAGGTGACGTTCTGCAGGATCCCGTCGGGCGTCGTCGTAACGGTGACCGTGCCGGTCTCCTCTTTTTTCAGCCGCGTTTTATCGGCCTCGGCGGTCACGCTGACGACCGTGACGGGCACTGTTTTGGTAATGTCGCCGTCCGTGACGGTCACGTCTGCCGTGCCGGGGCCGACGGGTGTGACCTTGCCGTCCTCATCAACGGTCACAATGTCGTCGTCGGAAGAGGTATACGTTACGGCGGGCGTTACGGCGCCGGCGGGATCTACCGTCGGGGTGACGTCGCCTGTCTCACCGACAACGATCACAAGCTTTTCCGGCACCTCCAGATCGTAAACCGTAACGGTAACGGTCGCCGTTACCGGCTCCTCGTCCGGATCTCCGACCGTCGGCGTGACCGTAATGGTCGTCGTGCCGGGCGCGACTGCCGTGACCTTGCCGGTTTCGTCGACCGTCGCAACGCTTTCGTCGCCGGAAGCATAGGAAACACGCAGGTCAATGGCGTTGTCAGGCGCGACCGTCGCTTCGATCTGTCCGGTTTTGCCTACGGCCAGGGTCATTTCGTCCGGCGTGACCGTGATGGTCTGAATATAATCGGTATGCACCGTGAAGGGGATCGTTTTGGTGATCGTGACCGTCTCGCCGTCCACAAGCAATGTAGACGTGACCGTGACGGTTGCCGTGCCGTTGGAACGGATCGCCGTTACAACGCCGGTATCGGAAACGGACAACACGCCGGTATCGGAAACGCCGTACGTAACGCTCTGCAGCGTGCCCGCGGGCTGCTCCGTAACAGTGATCTGGGCCGTTTCGTCTCTTTGCAGCAGCGTTTTGTCAGCCACGGCGACTACGTCGGCGATCGTGACGGGAATCGTTTTGGTAATGACGCCGTCCGTCACGGTGATCGTCGTCGTGCCGGGGCCGACGGGCGTGACCTTGCCGTCTGTATCGACCGTGACGACCGAAACGTCGGAGGCGGTGTAGGTATACGTGGGATCTACGGCGCCGGCAGGCTCCACCGTCGGGGTAACGTATTCCGTTTCACCCACGGCGAGCACGACCTTTTCCGGCACGGTCAGATCGTAAACGGTGACCGTGACCGTCTTGATTGCGGAAGCGGAACCGTCCGCAGGGGCAACCGTCACGGTCGTCGTGCCGGGCGCCACCGCCGTGATCAGGCCGTTTTCATCCACCGTCGCGATGCCCTCGTCGCCGGACATAAAGGTGACGTTGGGATCCATGGCGTCATCGGGAGCGACCGTTACAACGATCTGCCCCGTTCTGCCGACGGCAAGCGTCATTTCTTCCGGTTCGGCGGAAATGGAAGTAATATAGGTATAGTAAAGCGTTTCATCCTCAGTTTTAATCAGTCTGCCCGCAGCTGTCGAATGCCTGGAATCGGTGCAGTTGATTTTATAGGTAACGCTGCCGTTTGACGTGATTGTCGGCTCGGTGCGCGAGACTTCAACTTTTTCAACGTATTCCGGATGCTGCGCAAAAAAGGCCATGATATCCCCGTTTTTGGCGCAGCCGTGGAAGGCGCACAGACCGATATTCTCGGCACTTGCCGGAATGCTCAACGTACCGGACAGGCTCTCACAGTTTTGGAACGCTTCGTTACCGATCGTCGTAACGCCGTCAGGAATGATTAGGTCTCCCGTCAGTTTTTTGCAGTTTTCAAAAGCCTGCTCACCGATCGACTGCAAGCCGCTGCCGAGCGTGATCGTACCGTCAAGTCCTTTGCAATCGACAAAAGCGTTCGCTCCAATCGTTGTCACGGTATTCGGGATTTTCACGGAACCCTTCAGAGAAACACAGCCGTTGAACGCATCGTATTCGATCACCTGCAGACCTTCGCAAAACGTGATCGTGCCGTCCAACGAAGAACAGCCCGAAAACGCTCTGTTTCCAAGCGTCGTTACGCCGCTCGGGATGTATACGGAGCCCTTGAGCTTGGAACACCCGGCAAAGATCTCTTCCTCGATCGTCTGCAGCTGGCTGTTCTCCGTGCCGAGCACCAGTGTACCATCCAAATTTCTACAGTTCAAAAATGCCTCATAGCCGATATACTTTACGCTGTCCGGGATTGTGATATCCCCTTTCAGCGCGTAGCATTCACGAAAAGCGCCGAATCCGATCGTTTCCAACCCGATAGGCAGTTTCAACTCGCAATCCAAATTAGTGCAATGGTGGAAAGCGGCGTTTGATATCGTCTTAAGCGCACTGTTTTCAGAGACAAACGTCAGTTTAGTCAAGCCGGTACAGGAGTTAAATGCACCGCCGCCGATTTTTTCCACACCGCGCGGAATGACCAGCTCGTCGGCAAAACCGCTGCAAAAACGGAACGCACCGTCGGCAATCTCCCTAACACTTTCCGGGATCACCAGCGTTCCGGTCAGATTGCTCCAACTACGAAAAGCCATTGATCCGATTTTTGTGACGCCCTCGTTTATCACAAGCTTCGAAATCTGATCTTTATAAGGATAATACGGCGCGTCTGTATAAAAAGAATCAAAATTCGGCATAGGGCCGGTGCCGCCGATGGTAAGGACGCCGTCGTCCGTTACACACCATGTCACGGATGAAATTCCGTAATAGGAAAAGTTTCCGCTGGCAAGGACCGCCGGCTCCGCAAAAACGGTCAGCGGCAGGGCCGTTAAGAGCAGACACATGCTCAAAAGGATTGCAAAAATTTTGTTGCGTACGTTCATTTTCGGTAACTCCTTGATAAAAAAATATCTATTTTTATTATATTCTATTCTGCCTATAAAAAACAAGAGCGATTTTCAACAAAAAACCGTTCCTGTTCAAAAAATTTTTTTATCAATGGCACCTGTCGGATGCAAAAATCGTCAACAGACGGCAAAGATCTTACTCTCCCGCGGGCCGAGCGGCAGCCGCATTTTGGACGCAGCACAGACGGTCTTTTCTCCGGTCCACAGATCTTCCGCCGTAAAAGGCGAAAAAAGTCCTGTTTCCACGGTGACGGTCTGCGGCTCGTTCAAGAGGTTAAACGCCGCGAACACCGGACGGCCGTCTTTGCCGGTGCACGTCCAAACCGCCTTTTCCGTATCCGAGACCAGCGGC
>JAFSXY010000159.1 GCA_017443805.1 Clostridia bacterium | reverse complement strand
AGGCGTCCAGTTCAATATCTGCGGCTTTGGTCTGCAGGTTTGCCGCGACGTATTCCGCTATGGAAACAAAGGAATCCGCGGCTTTGCCGGTCAGTTCATAAAACCTGTTTGAAAGTTTTTCTTTGCAAAGCTCTTCCAGCGTGTTTGCAACCCGGAAGGCGTCGTCCATATCCGTTCCGACGCACAGTGCGCCGTGACGGTGCATCAGCACCGCCTTGGAAGCGGAACGTTTTAACGCGTCGGTTACACCTTTGCGCAGTTTTTTTGTGCCGGGCAGGCCGTATGCCGCAAGCGGAACGTCCGTGCCGATCACAGTGGCCGCTTCGCCGGTAATGCCGTTGATATCAAAGCCGGACATCCCCAACAGCGAGGCGTAGGTCTGATGTGTGTGAATGACAAAATTGACCTCCGGCCGCAGGGCATAGCACTGCGCGTGGATCCCTTTTTCCGAGGAGGGCTTGATCTCGCCTTCGTAGCTTAAATCGGCAATATTGACCAAAACGATCTGTTCCGGCGTTAACGACAGATAATCGCGTCCGCTGGGGGTGATCACAAAGCGGTTGTCATCCACACGGCAGCTGACGTTGCCCCAGGTGCGCTGGATCAGTCCTCTGCGCACAAGCTGAACGCCCGCTTCGATCACTGCGCGTTTCGCATTTTCCAATTCCATACGATTATTCCTTTACGGCGATTTTTGAAAAGACTCTGTCAAAGGCAGCCAGCGCGTCGTCGATCATCTCGGGCGTGTAGGCGGCGCTGGTATACAGTCTGCTGCCCGCAAGCGTTACAAGACCTTCCGCCATGTAAGCGGCGCCCATATGTGTCATTTCGGCCTTTCGGACGTTCGTCTCGTTAAGGACGGCGGGAATGGTCCACGGCTTGTGCCAGTCGATGGAGAACTGCAGCGTGCCCACCGTTTCCATATGACAGATGGAGCCCTGGTTAAAGGCGACAAAGGGCAGGTGACGCTTTGCGATGATTTCCTGCAGGCCCTTGGTAATGCGGTCGCCCATTTCGCCGGCTTTTACGCAGGCGTTGGTGCGGTCGATCTCTTCCAGCGTAAAGTAGCCCGCCGCACAGCTTAATGGGTTGGCGGAAAGCGTGCCGCCGCAGAAGGCCTTTTTGATCTTAACTGCGCCGTCAAGCCCGGCGCCGAGGTATTTCATGTATTCGCGTTTACCGCCGACGCCGCCCGCGCCGGGATAGCCGCCGGCGATGACCTTGCCGAAAACGGTCAGGTCGGGAGAACAGCCGAAGTAGCCCTGCGCGCCGGCCATGCCGATCCGGAAGCCTGTTACGACTTCGTCAAAGATCAGCAATGCGCCGTATTTGCGGCAAAGCCGCTCTACACCTTTGCAGAAATTTTTGTCTACGGGACGGGAACCGCTCTCGGGGCCGATCGCCTCCAAAAAGACGGCTGCCGTGCCGCCGCGCAACAAATTCAGCCGCAGCGTTCTTTCCAGCGCGTCCAAATCGCCCGGGAAAAACTCCTGCGTATCGCGCATGAGCCGCATGGGCACGCCGTGCGCCTGCGTGAACTTCGTGCCGGGGATGCGGATGCCGTAGCCAAGCTGATCCGACCAGCCGTGGTACGCGCCGCCCATTTTCACGATATTGCGGTTTTTGGTGGCAAGGCGCGCGATCCGCGCAGCCAGCATACAGCCCTCCGTGCCGGATTGCAGCATGCGGAACATATCGACCGATTCCATGCTGTCGGATATCTTTTTTGCAAGCTTATATTCAAATTCATGGAAAAGGCCGGTGGAAGGACCGCAGGTGTTAAGCAGATCAATGACCTGCTCACGGACCTCGGGCGGGTTGGAGCCGAGCACCGTGGGTCCGCCTGCCTGAAGGAAATCATAGTAACGGTTGCCGTCGATATCATACAGATAAGCGCCTTCCGCTTTTGTGAAGACAAGCGGGAAGGGATAGTTGAACGCAAGGTTATGTTGTACGCCGCCCGGGATGATCTCTTTCGCTTTTTCGATCATCTCTTTGGATTTGGCGCATTTCTTTTCAAAATAATTCTCTTCGTAATCCTTGAGCGCCTCGGGCGTAACGGTGTAAACGGGCTTTTTGATCAGCGCGTTTAATTCGGCGTTCACCTTCGAAGCGTCCGGGTATTCGGAAATCGCAAATCTTGTGTCCATAAAAGACCCTCCCAAACCTGAATAATAATCATAATTTGCTTTCATTTTACCATATTCCTTTCATAAAAACAAGCCCTTCCTTATATAAAGTGCGCGTTTACTGAGAAAAATCCGCTATTGAATACCAAATGAAAATATGGTACAATCATTGCAGTGATCTGATCGGTCCCGGCGAGAAAGGAAAACACAAATGGAAAGTCTTTGGCAGCAGCTTCAAATTGCCTGCGAAAAGGGAATAGGCGCACATTGCTATGCGTTTTATGCGCAAAAGCGCGTACGGACGAAAAACTACGGCGATCTGAAAAAATCGGCCGAGGCGGTCGCGTCTTTTCTTGCCGCGTCCGGATTGGCCGGATCCGTCGCTGCGCTGACGCTGCCTGCCTGTTTTGAACGGCTTTCTGTTTTTTTCGGTCTGGCGCACACCGCTTGCTCCGCCGTTGTTTTGCCTCAGACGCTCGGCGCGCATGAAAGCCTTACCCTTTTGCAGGGGACAGGCGCGCGCGCGATTTTCTGCACGGCTGCCGAGGCGGCTGCGTTTCTTTCGGAACCGGATTTTAACGCGGATCAGACGCGTCTGATCGCGGTCGGCGACTTCGCACCGGACGGCTGTACGGATTTTGCCGACGTTCTTACCTGCCCGGCGCAGGCCTTTTCGGACGTAGAAACAGCATCCTTGCCGACCGTATCTTTCCCTGCGGAACCGGATGCGGCCGTTTATTCATATGAAGCGCTTGCATCTCTTAACAGGCTCGACGTTTCCGCGGCGGAAGGAGCGGTCTCTTTGTCTGTTTTGCCATTTTCTTCCCCATACGGCGCCGCGCTTTCCTTGCAGCTTCTTTTCGGCCGCTGTGTACTTGCGGAAACGTCTGTTTCCGATTTTCGCGGAACAGCTTCAAAGCTGCGTCCCGGGTTTGTGTTCGGCGGAGCTTCGGAATGCCTGTCTGTGTACGAACGTGCGTTCTCGTTTGCGCGGGCGATTTGTGCAAAAAAAACGGTGGCAGACGCCGTTGCGTCGTTCTTCGGCTCAAACGTACGGCAGGTGGTCTGCGTAAAGGGGGCGATCGACGCACGGTATGTTCGCCTTTTTTCCTCGACGGGGATCCCGCTGTCGATCCATACGCCGTCCGGTCCGGAAACCGGCCCGGCTCTTGTCCCCTCAAAATGCACGCCCGTTTCAAAAGAGGAACGACGGATCCTTGACGCAGCTGCGGAGGAGCTCGGCTTGCAGGACGCCGATCTGAACGACAATTTGCTGCTGTTTGGGTATTCCCCTGCAAGACTTGCGGAATTTGCGCTGCGGCTTCATCTGCTTCCGCAGACGGTTTACGACAGTCCCTTTCTTTTTGCGCTTGCGGTTCACCTGCAAAAAGAAAAATTTTTGCTCTCCAAGCCCGATTTGCGTGCGGAACGCCTGATACGAAAAAAACCGGACGCCCCGGTCCGTTTTTCCGCCGGCGCGGTGTTTTTAACGGACGGCGAGAGTTTTTTCGGCGCGCATTTGCTGAAAGCCCTGCTCTCGTACGGACAGAAGGTTTACTGCCTTGTACGGGATAAACAGACGTTTTGGGACAATTGCACCGTTTGTTTCGGGAATGCGAAGCTGCGGAACGTAAAGCCCGTTGAGGGCGATTTTTCTAAACCTTATTTCGGCATGACGGCGACTGCCGCCAGAAAATATAAAGATAAAATCGACGCGGTGATCCATATCGCCGCTTATCCAGCCGATTGCGGGGGATTTCGGACGTTTGCTTCGGCCGTCGTCGATCTTGCGCAGACCGCGGTCGATTTTGCGCGGATAACAGACAGCGTTTTAGAGTATTTTTCCGATTTGCGCGTTTTCGGCGGCGGACGGGTCTATCAGCTTTTTGACGGCGAAATAGCGGATGAAAAAACGCTGTATATCGGTCAGCAGGCGCATGAGGACGCTTTTGTGCACAGCCTGTTTGAAGCGGAACGAACGGTTTTGCTCGCCCGTTTGATGGGCGCAAAAACCAACATCCTGCGTCTCGGTCTGCTTACGCCGCGCTTTTCGGACGGAAAAGACGCTTTTTCGTCTTCCGCACCGACATGCGGCGTGCTGCTTAACGCCGTGATACGCACCGGCGCCGTTTGCGAGGCGCTTGATCGTTTCGGGCTGTATGCGCTTCCCGTGGACGCCGCGGCGGACGCTGCGGTAAAGCTGATCCTGACCGGGGAAGTCAACAGCGTTTTCCATTTGACCGATAAGCAGCCGCTTTCTGTTTCGGGGCTTATTGCACGCGCCGGAATCGATTTGCCGCGTATCTCCAACGCCGCTTTCTTTGCCCTTTTGACGGCGCTAAGCGACGATCCGGGGTGTTCCGCGCTGCGCGACGCGTTTTTCTTCCGTAGCGGCGCGGGCAACGTGTTGATCGATGCGGAAAGAAGCGACGCGCTTTCCGGACTTTCAAGGGATCCGCGCTGCGCCTGGGATAAAGCATATTTAAGCAAATGGCTTACTGCACGGCCGGGGATCGTTTCGGAGACAAAACAGACGTTTTATCCGCCGGACGCTTACCGCGTCCGCGAGGGCCTGCGTGCAGAGCTGAAGCATCCGCTGCTTTTACAGGGCAAAGGCAGTCTTTCTGAACTTTCGAAAACATTACAAAATCTCGACGTTAAGCATCCGTTGATCGCTGCAGAGAATGAAAAGCTTTGCGCTATGCTTGCCGGCGTCTGTCCGGAAGCAGCATCGACTGTTATTGACCTTTCCGCGCCGGAGCAGATCCTGCTTCTTGCAAAAGACGCAGATAATAAAGGTGCGGACGCGCTGATCGCCGCAGGCGGAGAGCATTTTCTGGCCGGAGCGAAGGAAGCGGCGTTTTACCTGTCTTCCGGCCTTGCGAAAGCGGGACTGAAAAAACGGAAAGCACGCTTTTCCCTTATCGTACTGCCGTATCCGCTCGGCGCAGGCGAGTCGCTTGCCCCCTTTTTAAGCCCGCATGCCGTAAACGGCCGAAGCAGGACCGCGATTGTTCCCGCGCTGATCCCGGATGGATTGATCTGCGACCCGGACGTATCTTTATCCGCGTCAAAGGATGCAATTGCCGAACAGATCGCACGTATGCTGATCAACGCGACGGAAGGGTTTATCGCTCCGGTTGATCAGGCTTTCTCCGCGGATACATTTTATGCGCCCGAAGTTGTAAAAACGGTTTTCCGTTTCGCAAAGGGTGCCGTGTCCGGAGATCCTTCCGCTGAAGAGATCTCGGCGCTGCAGTCCGCAGGCGTTTATGCGGGGCTTGTCTGCAGACGCATGGGGTATGGTTTTATTCATGCGCTTTCACAGACCGCAAATTCGCTTTTCGGCATTTCCGTGGGCGAAACGGCGGCAGCCTGCGCGCTTCCCGTGCTGCATATGCATGCAGATTTGTGCGCATTTGCACTTTCCGAGCTTGCAGTCCGGTGCGGTTTTTCAGAGGAGAATACGGACAAAAAAGAAAATGCCGAGCTTTTTCTCTCGGCATTGGATACGTTGTTTTATTCGACGCTCGGTTTTCCGCGAACGCTTCCGTTTTTGAAACAGGAACAGCTGCAGATGCTTGCGGCGGAAAGCCTTGACGTATTTTGCGGCTGCGGTTGTGCGCAGCGCTTTACGGAGAAGGAGATCCTTCCGGTGTTATCCCGAATTTTTTCGGATACCGGTAAGTAAGGCCTGTGGACGCAACCAGTTTTTCACACCTGTCAAATGCATAGCGCAGTGTTTTTGCGCTGTGGCTGTCGCCGGATAAGACGACTGTTCCGCCGTGCGAAGCAAGATAGGATAGAATTTCCGGTGCGGGGTAGGGTGTGCTGCGGCAGCCTCTTGCCATTGCGCCCGTATTGATTTCGAACGGGACTTTTGCCTGCAGGAGCTTGTCCGCGGCAGCCTGCCACGCTTTTTTGTATCGGGGAGACGACGGATCGAATATCTGCTCTTTTTCCAGATATTTTGTCGGTAGGTCAAAATGACCGATGATATCGCAGTCGGTTTTGTTCACTATGTCGGCGACGGTTTGATAATACGCTTCGCAGACGCAGAGAATATCTCCGCCGAAATAAGCGTCGGCAGCTCTTTTCAGCTTTTCGTTGCCCTCATCCACAGGAATATATTCATCTCCGAGGTGAATATAGTGCACGGAGCCGATCACGTAATCGTAATCGCCGGATGGCGCGTCTCCGTAATAATCCTGTTCCACGCCGAGAAATATTTCAAGCTGTCCGCGATAGGCTTCCTGCAGCCTGCGGACCTCTTTTTTGTATTCTTCCGTACCGGTGACGGACATGCAGTAGCTTTCGTCAAAGGGCGTATGTGAATGTCCCGAAAAACCCAGCTTTGTCATGCCTGCCGCAATAGCGGCCGATACCATTTCCTCCGGTGTGTTTTTGCCGTCGCAAAAACAGGTGTGCGTATGAAAATCTCCGCATATCATCAAGTCATTTTCTCCTGTTTCACTTTTTTGTCGATCACGTGGCGCGATGCAAGCTCTGCACGGATATCGTCCAGAGAGATACCGGCCTCGGCCATCAGAACCATTACGTGGTAGGCAAGGTCCGCTATTTCGTAAACCGTTTCTTTTTTGTCCTCCGCCTTGGCGGCGATAATGACCTCCGTGCACTCTTCTCCCACTTTTTTCAGGATCTTATCCAGCCCCTTTTCAAAAAGGTAGCTTGTATAGGAGCCTTCTTTTTTTTCTGTTTTTCTGCCCAGGATCAACGTCATCAGTTTTTCATAACTGAAGTCATGAAAGGAGTCGCTTTCATAGACCTCGTTTGTAAAACAGCTTTTTGTTCCGAGATGGCAGGCAGGCCCGTCCGGCTTTACAAGCACCGTCAACGCGTCGAAATCACAGTCCGCCGTAATGCTGACGACGCGCTGGAAGTTCCCGCTGGTTTCGCCTTTGAGCCAAAGGCACTGCCGCGACCTGCTGTAAAAACAGGTCAGGCCCTTTTCGATGGTGATCGTCAGACTTTCCCGGTTCATATATGCGAGCGTGAGTACCTCTTTTGTGTCCGCATCCTGCACGATGGCAGGGATCAGTCCGTTTATATCAAATTTTAAGGCGTCGATATCGATCATTTTTTTCTCCTCTTTTTTTATATGACGGTACGGGTCGGAATGCCCGCCTTCGCCATGGCCTTTTTTAAATCGGAAATCTGAATTTCCCCAAAGTGAAAAACGGAAGCCGCAAGGCCTGCGTCAGCCTCCGGTACGCTTTGGAATAAAGTGATGAAGTCTTCCGTTTTTCCTGCGCCGCCGGAAGCGATCACTGGCACGCGCGATATTTCACAGACGGCGGCTGTCATTTCCAGATCAAAGCCTTTTTTGACGCCGTCGGTATCGATAGAGTTCAAAACGATCTCGCCCGCGCCGCGTTCGATACCGCTTTTGATCCAACCGAGGGCCTCTATTCCCGTGTCTTCTCTGCCGCCCTTTGCAAAAACACGGAATTCACCGTTTACGCGTTTTGCGTCCACGCTTAATACCACGCATTGGTTGCCGTACCGTTTCGCCGCCGCGGAAATGAGCGACGGGTCGCGGATGGCGCCTGAGTTGACGCTGACCTTATCCGCGCCGTTTTTCAGCGCTCTGTCAAAATCGTCAAGCGAGTTGATGCCGCCGCCGACAGTCAGCGGGATAAAAACGCTGCGCGCCGTTTCACGCAGGATATCGGTAAACAGTTTTCGCTCTTCAAAAGAGGCGTTGATATCGTAAAATACCAGCTCGTCAGCGCCGCAGACCGAATATAAAGAGGCGAGTTCCACAGGGGAGGAAACGTCCGTAAGCCCCTTGAAATTAACCCCCTTGACCACGCGTCCGTTTTTAACGTCCAGGCAGGGAATAATGCGTTTTGTAATCATCTCGCTACCTCAATCGCCTGCGCCAGGTCCAGTTTTCCCTCGTAATAGGCCTTGCCGATGATGGCGCCGTAAACGCCCATTTCTTTCAGCTCGCGGACGTCTGAAAGCGTACTGACGCCGCCGGAGGCCGTGATGCAAACGGAATATTTTTTACTGAGAATGCGATACAGCCGCAGATTTGCACCGCGCAGCGCGCCGTCTCTGCTGATATCCGTACAGATGATATGCCGAACGCCGAGCGTTTGCATACGCGCAAAAAAATCGTCCGTCGTCAGATCGGATTTTTCGATCCAGCCTTTTACGGCGATCCGTCCGTCTCTGACGTCTGCGCCGACTGCGATTTTGTCGCCGTATTTGTTTACCGCTTCGTTCAAAAGCGCTTCGTTTTGTACCGCGGCGGTCCCGAGTATAACACGGTCGACGCCCGCGTCAAGATAGCGGTCTATCGTTTCCATGGAACGGATGCCGCCGCCGACCTCACAGGGCAGTCCGCTTTGCGTTTTAATACGTATCACGGCGTCGAAATTCGGCGTGCCGCCGTCTCGTGCGCCCTGTAAGTCAACGATATGTACGGCTTCGGCGCCGCGGCGGCAGAAATCCGAAGCGACCTCTTCGGGTTTTGAATGATAAACCGTCATTTCGTTGTAGTCGCCTTTAAATAACCGGACGGCTTTTCCGTCGAACAGATCGATGGCGGGTAAAATGGTCATCGATTATCCCTCCGTTTCACTGAATGCTTTCAGAATGTTCAGTCCTGCTGCGCCGCTTTTTTCCGGATGGAACTGGCAGCCGAATACGTTGCTGCGCTGAACGGTCGCCGTTACGGGAACGCCGTAGTCTGTTGTCGAGGTAACGTACGGCGCGCAGTCGGCTGCATAATAGGAGTGTACAAAATATACATATTCGCCGGGTGGGGTGTATTGCAGCAGCGGACTGTTTTTGACGATCTCAAGACTGTTCCATCCCATCTGCGGGATCTTAAGCGAGCGCGGCACGTATCCTTCCAATGGCTTGACGACGCCGGGAATCAGTCCGAGCCCTGCGTGTTCGCCGTATTCAAGGCTTTTCTGAAACAGAAGCTGCATCCCCAGACAAATACCGAGCAGCGGTTTTCCGCGGCGGACTTCTTCCGACAGCAGGTCTGCAAGTCCCGTTTTGATCAGCTTGTCCGCGGCGTCCGCAAACGCGCCTACGCCGGGCAGAAGGATTTTATCGGCGTTTCTGATATCCGAAGCTCTGCAGGAAACTTTGGCCTCAATGCCGAGAAAAGCAAAGGAGCTTTTTAGGGAAAATAAATTTCCGACGCCGTAGTCAATGATAACAATCAAGGTTAAAGCACTCCTTTGGTGGATGGAATACGGTTTGCAAGCGAAGCGTCAAGCGTGACCGCGGACTTCAGCGCGCGGGCGACGGACTTGAAAATGCCCTCCGCAATGTGATGGGAGTTTTCCCCGGCCAGCATTCTGATGTGCAGCGTTAAAGAGCTTGTCCGCACAAATGCAAGCCAGAATTCTTTTACAAGCTCCATGTCAAAATCGCCGCACCGCTGCGTGGGGAAAGCGACGTCAAAACTTAAATGCGATCGGCCGGACAGATCGACCGCGGAGAGGATAAGCGCCTCGTCCATCGGCAGAAGCATATTGCCGTAACGTGTAACGCCCGCTTTGTCGCCCAGCGCCTGCGCAAACGCAGAACCGAGCGCAATGCCGATATCCTCGACGCTGTGATGATAGTCTACAAGCGTATCGCCCTTGCAGCGTACGGTCAGATCGAAACTGCCGTGGCAGGCAAAAAGCGTGAGCATGTGATCCAAAAACGCGCAGCCGGTGTCAATGTCGCTTGTGCCCGACCCGTCCAGGCTGAGAGACAGGCGGATATCCGTTTCCGCGGTTGTTCTGCTGCATTCTGCCGTTCTCATATTGTTTCCTCCAATAACTGTTTGATCTCACGCAGCAGAATATCAAGCTGTTCTCTGCTGCCGATTGTAATGCGGTTATAGTCTTTGATCCGCTCGGCGGTAAAATGCCGGACCAGAACCCCTCGTTTTTTTAAACCGAGATACAGCGCCTCCCCGCCGATACGGTCGCTTTTTACAAAAATAAAATTGGAAAGGGAAGGAAGGACCGTAAAGCCGAGCCCCTGCAGTGCATCGGAAAGATAAGCGCGGTTTTTTTGTATGATGTTGCAGTTCTGCATATAAAAATCGTCGTTTTGAAGGACCGCAAGTGCCGCTTCGTTGGTCATGCGGTTGATGTTATAAGGATTTGTAGAGTATTTAACGGTATTCAGATCCGCGATCAGCGCTTTGTCCGCAATGCCGAAACCGAGACGGCCGCCGGCAAATGAACGCGATTTTGAAAAGGTCTGCGTAACCAAAAGGTTTGGATAGTTCTTTGTAAGTAAAACCGCGCTTTCGGCGCCGAAATCCACATAGGCCTCGTCGATGATCACAACGTGGTCCGGATTGGTCACGGCGATTTGTTCGATTTGTTCTGCACGCAGCGCAAGGCCTGTCGGCGCGTTTGGGTTTGCGATCACGACGTTGCAGCCGACGTTTGTGTAATCCGCCGGATCGATGCTGAAATCCTCACGCAGCGGGATGGCTTGAAACGGAACGCGGTTGATTTCGGCAAACACGGGATAAAAGCCGTAGGAGATATCCGGGAACGTAATGGGATGGTCCGCATCACAAAACGCCATGAAAGCAAAATTAAGTACCTCGTCGGAACCGTTTGTCAGGATGATGTTTTCCGGCGCCACGTCATAGCGCTCCGCAAGGGCGCGAGTCAGGGTTTTGCAGTCCGGATCGGGATAGAGCTGCAGCTTTTTCGCCGCACCTTCGGCGGCTTTTGCGACGGCCTCGCAGGGTGGAAAAGGCGACTCGTTTGTATTGAGCTTGACGTACTGCATATCCTGCGGCTGTTCGCCCGGCGCGTATGGCGTCAGACCCTTATATTTCTCACTGAAAAAATTACTCATCTGTGTTATCCTCCAGACGGACCACGGCGCTTTTTGCGTGCCCGGTCAACCCTTCCTGCTCCGCAAAGAAAGCGACGTCCCGTGCAACGCGCCGCAGCGCGGCGTTTGTATAATAAGTGTACTGTGTTTTTTTGATAAAGTCATCAACGGAAAGGGGACTGGAAAACTTTGCCGTTCCGAGAGTGGGCAGCGTGTGGTTGGGTCCGGCGAAGTAATCGCCGAGCGCTTCGGGGCAGTTCCTGCCCATAAAGATGCTGCCCGCATGCCGGACGGCGTCCAGCAGATCGAAGGGATCGTCCACCATCAGTTCCAGATGTTCCGGTGCGATCTCGTTTGCAATGTCAACTGCAAGACGGATATCGTCGGCTATGATGATTTTACCGTTGGCGTCAATGGAAGCGCGGGCAATATCTTTGCGCAGAAGGAGCGGGATCTGCCGTTCCAGTTCCTCTCTGACACGGGCGGCAAGGTCTGCGCTGTCAGTTACAAGCACGGCGCTTGCCATTTTATCGTGTTCGGCCTGCGACAACAGATCTGCGGCGACATGACGCGGGTCGGATCTGCCGTCCGCCACGATCAGGATTTCGCTTGGGCCTGCGATCATATCGATGGAAACGAGCCCGTAGACCTGTTTTTTTGCTTCTGCCACAAAAGCGTTGCCCGGTCCGACGATCTTGTCGACCTTTGGGATCGATTCGGTCCCGAAGGCAAGAGATGCAATCGCCTGAGCGCCGCCTACTTTATAGATTTTATCTACGCCGGCGATGTGGGCTGCTGCAAGAATAACGGGGTTGATCTTGCCGTCCTTCCCGGGGGGCGTCGTCATAATAAGCTCCGGCACGCCGGCGAGCTTCGCGGGAATGGCGTCCATGAGCACTGTAGAAGGGTAGGCGGCCGTTCCGCCGGGAACATAAAGTCCGGCGCGGTCTACGGGAATGATCTTCTGCCCGGTAACGATCCCGTTTTCATCGTTGATAATAAAG
This sequence comes from Clostridia bacterium, assembly GCA_017443805.1. Taxonomy (GTDB): domain Bacteria; phylum Bacillota; class Clostridia; order Oscillospirales; family Acutalibacteraceae; genus RUG806. Next base: position 25,808 of record JAFSXY010000159.1, on the reverse strand, counting down.
GAATTGCGGACCTGTCTTGAATGGAATTTGCGGATGTTGGCGGCCGCTTTCTTTAATATTTCCAAAAAACGCGGATCAACGGCCGACACGGCCTCATCGATCTCCTGCTTTGAAACAAGCATGGCGGAAAGCACGGCGCCGTCAAATTTTTCCGTGTAAGCCAAAACGGCTTTATCGCCGTTATCACGGACGTTTCGGATGATATCGGCAACGATCTCGGATACGTCAGCCTGCGTGGCAGTCCGCGCGAAGATCTCTTCCTTTTTTACATCTCCGTACTGCAGAATTTTAATCATGCCGTATTTCACTCCTTTTTTCTGCCGTATACGCGAGTGCGTCGACGATCCACGTGACAGCGTCATATTTAAACTGAAAGCTTGAGGGGTTGGCGATCAGTCGGGCCGAGATCGGCGCAACGTTTTCTTTGACCTCCAGATGGTTTTCTTTCAGGGTGGTCCCCGTTTCCACGATATCCACAATCACATCGGACAGCTCTAAGATCGGCGCAAGCTCAATGGAGCCGTTTAAGTGGATGATATCGATGTCGCGGCCTTTTTGTGCATAAAAATCAGCGGCTATGTTGGAAAATTTCGTTGCGACGCGCAGCGTTTTTGCCGGATCGTCCGTAAAATCCTTTTTTGCTGCGACCGCCATGCGGCAGACGCCCGTTTGCAGATCCAGCAGTTCATATACGTCCGGCGCGTATTCCAGAAGAATGTCTTTTCCCGCTACGCCGAGATCCGCCGCGCCGCGCTCAACGTAGATTGCGACGTCCGACGGTTTGACCCAGAAGAACCGGATTTTTTTTTCGCTGTTCTCAAAAATCAGCTTTCTGGTGTTTTCCAGTACAGCGGGACAGTCACAGCCGGCCGAAGCGAACATGGCGTATACTTTTTCACCCAGACGACCCTTCGGCAGGGCGATGTTCAGATATTCGTCCGTCTGTTTTGTTTTTTGCATATCCGGGTGTTCCAGCATGTCCAGATAGACTGCAAAGCCGATGGCGCCGGATCTGCGGCGCATACGGCGCATCAGGTTGTTATACTGTCCGCCGGAAAGCACGCTGCCGGGAATGCCGCCCAGGTATCCTTTAAAAGCAATCCCGTTATAATATTTCAAATCGCTGACTGCCGAAAAGTCGATGCGAAGCATCGCTTCCTGCGGCGTGCCGGAAAAACCGGACAGGACCGCTTTCAGCTCCGAAAATGCGTTTACGGCAGGCGTACGATCCAAAAGGGAGGATAAGACCGGCAGCACCTGTGCGGGGGAGCCGTGCAGACCTGCAAGCGTTTTAAATATGTCGGCATAGGTTGAAGTCAGGTTTTGCGCACGGCACAGTTCGTCGATCCCATGCAGGTTTTTCTCTCCCAGGCATTTCATGAGCGCGGCGCGTGTTTCGCCGTCCGTGTCGAGCAGGGAAAGAATACAGGATACGATATCCAGGTGGGAAATATTCAAAATGCAGTCGCCGCCGAGCAGCTCCAAACTTTTTGCGGCAAGCATCAATACCTCAAAAAGCTCATTCGCGCCGATGTCGCCGATACACTCAAGCCCCGTCTGCATGATCTCCCGGAAACCGGGACTGCTTTTGGATACGCGGTAGACGTTTTCATTGTAGAAAACCTTGGTGATCTCGCCCGTTTTGTCCGGCGTGTTGCGAATAATGGAGAGCGTGACGTCCGGTTTCAGAGCTTTCAGCCGTCCGTTGGTGTCCGTAAAAGTCAATATGCTGTCGGAAATGAGGAAGTCCCTGTTTTTTGCGTACAGGTCGTAATCCTCGAATTTTCCCATTTTATACTGTGTAAAACCGTTTTCGGAGTACAGCGTGCGTAAGAGAAAAACCGCCCGCTCTTCCGGCTTAAACAGGGCGTCGTCAAACATTATGCTTTTCCCTCCGTTTTCAGTTTCCGAATTGCTTTTTGGTATCCGCCGCTGCCGTATTGCAGACACCTGCTGACGCGGCTGATCGTCGCCGTGCTGATGCCGGCTTTTTGAGAAACGGAAAGATAGTTTTCCCCTTCGCTCAACAATACGGCGGCTTCCAAACGCTGCGCCATATCCTGCAGCTCTTTGATCGTACATACATCGTCAAAAAAACGATAACAATCCTCCATGTTTTCCAGATCCAAAATGGCTGTGAACAGCCGGTCCATTGCCGGAGAGTGAAAATCCGTCACGCGTGAAACCTCCCAAGTTCGACGATTTGTTTAGTATAGTATCACTTTAGCGCAATAAAGTCAATAGTTTTTAATGATATTAATAAAAGAGACGGCTTTCGAAAAAGCCGTCCCGGAGCATATGGAATGCAAACAGAAAAAATCAGGTTTGGATTGTTGGGAAACCGACCGAGACTTTGAACAGATCGCCGTCGATGTCAATGGCAAAGCTGCCGTTCATGTTTTCGGTCAGGCTTTTGGAGATGGATAAGCCCAGTCCCGAGCCTTCGGTGTTGCGGGAAGCGTCCCCACGCACAAAACGTTCGGTCAGCTCATCGGCGCTGATGTTCAATTCTCCGGCGGAGATGTTTCGGAATACCGCGACGGCTTCATTTTCTTTTTGCTTCAGACTGATATATACGCGCGTGCCCGAAAGGGAATATTTGCAAATGTTGCTCATCAGGTTATCGAATACGCGCCATAAAAACCTGCCGTCGCCCATGATATACAGGGGTTGTTCCGGGAGCGTAAGCAGGGCGGTCAACCCGGCTTGTTCCAGTTTATCTGCATATTCTCCGTGGACCTGTCCCAACAGCATGGCGAGGTCGGTTTTCTCCATATTCAGCTGCAGGCTGCCCGTTGCGGCTTTTGAGGCGTCAACGATATCCGCGGTCAGCTTTTTCAGCTTCTGGGACTGCCGGTCGATCACTTCAATATATTCCTGCGCTTTCGGGTTTTCAATGTTCTCCTGCTTGAGTAAATCCACATAGTTGACGATGGATGTCAGCGGCGTTTTTAAGTCGTGGCTGACGTTTGTGATCAGCTCTGTTTTCATGCTCTCGCTCTTTAAGCGCTCCTGTACTGCCAGATCAATGCCGTCGTTTATGGCGTTCAGCTGTTCGGCCTGCTTGCGGAATTCCCCGAAGAGCAGCTTGCTTTGGATCTTTGTGCCGGTCTGGCCCTGGGCAAGCTTTTTGGTTCCCGTTGCGATAAGGTCGAAATTCAGGATGATAAGCATACCGGCGGGCAGTTCAAAGAGCTTAAACAGGACGTAACAGATCAAAAGACCGTCTTCGGCGTTGGTAATTGTGAGTAAGATGATAACGAGAATAGCGCTGACAACGTAATAAACGCCGAATTTCCAAATGACGTTCATGCGGTTTGAGAGTTTTATCCCAACTTTTTTAAGAGACTGACAACATTTTTTTGTCAGACGCCATAAGACGCAGATCAACAGGTTCCTGCCAAGCGTATACGTACGGATGCGAACCGCAAGCGTTTCAAAATACAGGATAATCAGCAGACAGTCCAACGGAAGAAGCAGAGATCCGAAAAATTCCCGGCTGCCGTCAAACAAGTCGATCGTAATAATTCCCGCAGCGGCGACAAGAACGATAAACAGAACCGTTACCATATCGAACGGGATTTTGTGGAGTCCGCCGCAGACAGGCTGCGCCGCGCCTTTTTTATATCCCGCTGCGGCTAAGAGAAAGATCCATAACGCCGCTGCCAGCAGCAGGAAAACAATGATCGCCGGGATCATCAGATGGCGGCAGTTGTAAGCAACGGTTCCGAGCTTGCCTGCATAATAGTAAATATCCTTTGCAGAAAGATCGTTTGCCACATAAATTGCTATGGTATAGCGGACCTCGGTTCCCGGCTGTGTCCATTCGGTCGTCCATTCCTGATCTGCGCGATCCGGATCAAGCCAGCGGGAGAGCGACGTTGCCGCTCCGGTCCAATAGACCACGCCGTTATCGCTTACGTCAAACTGATCCTGATAATACGTTGCGTACAGGCCGTCGTTGCAATCTGCGTACTGCAGGTCGTTCACATACAGGTTGTAGCAGTATTTCTGTATCAGGTCGTCGATCTGTCCGAACGGCGCGACGAAGCGATAAATATAATCCTGATCGCCGTATAGGTATCCTTCGTCAATCAGATAGATAGAGATCTGTCTGTCGGACGGCGGCGTTGTGGTCTCCTCCGGATAGGGGACGGGAGATGTGACGGTTTCTTCATAATGAGAAGTCGGCGTCGTTGCATTCGGCGTGCGCATGACCTCCAACGGATCAGCGGAAAGGGTATCCTGCGTCCGGAAAGCCAGTTCCTCCGATTCCGGTACGGTTGCGGTCTCTTCGGGCGCTTCGGTCTTTTCCTGAACTGCCTGCGTTTCTATTTCATCTTGGCGGAACACATCGTCGTCATTGTTATAGATCCACTCGCTGAACGAGCGTTCAAAACGATGGCTGTATTCGTTTTCATCGAGCGAGAAGTTTGTCAGCAGAATATTGCCGTCCTCATCACAAAGCTCAAAGGCGGCGTTGCAGTTGTTTCTTGAAAGCGCGGACCGCAGAAGACCTGCTTCTCCCTGATAATAAGAGTTGTTAACGGAACCGTCCGCCGCCCAAAGTTCCATTTCAAAAAGGTTGCGCGCTTTTTGCGCGGTGGTATCGGCGATAAAAGAATAGATTTTATGCATGAAAGGCGAAAAATCGGTGTTGATCATGTTTCGTCTATATGCAAATACAGCTGCGTAAGCTGTCCCGACAGCCGAATAAAGCAGTAAAACGGATAAAACAAATGCGATTATTTTTGCCGCGTAGGATCGTTTCAGTCTGTTCATATGTTACCTCCTAAAACAGGACCTTGTCCAAAAGAATAAAGAAACAAAGAATAACGATACATCCCACGACGATTGCAGAGTTTTTCATTTCTTATTTTTCAACTTTGTATCCCTGTCCCCATACGACTTTGATATAGCGCGGTTTGGCGGGATTGATCTCAATCTTTTCCCTCAAGTGCCGAATGTGGACCGCAACGGTGGAATCCGCGCCGTAGGGCTCGTCGTTCCAAACGCGGCGATAGATCTCGGATGGGGAAAACACTTTGCCGGAATTGGCGGCAAGCAGGCGGAGTATTTCGTATTCCGTAGGCGTGAGGCTGACCTGTTCTCCGTCTACGGCTACGCTTTTGGCTGCGTCGTTGATTTCAACCGTGCCGATGCGGATCACTTCATCCGCGGCAGGGTTTGCACCGAGGAGCGTGTACCGCCGCAGCTGCGAACGGACGCGGGCCAAAAGCTCCACCGGATTGAAGGGTTTGGTGATGTAGTCGTCGGCGCCGAGATTTAAACCGAGAATAATATCGTTGTCCTCGCTCTTTGCCGTGGTAAAGATGACAGGCATGTTATGTTTTTCCCTGATCCGTGTGAGCGCCGTGATGCCGTCGGTAACCGGCATCATAATGTCCATAAGCACCAGGTGCACCGTTTGCGTTTCGATGATTTCCAGAGCTTGTTCTCCGTTATAGGCGGTCAATACCTCGTAACCGTCCGCTGTGAGGTAGATTTTCAGCGCGGAAACAATGTCCTTTTCGTCATCGCAGACCAAAACCGTGTACATAAATACATCCTCTCTTTCTTTCCAAACCCATTATCGCACATGAAAAATTAAGAAACAATGGGGCAAACCTTTAAGAAATATTTAAGTTCCGTTATCTTAGACGGAAAAAGCACGATTTTTGTTACATATTTCAGAAAAATTCTTTTCCACGGATCCATACGCGGTCGATTTGAACATTTTCGTCAAATAAAATCAGATCCTCGTCGTATCCCGGTCGGATCATTCCTTTTTTATTGTCGAGCCCAAGAACGGAAAGCGGTGTCAGACTGGCCATTCTGACTGCGTCGGTCAGCGGGATACCGCACTCCTTTACCGTTTTTCCGACCATCCGGTCAAGGGTCGTAACACTGCCGGCAATGCAAGAGCGGTCAACCAGTTTCATCACACCGTCCTCAATAACGGCTGTCTGTCCGTTTTCCTGCGTGACCACGCTGCCCTCCGGCATGTCGCAGGCGCTGTATTCCAGCCCGTCGCTGATCAGATAGGCTTTTTCTGCGCCTTTGGCTTTATATATCAGTTTTATTGCGCCCACAGGCAAATGACGCAGATCGCCGATGAACTGCGTTGTATAACCGTCCAGCGCAAGGCCTGCCTCGGCAACGCCGACTTTTCGGAAGATCCCTTCTTTGTGCATGGCGGAACAGGCGGAAAAAATATGCGTTACGTCGCTGAAACCGTGATCAAGCGCTGTTTCAGCCGTTTCAAAATCCGCGTCGGAATGTGCAACGGAAACAACGATCCCGCGGCTTGAAGCATATTCTCCAGCCTCCATGGCGCCGGGAAGCTCCGGCGCCATGCCGAGCATCACGATCTGTTTTGCCCCGTCCAACAACGCACGGAGGTTTTCTTTTTTTGGCAGGATGATGCTGTCTTTGCTTTGCGCGCCGCTTTTTTTCGGAGACAGAAACGGACCTTCCAGATGTGCGCCGAGAATATTGAGCTCCCCGCTGCATTCTGCTGCGGCCGCAATGTTGTCGGCGGCTTTTCGCATTTGTGCGATCGGAGCCGTCAGAACGGTTGGGACGATGCTTGTTACGCCGTGTTTAGCGTGGGCAAGGCACATATTTCGTATGTCTTCCGGCGTGCCCATGGCGGTATGCCCGCCGCCTCCGTGAACGTGGATGTCCGCAAAGCCGGGAGAAAGAAACATGCCGCAGCAGTCTATCGTTTCGTCGGCTTTTGCATCCGTGCGCATGCAAAGGGATTCAATGACGCCGTCACGTGTGAGGACACAGAGGTCCCGAATGCCGTCCGGCGTAATGACTTTTGCGTTTTTGTAAATTCTCAGCATAATGATTTCCGATCTGTTTTTTTTCAATTATAACACAGAAATATTTAAAAAAACAGTAGTATTTTAAATTGATCTATGTTATACTCAATATATATTTGTCGAACGGAGAGAAAAATCATGGAAAAGAAACCGATAAACATCGGCATCGTCGGCGTCAGCGGCAGAGGTTCCGGTATGTTGGAGCTTATGCTGGACGTTGAAGACGTGATCTGCACCGCGGTATGCGATATCGTACCTGCGCGTGCGGAAAACGGAAAACGGATCGTTGAAAACCATCCGAATTATACCGGATATCCCGTAACCGTTTATACCGATTATAAAGAAATGTTCCGCAAAGAAAAGCTGGACGGCGTTTATATCGCAACGACATGGATCACGCATTCCGCCGTTGCAGTCGACGCCATGAAAAACGGCATCCACGCGGGGATCGAAGTCGGCGGCGCGGCGTCAGAGGGCGAGTGCCGTCAGCTGGTCAGCGTCAGCGAGGAGACCGGGAAATTTTGCATGCTGATGGAAAACTGCTGCTACGATCGCAAAGAAATGGCATTATATAAGATGGTTAAAGAAGGTCTTTTCGGAGAGATCGTTCATTGCGAAGGCGGTTATCGGCATGATCTGCGCGATGAAATCGTGCTCGGCAGAGAAAATATCCACGGCAGACTGTATAATTTCATGCGTCGGGACGGGGAACTGTATCCAACGCACCAGCTCGGGCCGATCTGTAAGCTGCTGGATATCAACCGCGGCAATCGGATGCTGACGCTTGTTTCCGTTTCTTCCAAAGCGCGGGGCTTGAACGAGTGGATCAAAAATAATCGCGGCGAGGACTACGATCTTTACCGTTATCCTTTTAATGAAGGGGACGTCGTGACAACCGTTATCAAGTGCGCCAACGGCGAAACGATCACGCTTACGCACGATTGCTGTCTGCCGCGTCCATACAGCAGAGATTATAATGTTCAGGGAACCAAAGGAATCTTCCGCGAGGCGACGGAAGGCGAGTTGCGTTTTGCGATCGAGGGTGTGACCGAAAGCACGCATGCGTGGGAGGATTTCAATGCGCGGATCGAGGAATTTGAACATCCTTTGTGGGACGAGTACCGGAACGCCGGTGTAAAAAAAGGTCATGGCGGTATGGATTTTTTAGTTCTTTCCGCTTTTGCGGAGGCTGTCCGGCTGGATGCAGAGCCTCCGATCGACGTGTATGATACGGCTGCGATGATGGCGATCACCTATCTCAGCGAGCAGTCGGCGTCCATGGGCGGCATGCCTGTGCCGGTCCCGGATTTTACGGATGGCCGCTGGATCGACCGGGAACCGTACAGACGCGGAAAATATTGCTTAAATGAAGTATGTACAGATTGCTTTTCTGATTTGAAGGAGGCGAAAGAATGAAATATTATATCGGTGTTGACGGCGGCGGGACAAAAACCCAGTATGCGCTGTTTGATGAAAAAAAGAACATGCTCAGCACGGTGAAAACCGGTGGAACAAACCACGAAAATCTGGACGGCGCAATACCGGAAGCCGCGGGTATTCTCATGAACGGCATAAACGAACTCCTTCTTAAAAATGCGCTGCGGCAGGAAGAGGTCAGTTTTATCCTCATGGCGTTGGCCGGAATGGATCATCCGTATCAGGAGGCCGAGCTCAGCGACGCGCTGAAAGCTTGCGGGCTCACGATCCCGTTTGCACTATATAACGACGGTTTTATCGTAGTAAAAGCAGGCGCCTCCGGCAAGGCGGGCATCGGCTATAACTGCGGTACGGGTACCTGCTGCAACTCCGTGGATAACGACGAAAATCTCCTGCAGGTCGGCGGTTTCGGACCGCTCTCGGGCGACGTAGGCGGGGGCGTATGGATCGCCGGCAGGGTGTTCCGCATGGTTTATGACGACGTTTGCCTCCGTGCGAGAAAAACCTCCTGTACACGTGCTGTATGCGAGCATTTTGAGATCCCGGAGACAAGAGAAGGCGTATTATCCCTGATCTCCAAACTGGAAGAGACGGACGACCGGACCGTGCGGGATATGATCGATATTTTCTTTGACGCGTTCAACGCCGGCGACCCGGCTGCTGTTGACGTCGGGGTGGAAATGGCGCAGCGCGGGGCGGAGTTTATTGCGGCGCATCTGAAAAACGGGAATTTCACGGACGAAACGGTTGAAGTCGTTCTTTCCGGTTCCATTCATACCAAGCTGCCGTCAGATGTCTATATCGCAAATCTGCACGAACGCGCCGAGGCGCTTTCAGGCAGAAAACTGAAATTCATCAAGCTGACCGTGCCGCCCGTTACCGGCTGCATCAACTGGATACTGGAAAAATAATTCTGAATTAGAAAAACGTATTTATTTTATATGGGAAAGGATGATTGAGTATGAAAGACATCAACGTTACGGTCATCGGGTCGGGCAGCACCTACTGCCCCGAGCTTGTGGACGGTTTTTTGAAAAGGCAGGACAGTCTGAAATTAAAGCGCCTTGTCCTGATGGATATTGACGAACGGAAAAGAACGATCGTGGGGAGTTTATGTGAACGCATGATCCGTAAGGCCGGATTGGACACCGAGGTCGTAATGACCGGTGATCTGGATTTTGCACTGCAGGGCGCTGATTTTGTCGTTACACAGATCCGTGTCGGCAAATTGCCCGCCAGATATCTGGACGAGAGCATCCCCGTAAAATACGGGCTGATCGGTCAGGAGACGACGGGGATCGGCGGATTTTTCAAAGCGCTGCGCACCATCCCGGTGATCGGCCATATCTGTGAGCGGATCGAAAAGATCTGTCCCGACGCTTGGCTGATTAACTTTACAAACCCCTCCGGCATCGTGACCGATTTCGTTTTGAACCATACCAACGTCAAATGTCTGGGGCTTTGCAACGTGCCCATCGATATGATCGACGATATAAAGGAAAATGTGGGCGAGGACGCGGAGATCACCTATCTCGGGCTCAATCATTTAAGCTGGATCACCTCCGTCATGAAAGACGGCGAGGACGTGCTGTATAAACTCTTTGACGAGGGCTTTGCGCCGAAGGTGATGGCCAATATCGTGGACGACGGTTTTGATCCCGATTGCCTCAGAGCATGCGGCGGCTGGCCGTCCTCTTATCTGCAGTATTATTATAACCGTAATACGAAGCTGCAGCATCTGAAAGAAGATAAAAAGACGCGTGCGCAGGTCTGCATGGAGATCGAAGAGCAGCTGCTGAAGATGTACCGGGATGAAGAGCTTTGCGTAAAACCCGCGCTGCTTGATAAGCGCGGCGGACATAAATACAGCCTTGCCGCCTGCTCCCTGATCGATTCCATCGCCAACGATAAAAACGACGTGCACGTTGTAAATATCCTGAATAACGGGACGCTCCCCTTTATGCAGGATGACGACGTCGTGGAGATCGCCGCACGTATCGGGGCGGACGGCGCTAAACCCGTTCCGGTCCGGCCAACCTGGAGCCGTCATATGGTTGCGCTTATGACGACCGTCAAGGCTTACGAGAAATATACCGTCGAGGCAGCCATAAACGGCGACGACCGTGCCGCTTACAATGCCATGCTGGTACATCCGCTGATCGGCGACTTCGCGAATTCCCGCGCGTGCTACGAGGAAATGAAGGACGCGCACAGAGAGTTTTTGCCTCAGTTTCTGAAATAAACGAAAAGAGAGCCAACTGAAATGGAACAGTATCGGTATCATACTCCGGCATCAATGCAGTGTTCACGCACTGCATTTTATTCACGTCAGCTCAGCGCCGCGACCGCGGTCAACTGCGCCGTTTCAACTGCGGACGGCGTACTGTACGTCGGGACGGACAAGGGCGTTCTGTATTATGACGCAAACAGGTTTGTGCGTCTGTCCGGCTGCGATATCGCAGTTAAAGCGATGGCGGTTTGCGGCAATACGGTGTTTGCCTGTACGGACGTGGGAACATACCGTTTCGGCAGACCCGGCGAAACGATTTTTTACCCGCTGGAAGCGGACGTCTCGGACGCCGAATGCGACTTAAACGGCAATTTGCTGCTGTTGGCGAAGGATGCGTTATATAAATTGGAAGACGGCGGCTTTTGCCTGCAGGAACGTATCGGTATCAAAACGGCGCGTTCCATGACGGTTTGTCCCAACGGCGATATTTTTGTCGTGTGTAAAAACGCCGTGATGAAACGTTACGGAAAACGTCCGCGCTGGGGAACGATGCTTCCGGATATGACCGATATCCCGAAGGAAAAACTGACCTGTATTGTTTCGGACGCCCGCGGCATGCTCTGGGTCGGTACCGAGGTGGGCGTTTATGTGTTTGACGGTCGGTCCGAGTGGATCCCGCCTGCGGAGTTTTCTTTTTTCCCGCGCTGCAAAATTACCGCGCTTGCTTTCGGAGAGCAGGGAAGCCTGCTAATCGGTACAGAAGCCGGCCTTTATATCGCGGACGGCGAAAAAACACGTTTTTACGGGAAGGGCAGATATCTTGTCGGAGACAATGTTCGCTGTATCTGCCGCTGCGGCGGCATGCTTTGGGCAGGCACCGAAAACGGCCTTGTCTCTCTGCGGTTCTCGCCGATGACATTGGAAGAAAAAGAAGCGTATTATGATGCGCTGACCCCTGCATTTAAGCGTGAGAACTTTTTCACAAAGCGAGAAAAAACCGTCAACGGCGATCTTTCAACCGGCGTAGTGTCCATTACGGATAACGACGGGCTTTGGACCGCGCTCTATGTTGCCGGCCAATGCTTAAAATATGCCGTTACAAAGAACGAAACGACGCTTTCCAACGCGCGTGCGTCATTTCTTGCGCTGATCAAGCTTTTAAGGATCAGCGGGATCCCCGGTTTTCCCGCGCGGGCGATCCGTCGTCCGGGCGAAGACAACTACGGCGACGGCAATCACGAATGGCACGCGTCTGCCGATGAAAAAGGTGCTCTGGAATGGAAAGGCGAGACCTCCAGCGACGAGCTGACCGGTCATTTTTACGCGTTGGCGTGGTATTATGACCTGTGCGCAGACAGGGAAGAAAAAGCTCTGATCGCAGAAGTTGTGCAAGAGATGATCGATCATCTTCTTTCGCATGGATACACGCTTTGCGATACGGACGGAACGCCTACAACATGGGCGCATTTCGGTCCGGAGGAGCTCAACCACGATCAAAGCTGGTGTTGGGAAAAGGGAATTAACGCCCTGGAATTGCTGACGTTCCTGCGCATTGCTTACCACGTGACCGGAAATGCCGATTATCTTTCAGAGCAGCAGAGGCTTGCATGGGAAGCGCATTATGCGATGAATTTGATGATCTATAAAAAGGACGACGCCAATTCCAGTCACATTGACGATCGGCTCGGTTTCTTTAATATCACGCATCTGTTGCGCCTGGAAACGGATGAAACGCTGCTGCGCTATGTAAAATTCGCTTTGCGCAGGCATTACGAATATGAGAAAAAAGAGCACAATCCCTATTTTGACTTTGTGTTTGCCGCGTCGCTCGGCGTACATACGGATATCGCAGAGGCGATCCGGTCGCTTGAGGAATATCCGCTTGACCTGCGCTTTTATTCCATCCGAAATTCCATTCGCCCGGACCTGAAGCTTGATCCGCGTACGGCGCAGTTCGGCGAACGTCCGCACACGCTGGAAGCGATCCCGGTCTCGGAACGCGTTACCGACTTTTTCTCGGCTGCGCCGTTTCAGCTGGATGAATACCGATCCGATGCAAATATCGTCGCGCCAACCGCATGGCTGCTTGCCTATTGGTACGGCCGTTATATGGAAATCCTGTAAAACCGCTTGGAATTAAAAATGAGAACTGTTCTTAAATTTACTGTTGACAAACTTTTTGTCTTATGGTAAACTGAGAACTGTTCTCATTTTTGTTTTGTGAGGGAGAGATATTTAATGAAAAAAATATTATGTATCTGTTTTGCTTTCTGTATGCTTTGTACGATGTTTGCTGCCTGTTCCAGGCATCCTTCAACGGATGCGACCAAAGAACCGGACGTTGTCTCCGGACAAAAGCTGAAGATCGTTGCCACCATTTTCCCGACTTATGACTGGGTTCGGAACATTCTGGGGGACCGCCTTACCGATACGGAACTGACGCTTTTGCTGGACAACGGCGTTGATCTGCACAGCTATCAGCCGACGGCGTCTGATATCATGCGGATTTCCGATTGTGATCTGTTTGTTTATGTCGGCGGCGCCTCCGATAAGTGGACGGAGGACGTTCTTACGCAGGCTGCCGGAAGCGATCTTACGGCAGTTAACCTTTTACAGGTCCTCGGTGACAGAGCAAAGGAAGAAGTGGTAAAAGAGGGCATGGAGGACGAAACAGAAGAGCCCGGTACGGAAGAAGAGATCGAATACGACGAGCACGTATGGCTGTCTTTGAGCAACGCAGTGCTTTTTTGTAATGCGTTGTGCGACGCCCTTTGTGAGATCGATCCCGCTTATGCCGACGTTTATACTGCCAATACAGCCGCTTACACGAACGAGCTTTCTGCGCTTGATATGGAATACGCATCCGCTTTGGAAACCTCGCCTGTAAAAACGCTGGTGTTCGGCGACCGTTTTCCGTTCCGCTATTTGACGGACGCTTACGGCCTGGATTACTATGCGGCGTTTACCGGCTGCTCCGCCGAAACTGAGGCGAGCTTTGAAACGGTGACGTTCCTTGTGAACAAGATCGACGAGCTGGGACTGGACTGTCTTTTTGCCATCGAAGGGACGAACCACAAGCTTGCCGAGACCATCGCCAAAGAGACCGCCTCTGGCGAGAAAAAGATCTTTGTGCTGAACTCTCTGCAGTCCGTCACCTCCGCCGACGTTGACGCCGGTGCGGATTATCTGCAGATTATGCGCAATAACCTGAACGTGCTGAAAGACGCATTGCTTCCGTAAACGCTTTTTCCGGATCTGTTCTTACCCCGTGCATCGAAAGCGCGGGGTATTATTTTGCCGGCCGGCACGGCCCTGTCTTGCTTGACAGGGGAATACAGATGATATAAAATACAAATGGGTAACGGTGGAACAGGAGGAAGACAAGGAAGCTGGTAAGGCAGAAAAAGGAAACAGATCTTTTTCATCATTTTTCACCCCGTGCATATAATGTACGGGGTGATTATATGGGCTGCACGATCGAGGAGCTATGCAGAAAAGAAGTCATTAATGTGGAAACGGCAGACAGGGTAGGATTCATCGGCGATGTGGAAGTGGACGTCAATACAGGGTGTCTTGTTTGTATTTGTGTTTTCCCCGTCGGAAGAGGATTTTTCCGCCCGCCGCAGCCGTTGAAAATCAGTTGGTGCGATATTTTGAAAATCGGAGAAGAAACGGTTTTAGTGAAAAACGTACCGCCGCTGCCGCCCGCGCCGCCGAACAGAATGAAAAAAACCTTTGCGGGTTTGTTTGGTAAATAAAAGACATTCTTGTCCGAAAATCGGGATTTGCTTTGCAAATTCCGATTTTTCTCTTGCAAATGAAAAAAGTATATATTAAAATAAAAACAGTATGCACGTAAAACTCAATAGTGCTACAGGAAGGATTAATTGATTATGCTGAACAAACCGCAGATTGAACGTATGATCCGCAAGCTTGACCGTTTTTCCGAAATGATCGAGCCGCATATTTTTATCAAAGTGGGGGAATTGCAGGACGTAACGTACTGTCATGTGGATAAACGGTACCACGAAATTCCCGATCTGCCGTTTCAAAAGGCGGAGGAGGGTATGACCTGGCAGGGAAATACCACTTACTGCTGGTTCAAGGGCGTCTACGTTCCCACGGAGGCAGACGACGGCAAAACGCTGTTTATCCGTCCTAACATCGGCTGCTATGAGGGTATGCTTTTTGTGGACGGACTGCCGTTTGGCGTCTTTTCTACGAAAATTCAGTATTCCGGACACGGCAATCATTATTCCGACCTCTTAAAATACAGGGCGAAAGCAGGAGAGCAAATTGACGTTGCGATCGAGTTTTACGCCGGACATCCGAGCTATGGAACTTCTCCGGAAGATCATGCAAACATGCGCGGTCATGTGTATGAATACCATGGCGCTGATATTTGTGTAAAGGATTATGACCTGCAGGCTTTTTACTTTGATCTGAAAACCGTGATCGCGTTGTGGGAAACATTGCCGGATGAAACCTTTCGCAAGGCGGAGCTGGAAACGGCTATGCTGGAAACCTTCCGTATTGTCAGTATTTCCGTTGAGGATACGCCGTGGGATGTTATTCGCGACTCCATTATCAAAGCCGCTCCCGTGTTGAGAGAAACGCTTTCCCGTAAAAACGGCGACAGCTGCGGCGAAGCGTCGATCATCGGACACTCCCATATGGATACCGCGTGGTTATGGCATATCGGCGAGACCGTGAAAAAGTGCGCGCGTACGTATTCCAACCAGCTTGCGCTGATGCAGGAGTATCCGGAATATAAGTTCGTGCAGTCCTCCTCCTGCCACAGCGATATGATCCGCAAGTATTATCCGGAACTTTTCAAGAAGATCCGGGAAGCGGTGGCCGCGGGTAAATATGAGCCCAACGGCGGCGTTTGGGTCGAGTGCGACTGTAATATCACCTCCGGCGAATCCATGATCCGACAGTTCCTTTGGGGGCAGCGTTTTACGCAGAAATATTTTAACTATACATCCAACTGTTTCTGGCTGCCGGATACCTTCGGTTACTCTGCTGCGATCCCGCAGATCATGAAGGGCTGCGGTGTGGATTATTTCCTTACGACCAAAATCAGCTGGAACGATACCAATCAATTCCCTTACGATACTTTCTATTGGCAGGGGATCGACGGCACAAAGGTGTTTACGCATTTCAATACGACGCACCATTTTCCCGCGCCGGACGATATTATCGGCAGAATGGGCGACATAAAACAGAAAAATGTGACGGATAAGCGTCTGCTTGCCTTTGGTTACGGCGACGGCGGTGGCGGACCGATGTTTGAAGAATGCGAATACGCTCGTCGTGTAAAGGATACGGCGGGTTGCCCCAAGGTAGAATATTCGCTTGTCGGCGATTTTATGAAAACGCTGGAAAAAACCTGCAAAAACCCCAATACCTATCGGGGCGAACTGTATTTGGAGCTTCACCGCGGCACGCTGACCAATCAGCATACGATCAAACGCAACAACCGGAAAGCCGAGCTTGCGCTGCGCGATCTTGAGATCGCAACGGTGCAGTCCGCCGTACAAAAAGGCGCCGCGGCAAGTGAAGATGCAATCGCGCCTTTGTATGAAGTGCTTTTGATGAACCAGTTCCACGATATTCTGCCCGGCACCTGTATCAACGCCGTGCATGAAAAGAGCCGTAAATACACTTCCGGCGTGATCGCGGAAGCCCGGGCAAAGACCGCAAATCTGCTGCAGGGAAACGGCGATCCGGATTACGTTACGGTGATCAATACATTGTCTTTTGACCGCGGCGATCCCATTTTTATGGATTATAAAGCGGGTAAAATCGTGGAAGGCGGCTACCGTCAGCAGCTGTATACCGATCTGGACGGCAAACAAAAGCTGATCGTCCTCGGCGTAAAGGTACCCGCCATGGGCAGCGTTACGCTGCGGCTTATTCCCGGCACGCCTACAGACAAATCCGCATTTTGTGTGAACGAAAATCAGCTGGAAACAGCTGCCGTCAGTGTGGCATTTGCCGAAAACGGTACAATTAAATCATTTGTGGATAAAACCGTCGGCCGGCAGCTTGTTGACGGCAGACCTTTGAACACGTTTATCATGGCGGAGGACATGCCCGCCGCGTGGGACAACTGGGACGTTGACGCCGATTTCCTTGAAAAATTTGAAGACGTTTCAACGCTTGTTTCCCGTATGGTCGTTTCCGAAGGCGAAGCGGCTTATATCGTCCGCAGCCAATATCAGATCAGCGAGAAGTCAACTGTTACGCAGGACATGATCTTCTTTGCCGATTCCGCGCAGGTCCGCTTTGATACCGCGATGGATTGGAACGACGATCACCGCTTTCTGCGGACCGCGTTTGATACCGCCGTTTACAATGATTTTGCGCGATATGAGATCCAGTTCGGCTGCGTGAAACGTCCGACTACGCGCAATAACAGTGTGGAACAAGCCAAGTTTGAAGTTTGCAACCACAAATATACGGATCTGTCCGAGCCGCGTTACGGCGTTGCCATGCTCAACGATTGTAAATACGGTATTTCGGTAAAAGACGGCAGCATTCAGCTTTCTCTTCACAAAGGCGGCCGGCATCCCGATTACAAGGGAGATAAAGACGGTATCCACCGTTGTGTTTATGCATTCCAGCCGCACGTCGGCGGGTTCGGCGCCGAAAACGTAATTGAACCTGCATATATGCTGAACGTTCCCGTACTGGTCGCGGACGGCAAATTGGATTATCAACCTTTGATCGGTATTACCGCCCCGAACGTGATCGTAGAGGCTGTAAAGCCCTGCGAGGACGCCGAAAAAGCGTATATCGTCCGTCTGTATGAGGCTGAGGGCTCAATGACCGAAACCGCTGTTGCGGCGCCTGCCGCAGCGGTTGAGATCCTTGAAACGGATATGCTGGAGCAGGCAAAAGAAAGCTTCGGCAAACCGGATAATTTTAAGCTGTCTTTCCGGCCGTTTGAGATCAAAACGCTGAAGATCAAGTACGAATAAGGACCGGATAAAAACTGATGAAACTGAAAGATATTGATAATAACGGCACGTTACAAGGTTATGTGCTTGTAAAGAACTGCGATAAAAAAATCACGAAAAGCGGGTCCGGATATCTGGACCTGATTATCAGCGACGGGGAAAATGACATCGTTGCAAAAATCTGGGATTTCCGCGGGACAGACGAAGACAAGCCGCCTGTGAACAATCTGATTTTGGTTCGCGGTACGCTTGGCAATTATAACGGGCAGCCGCAGTTCAAAATCGACCGTTGGCGCGGTATTAACGAGGGCGATCAAATCAATCTTTCCGATTACATCCCCTCTGCCGGGTTTGAAGGGGAGGATATGTTCTCTGAACTGCGCAACATTGCCGGCGCGTTCCGGGATGAACAGCTGAAAAAGCTGACGCAGGCGGTGCTGGATACATATAAGGAAAAAATTCTTACCCTGCCTGCGGCATTTAAGATCCACCACGCCGTGCGCGGCGGCTTGCTGATGCATACGTTGTCCGTCTGCAAACTGGCGCAGGCTGTAAGCGCGCTGTATCCTTCCGTTGACCGCGATCTGCTGCTTTGCGGCGTGATATTGCACGATATCGCAAAATCCGAGGAATTCAGCCTTGCGGCGACGGGGCTTGTGGAAGGATACACCGTTGAAGGCACGTTGATCGGTCATTTGGTGGGCGGCGCGATGATCGTTGAAGAGATCGGAAAACAAAACGGGATCTCCGATGAAACCAGAATGCTCGTCGAACACATGCTTGTTTCACATCACGGCCTGCCGGAATACGGCGTCGCCGTACGGCCGTTAATGCTGGAAGCTGAGATCCTTTCGGCGCTTGATACGCTTGATGCGAATGTTTATGCTCTGGAAAACACTTTGAAAAATACAGAAAAAGGAACGTTTACCGCTAAGATCTGGTCCATGGAAGACCGTAAATTCTATAACCACGGCAGGATGCCGATTTCAACCGACGTGAATTTTGATTGGAAAATCACCGGCGGGAAGGGAGATTGACCGTGATGGACAGCTGGACCGAGATCCGGATCACCGTACCCGTTGCGTATACGGACGAAGCCGGCGCGATCGCCATGATGACCGTACCGTACGGGATCTATACAGAGGACTATTCTCACCTGGAGCAGGAAGCGATGGAGATCGCAAAAATCGATCTGATCGATGAAGCACTGCTGAAAAAGGATCGTACAAAGAGCATCGTTCACATCTATATCTCGCCTGAAAACAACCCGCAGGAAGCCGTTTCTTTTATCGAATGCCGTCTTTACGCCGAAAAAATCCCCTATACGGTTGCACTTGCGGATTGTAAGGATGAGGACTGGCAGAATAACTGGCGGCAGTATTTCCAGCCGATGCCAATCGGAGAAAAGCTCCTGATCCAGCCTGCATGGATCCCGTTGACTGACGCAGGGCAGCGGCGCGTGCTGACCATTGAACCCGGGCTCGCGTTCGGTACCGGGAATCACGAGACCACCAGACTGTGCCTGCAGGCACTGGAAAACCATATCACGCCGCAAACACAAATGCTGGACGTCGGCTGCGGCAGCGGGATCTTATCTGTCGCTGCAATGCTGTTCGGCGCAAAAAGCGCGCTCGGTGTGGATATTGATCCCTTGGCCGTGAAAGTAGCCAAAGATAACGGCGCCCTGAATGGTTTCTCAGAACCCGCGCTGCGGTTTCTGCAGGGAAATCTGACAGATCACGTCAGCGGAAAATTTAATTTGGTTACCGCAAATATCGTTGCTGACGCCATTATTAAGCTGACGCCCGACATTATTCCGTTTATGCTTCCGGACGCAGTTTATATTGTTTCCGGCATTATCGAACCGCGCGCGGAAGAGGTGTCTTCAGCGCTTTCGGAAAACGGTTTTTCTGTTACGGCTGTGCATGAGGAAAACGGCTGGGTCTGTATGGAAAGCAAGCGGATCGGTTCAGTCTGATTTCCGGATGAAAAATGAAGGGATCAACATATTCAAAAAAACAGTTTTTTGCAGTCTTGTTTTCAAGGCTGTTTTTTTGTTTTTTTTGTTAAAAAAACTTTACATTTTTTTTCGACTATGCTAAAATAAATTAAAAAATATATATATTTATTTTGGTTGACGAATGTTTTTTTGTGCAGAATGCGGATGTTCATGATTTGTAATACCAATACGGCAGTTTGTTTTCAGGGGTAAAAAAATGAGAGGCATGGTCTACGGGAAGCTCGCAAAGAATTATGATCTGTATCCATGTGAAGAGATCTTTACCCTGAAAGAGCTACTGATCTTTGCCGCAAAAAATCACGACGAAAAAACGGCGTTTCAATTTGAGGAAAACGGCAGTGTAACCGGCGTCAGTTACGCCCGGTTTTTGTCAGACGTCAACGCATTGGGGACATGGCTTTTTGCGCATGATTTCCGCAATATGCACATCGCCGTGTTCGGTGAAAACAGCTATGCATGGATCGTTGCTTATTTTGCCGTTACCTGCGGCCGTAACGTTATTGTTCCGATCGACAAAGACGCCTCTCCCGAAGATTTCGCATATTATGTGGAAAACAGCGACTGCAGCGCGATCTTTTATTCCGACGCGTATGCGGATTTGCCTGAAACGCTTTCACCGGACATCGCCCGGTTTAATTTGAAGCAGCTGCCGGAGATGTTTGCTCAAGGGCGGCGTCTGTTGGATGAGGACTGTCAAACATTTGTTGATACTGAACCGAAGCCGGGGGATCTTGCGTCTATTGTATATACCTCCGGCACAACAGGCAGACCGAAGGGCGTAATGTTGTCCCACCGCAATTTCTGTGCCTGCACATGCGGTTCCTGCCGTCACGTTAATACAAAGGGTGCTTCATTGTTGACGCTTCCGCTTCATCACACGTATGGTTTGGTTGTCGGTGTTTTTTGTATTATGTTCTATGGATGTCCCATTTTTATAAATCGGAGTCCGAAGAAGCTTTTAACGGATTTTCAAAAAAGTCATCCCTATTTTTTGAGTACAGTACCGTTAATTGCGGATTTGTTGTTAAAGAACATTTGGAATGCTGCAAAAAAGGATGGAAAAGAAAACGAACTGCATAGACTGATCAAAATAAGCAATTTTATGTTAAAATTCAGGGTTGATCTCAGAAGCGTTTTCTTCCATTCGATTCTTGAAGCTTTGGGCGGAAACCTGAAAACAATTGTTTGCGGCGGTGCTCCACTTTCTCAGGAACTGGTTGACGGCTTTAGGTCTTTTGGAATAGAGCTTTTTAATGGTTACGGAATTACGGAATGCGGTCCGGTCGTTTCTGTAAACAGACGTAAACTTTCGGTCCCCGACAGCGTCGGAACTCCGTTGTGTTGTAATTATGTGAAAATTGCAGAAAACGGTGAAGTGCTTGTTAAAGGCGATAATGTGATGCTTGGTTATTACCATATGCCGGAGGAGACCGCGCGTGCGATGGAGGACGGATGGTTTCATACCGGCGATCTCGGCCGACTTGATGAAAAAGGTGTTTTGTATATTACCGGAAGATTAAAAAATCTGATCATTCTCGGCAACGGAGAAAATATCCCCGCGGAAGAGATCGAAAGCCGGCTGTATACGATCCCGTACGTCAAAGAAGCCGTTGCTTACGGCGAGGGAAACACGATCGTCGCAGAGCTGTTTCTTGAAGAAAACGCAAAACAAACGCAAACGGATGTTTATGCGGATATAAAACAGTTAAATAAAACCTTGCCGCAAAACCGCAATATCGGTAAAATATTGATTCGGGATCATGCTTTCCCGAAAACTTCTACAAAAAAAATAATCAGGAGTTACGGAGGAACAAAACATGCTTGAAAAATTAACATTACTTATCCGGGAATACAAGGGTGACGATTCGATCGTTATTGATGAGGAAACTTCTCTCGTTACGGACCTGGGACTTACTTCTCTGGATATGGTGCAATTGGTTTTAGACGCGGAAGATAAACTGAATATTTATATTCCGGATCAATCACTGAAAGATATCAAAACCGTCGGCGATATCATCAGACTGAGAAAATAAGCGTTTATTTTTGATTGGAGATATCTATATGGGGCAGAAGATCGTTTCAAAAGAGGAGATGCAACTAATCCATCTTTTAAAAACGCCGCGTCAGTATTATCTTTATAGCGCGAATCGAAATACTGTTATAAATATTTCAGAAGAACTATATCGATTTCTTGACGGGCAGACGGATGAAGGGCTGTCCAGAAATGCGATGCGGGAAGTTGAAAGCCTTCGGCATGAGCAATTTCTCTCTGATAATAGAATCAGAGACTTTCGTCATCCGGCTTTAAATGTCCTGAAAGAATCGTTGGAACACAGAGTATCCCAGATTTGTCTGCAGGTGACACAGGCGTGCAATCTGACCTGCGCCTATTGTCCTTATGCCAATTATACCGAAGATAAGATTCAGAGAAATCATGCCAATCGGTATATGAGTTTTGAGACCGCAAAAAAAGCGCTTGATTTTTATTTGGAACATTCCGACGACAGACAAAATAGTGCAATTTCTTTTTATGGTGGTGAACCATTACTTGCTTTTGATTTAATCAGACAGGTCGTTGAGTACGTTAACGAACGATTTGTCGGCAAGGATATTTTATTCAGCATGACGACAAACGGGACAATGCTGTCCGACGAAATCATCGAATTTTTTGCAGAGCATAAATTTGCTTTGATGTTCAGTATTGATGGGCCTGCAAAAATACATGATATCAATCGAAAAAGGATTGATGGCACTGGAAGCTTTTCTGTTGCCTTTGAAAGCCTGAAGAAAACAATTGCACGATATGAAAAGATCGGTGAGATAAACAGAATATCGGTGAATACTGTTATGAATCCGCAAAATGAAATCGACGACGTTTTGACTCTGTATGAAGATCCTGTTTTTCAGAAGGGGATAAACGGACAAATAGATCCTGCGGATATGTTATATTTAGAAAACGGTTTGGAAGGCAGCGAGACTTTTGACCAAAAATTGTCCTACCTGTATTTCCTTGGCAGACTGGACTATTTACAGCTGGTCAGGGAGATACATATGCCAAAGAGTTTTCCGGATCGGGTTTTATCACAGGAAAAACAGTATGAAGATTTAAAAAACGGACAGTCGTCATTGCCCGATGTTGGATCTCCCGGAGGACCGTGCATTCCCGGCGTGCGGAAGCTTTTTGTCACTGTTGACGGTGATTTTTTTCCGTGCGAAAAAGTGAATGAACTTGCAGAGGATCTGAAAATCGGAAATATTGAAACGGGTTTTGACCTGGAAAAAGCGGCCTCTATTTTAAATGTATCTGCAATTACACCGGAACAGTGCAGGGATTGTTGGGCACAGATGCAATGCGGAATATGTGCCAGAGAATGTGAAAAGGACGGCAAAATATCCAAAGAAATAAAACTGAAAAATTGCAGGGAAAAAAGGATCATTGCGGAGTCATTGATTTACGATTATATTTTACGACGTGAATGTCAGACTGTGTACAAAGGAGGAGCTCAGCTTTGAATAGCTTGCTTTACCCTTATTATAATGAGCTGGAAGCCTTTGTTCAAACGCTTCCGTTCTATAACCGGGATTTGCAGATTACGGAGTTGGTAACACCTTATGCATGGAAAAGTCCTGTGAATAATATTTTTGAGGCGTCGCTTGATTTTGATGAGTCGCTGAAAAATGTAGACGGAGTTATTATTGCGGATTCCCCTCGAAACAAATTTTTGGAAAAAGATCTGATAAAAAAGATCTCAAACGCATTACAGCAGAGGAAAAACGTTTTTTGTTATACAAAACTGCAGCCGGAAGATAAATCAGCTTTCATAAATATGGCGAAAGAAAACAGCGTCAGTTTTGAATATGTTGTTTCGGATGGAAAAAACGAAGCGCCTGACCGGATTTTTGAACTGCAGGATTGTATCGTGATCGGAATAGCGGGGTTGTTACAAGAGATCGACTCTTTTTCATCTTTGCTGCAGCTTGTTTACAGATACAGACAACTGGGATACCGCGTTACAGCTGTTTCCGATAATCCAAATGCTGCCTTATGCGGTTTTGTTCCATTTCCTTATTCACTTCTTGACGGCAATTTTGCGTTCGGTAACGCAATTCATCACCTGAATTCATTCTATAATCAGCTCCAATTTTTATATCAGCCGGATATAATTATCACACAAATACCTGGCGGATTGATGAAGTATTCCAATAACTGTCTGGAGGATTTCGGTGTTAAGGCTTTTATGCTTTCACAGGCGATCAGTATTGATTATTTCATTTTGAATTCCCCCGTGGATTATTTGAACGCACATGCATTTCAGAAAATGTCAGATGTTTTTGCACATCGTTTCAATGCACCGATCAATGCTGTCGGGATTGTGAATAAACGTGTGAATACGGCAGTTTCAAAAGAAATGAGCAAGATTCAATTTGATACGCTGCGTACGGAAAGCGTCGAACAATACGTTAGGATGCTAAAAAAAGAGGAGCAATCTGAATTGTTGTTTTTTAATACGATGGATTCAAATGCTTTTGAGAATTTGGTTCAGAACAGTATCCGGAAATTGATCTGAAACGTGGAGAGGAGGGTTGAGGAAAGATGAATAAAGAAATATTAGCCGATGTGGTTGCTTGTGCAAAAAAAGTGCTTGATTGTCCGGAGTTTGATGATCCGGCGTATTATGATACGCCTCTGACCGGCACTCCGTTCCAGTTTTCCGCGATCGATATGGTGTATTTATTTTTGGAGATCCGTGATAAGTTTCAAGTTCGTTTTTTCGCTGAAGACGTAGAAAATTACGGCTTTATCACTATCAATAAAATTACAGGTATTATTGAAAGAAAAGAATAAAAGTCCGAAAAACGATAATACGCAGGCATTCAGTCTTTCTGTTGTTTATACACACCAATAACAAAAAGAAAGATGACATATGGCAATCTTTATTTTAATAATAGCTGAAACACGCAATATCATTTGTCTTTTTTTCTTTTTGTTAAAAAATATTTTTTTGGAAGGTAGGTGAATGATGAATGAACAAACTGACAAAGAAGAATGTCTCCTTGAACACTGTTGAGATTTTCAAGGGAGATGGATGTCCTTGCTCAAGCGCCTGTCATTGCGACGATGAACCCGGCGATAATACGAAAGCGTTCGGTATTTCCGTTGTTGTGACAAATAACATTAAGAGAGGCTGAGTTTTTTCATCCTTTCGCAATTAAATGGTGGCGTTGACGGATATTTGTCAACGCCAGCCGTTTATTTGATAAGATATATTTGTATAATACAGTTTTAAGAGATGTGTTATGAAGAAAAAGAAAGCCAAATGGACAAAAATAAAAACGTATGATAGATCATTCCTGTACGTATATAATACGCCGTGGTATTATTCGTTTGAAAAACTACATATCAGATTGTTAAAACGATTTCGGCCGCAGGAAAAATATCCGCTGATTACCGAGAAGGAAATTGATAAAATAAAACAAATCGTAAACTCTGCTTATCCTGATGGCTCATCGCAGATCAATGATTTGGACACGGAGCCAAAATTGTTGGGTTTTTGTATGGCGCTGGATGTTAATCAGGTGTATTATCTAATGACTGACAATTGGTATCTTATCATAACGTCACATAACAATTGTTATGAAATAGTCGAGTTTGACGCGATAGACGGAAAATGCAATGATATTTTTTTCGTTTTTGATTATATTCTAAATAACTTTAAACATAAGCCGTTTATTGCCGACTGCAGAGATGCAACGTCCTTCCCTTTGTTGGCGTCATTGGAAAGACATGGCCGCATTAAGATTGAAAACGATCACGTAAGGCAGAAAAAATCAGATCTGATGCATTATGTGAAATTCCGGGTCATTCGCCATAAAAGATCAAGAAAACATTAGAAATAGAGAGTTATGAAAATTGCAATAATTGACGACGGCGTAAACGTCGGCGCAATGAAGATCCCGGTGCAGACCTGGTTGGTTCAAGACGACAAGGTTGTTCAGGACAATGCGGACAACAAAATACCGACGGACTCCCATGGTACGGTTTGCGCGAAGATCATAGAAAAATACTGCGGTTCCGCAGTAGAAATGATCAGCATTCGTGTGCTTGGGCAAAAGGGGACAGGGGACTTGTATGATCTGATTACCGCTCTGCGGTGGTGCCTGGATAAGCAGATTGCCTTCATCAATTTAAGCAACGGCGTTTCGGCTTTTGCGGATCTGGCGCCGCTTTATGAGGTTTGTTATTCTTTGCATGAAAGCGGATCAAAGATCGTAGCCGCTCAAAACAATCTTCGATTTTGTACGTATCCCGCCGATTTTCCTTTTGT
>JAFSXY010000158.1 GCA_017443805.1 Clostridia bacterium | reverse complement strand
TCCGGCGCGTACACAAATTCCCGCATATGCGCGCCCTCAAAAAAGTATTCCGCCGGAGCAGGTCCCGCCTTTTCGGCAAAGACGTCCACGATCACAAGCTTGACCTTCATCCGCTCGGGATTGATGCTTTTGATGTACACGGCTGCGCTCTGGCCGGGAGAAAGGCCGTCGGCATACTCGGCAAGACCGGCAAGGTTCGGCGCGAGCTCCACAAAAACGCCGTAATTTTCCACGGAGCGCACAATGCCAGGCACCGTTTCGCCCACCTTGAACCGCGCGGCGTTCTGTTCCCAGGTCCCAAGCAGCTCCTTATGCGTCAGCGTGATCCTGCCGAGCGCGTCTCTGGAACGGACGACGGCGCGGATATCCTGTCCCGGCACGAACCGCGCCGAAGGGTGCGGGATACGGGATACGGAGATCGCGTCGATGGGCAGCAGCGCGTTGACGCCCGCGCCGATATCGCAGAACGAGCCGAACGCCTCCATGTGGCTGACTCTGGCGGGGATCACGTCCCCCGGGTACAGCAAATTCAAATATTCGTCTCTGCACTTTTCCTGCGCCCTTCTTCTGGACAGAAGGGCATAATATTTTCCGGCGTCGTTTCTGCGGATCCCCGTTACCACAAAGCAAACGGGCTTTCCCACGCGGGAGATCAGCGCGATATCCCGCACGCTGCCGTCTTCAATGCCCAGCGCCCCTTCGCTGCGTGGGATCACGCCCTCCATCGGGCCGAGCTCGACGCGGAGATTGTGCTCTCTGTCGCATTTGGTCGCCCGCGCCTCCAAAACGGTTTCGCGCGCGCACGCCTCCCGCAGCGCGGAGACCGTACTGACGGCGGCTTTGTTTTCCTGCCGGCGGGACAAGCAGCCTTCGGGTAAAAATCGATTCATAAACCCAGTCCTTTGAAAATAAAAATCATTCTGCAATAAATTAGTATTTTCTTTTTCCCGAAAGTATGATAGTATGGATGCAGAATTTATAAAAACGGAAAGGCTCTTTTTTGCCTGCGGCGCCGCAGGCAGACGGGAAGAAAATCTGCTATGGACGTTCGCGTGGGCGATCTGCTGGAAATGAAAAAACCGCATCCCTGCGGCAACCGCCGGTTCTGCGTGCTGCGCGTGGGCATGGATTTTCGTCTGCGCTGCACAAGCTGCCTGCACGAGGTGATGGTGCCCCGTGCAAAAGCGGAAAAAAATATCAAAAAAATCATCAGAGAAGACTAAGCTATGCTCGAAAAACTGAAATCGGTGGAAGATAGATTTGAAGAGATCCGCACACAGCTCTGTCAGCCGGAGACCGCGGCGGACGTCGCCCGTTCGACCGCGTTGCTGCGGGAGCTGAAGCGGATCACGCCGGTCGTGGAAAAATACCGGGAATACAACCGGAACGCCGCGGCCGCCGAAGAGGCGCGCGCACTGGCGGAAACCGGCTCGGACAAAGACTTCCGCGCGCTGGCCGCGGAGGAGTTTGAAGCCTCCCGCGCGCTGGCGGAAAAAAATCTGGAGGAGCTGAAGATCCTTTTGCTGCCGCGGGATGAAAACGACGACAAAAACGTGATCGTGGAGATCCGGCAGTCCGCGGGCGGCGAGGAAAGCGCGCTGTTTGCGGGCGTACTGTACCGGATGTACGCCATGTACGCCGAAAGCCGCGGCTGGAAAACGGATCTGATGTCGGAAAACCCCACGCAGCTGGGCGGTTATAAGGAAGTGTGCTTTATGCTCTCCGGCGAAGCCGCCTTTTCGCGCATGAAATTCGAAAGCGGCGTCCACCGCGTGCAGCGCATCCCCGTCACGGAGTCCAACGGCAAGATCCAGACCTCCACCGTCACGGTGGCCGTTCTGCCGGAGGCGGACGACGTGGACGTTAAGATCAATCCCGCCGACCTGCAGATCGACACCTTCCGTTCCTCCGGCGCGGGCGGCCAGCACATCAATAAAACGGAATCCGCCATAAGGATCACCCACCTGCCCACCGGCACCGTGGTGGAATGTCAGGATGAACGCAGCCAGTTCAAGAACAAGGACAAGGCCATGAAGGTGCTGCGGGCAAGGCTTTTGGAACAGGAACGCGAAAAACAGCAGTCCGCGCGCGCAGGCGAGCGCCGCAGCCAGGTCGGCACGGGCGACCGCAGCGAACGCATCCGCACCTACAACTACCCGCAAAGCCGCGTTACCGACCACCGGATCGGCCTGACGCTGTATAAGCTGGACGCCGTGCTCAACGGCAGCCTGGACGAGCTGATCGACGCGCTGATCACGGCGGACACCGCACAGAAACTGAAAAACGAAGAGACGTCCGCCGCCGAATAAGATGGAAACAAAGCTTTATAAAATCGACGATTTAACAAAACGGACAAACGAGATCGAGGCCGCGGCCGCCCTGCTCCGGGCGGGCCAGGTCGTCGCCTTTCCCACGGAAACGGTCTACGGCCTTGCGGCAAACGCGCTGGACGGCGCGGCAGTCCGGAAAATATTCGAGGCCAAGGGCAGGCCGCAGGACAACCCGCTGATCGTGCATATCGCGTCGCCCGACGAAATGGAAACCGTAGCTTCCTCCGTGCCGGACAGCGCAAGGGCGCTTGCCGCGGCATTCTGGCCCGGGCCGCTGACGATCATTCTGCCGAAAAAGGACTGCGTGCCGGACACGGTCAGCGCGGGCCTTTCCACCGTAGCGATCCGTCTGCCCGCCCATCCCGTGGCGCAGGCCGTGATCCGCGCCGCCGGCGTGCCGCTGGCAGCACCGAGCGCCAATATATCCGGTTTTCCGAGCCCTACGACAGCCCGGGACGTGATGGACGATATGGCGGGACGTATCCCCGCCGTGCTGGACGGCGGCGCCTGCCGCTACGGCATTGAATCCACCGTGATCACGCTTGTCACCGACCCGCCGCGCATCCTGCGCCCGGGCGCCGTGACGCCGGCGCAGCTTGAAAGGGTGCTGGGTAAAGTAGAGGTGGACGAAACGGCGCTTCAGCCGCTTGAAGCCGGGAAACAGGCGCAAAGCCCCGGCATGAAATATAAGCATTACGCCCCGCGGGCGGAATTATCGATCGTAAGGGGCAGCCTTGCACACTTTCTCATTTACCTGAAAACCCATCCTGGCGCGGCGGACGCAGCCCTTTGTTTTGAGGGTGAAACGCCGTATATCCCGCTGAAAAGCGTGACCTTCGGAAAAAAAGACGATCCGCTTTCGCAGGCGCAGCGCCTGTTTGACGCCCTGCGTGAACTGGACAGAACGGGCGCAAAAAAAGCGCTCGCGCGGATGCCGGACGCCGAGGGCGTGGGGCTGGGCGTATGCAACCGCCTGTTCCGTGCGGCGGGCTTCCGCATCGTATCCAATGAAAAAAAGGACGCGATCATCGGCGTGTGCGGCGGCTCCGGCGCGGGAAAATCGCGTTTGTGCGCGCTGCTGGCCGACATCGGCGCCGAAGTGATCGACGCGGACGCCGTTGCAAGAGAGGTCACGTTACCCGGTTCGCCCGTGCTGTCCGCTCTGCAGGCGGCCTTTGGGGCGGATATCCTGTTCCCGGACGGATCGCTTGACCGGAAAACGCTTGCCTCCCGCGCTTTCGGAGATCCTGCGCGCACGGCAAAGCTGACTGCGATCACGCACCCGGAGATCCTGCGGCGGATCGAAAGCCGGGCGCTGGCGGCAGCCGAAAACGGACAGACGGTCATTATCGACGCGCCGCTGCTGTTTTCCTCGGGCCTTGACCGTCTTTGCGGTCTGACCGTCCGCCTTTTTGCGTCGGAGGACGTAAGAAGGGCGCGCCTGAAAGAAAGGGAGGGCCTGACGGACGAAGAGATCTCCCGGCGCTTTCTTTCACAGGAAACGGAAAATTTACTGGCAAAAAAGGCGGATCTCGTGATATGCAACGATCCGTCCGACGATATGCAAGCGCAAATCAAAACGATTTTTTTCTGACAGGAAGGATAAAAATATGGAAAACAAAACCACAGCCGAAGCGCTGAAAGAAAAGCTTTTTTACACGCCCGTCCACGCGGCGGCCAAGCTCCCCGCAGCGGAGATCGCCGCGGCAGACAGCTTCTGCGAGGGCTATATGCGCTTTTTGGACGCGGCAAAAACCGAGCGGGAGGCCGTAAACGAAGCGCTGCTGCTTGCAAGGGCAAACGGCTTTTGCAGATATGAGCCCGGCACGTATTATCCGCCCGGCTCCAAGATCTATTACAACAACCGCGGCAAGGCGCTGGTCCTGGCTGTCGTCGGCAGACGCGGCCTTTCCGAGGGCGCAAAGATCTCCGCCGCGCACATCGATTCCCCGCGGCTGGACCTAAAGCCCAGCCCCCTGTATGAGGACAGCGATCTGGCGCTTATGAAAACGCATTATTACGGCGGCATCAAAAAATACCAGTGGACCACCGTGCCGCTGGCGCTGCACGGCGTGATGGTCAAGCGGGACGGCGCCGCCGTGACCGTGACCGTCGGCGAGGACGACGGCGATCCGAAGTTCGTTGTCACCGATCTCCTGGTGCACCTGTCCGCCGAACAGATGAAGGCGCCGCTTTCAGAGGGCGTCAAGGCGGAGGACCTGAACATCCTCGTCGGCTCCCGTCCCTTTGACAGCACCGAAGCGGGACAGAGCGTCAAGCTGAATATCCTCAACCTGCTGTATGAAAAATACGGCGTTACGGAGGAGGATTTCCTTTCGGCGGAATTAGAGGCCGTTCCGGCGGCAAAGGCGTGCGATATCGGCTTTGACCGCTCCATGGTCGGCGCCTACGGACAGGACGACCGCGTATGCGCTTATGCGGCGCTGATGGCGCTATTGGACGCCGAGGAACCGGAAAACACCGCCGTTTGCGTGCTTGCGGACAAAGAGGAGATCGGCTCCGAGGGCAATACCGGCATGGCCTCCGATTTTCTTGCCTATTTTATCGCCGATCTGGCGAAAAGCGAGGGTCTGGAGGGCAGGACCGTACTGTCCGGGTCCGACGCGCTCAGCGCGGACGTGACCTCCGCCTTCGATCCGACGTATGCAACCGCCTTTGATAAAACCAACGTCTCCTTCCTGAACAGGGGCGTCGTGATCAAAAAATATACCGGCGCCCGCGGCAAATCCTCCGCCTCGGACGCAAGCGCGGAGATCGTAGGCAGACTGCGCAAGCGCCTGAACGACGCAGGCATCTGCTGGCAGGGCGGCGAGATGGGCCGGGTGGATCTCGGCGGCGGCGGCACCGTTGCCAAATTTATCGCCGCGCTGGACGTGGACGTTGTGGATATGGGCGTGCCGCTTTTGTCCATGCACGCGCCGTTTGAAGTCGTATCCAAGCTGGACGTCTATTCCACCTACCGCGCGATCTTAGAATTTTATAAGGACTGAAAACCATGTTTCAAGTTGATCCCGCCTCCTACCGCGGCGTTTTCGTGCTGCCGTCCGATATAGCGGAAAACTATCTGCATAAAACCAGCGCGCCGCTGCTGAAGGTGATCCTGTTCGCGTATAAAAACGCGGACCGTCCGTTTTCCGTACAGGACGCCGCCGCCGCAACGGGTCTTTCCGAGGCGGAGGCTTCCGACGCGCTTTCCTATTGGGCACAGCGCTGCTTCCTGCAGGACAAAGAAAAATCCGCCGTCCCCGCGCAGCCGGCCGCAGAACAGACCTCGTCGGCAGAAAAGCCGCCGGAGAAAAAAGTGATCGACCTGCATCCGCAAAAACCGACCTACGCCGTCATCTGCAAACGGATACAGGAAAGCCCCGCCGTGCGGGAGCTGTTTAACGAAGCGCAGTTAAAGCTCGGCCGCACCATCGGCACCGCGGACCAGGGCTCGTTATTGCTGCTGCACGATTATTACGGCCTGCCGGTGGAGATCATCCTCACGCTATGCGAATACGCGCGCACCCACGGCAAGGCGAACAACATCAGCTATATTTACACCGTCGGCGTGGACTGGAGCCGCCGGGAGATCGATACGCTGGAGCTCGCCGACGCGGAATTCAAAAAAATAGAGAATACCAACGCCGTCTGGACCTCGCTGCTCTCCGCCGCCGGCTTAAAAAACCGCCGTCCCACGCTGCCGCAGCAGAAATACCTCGCGGTCTGGACGCAGGAATGGCATTTTTCCGTTGAAATGCTCACGCTCGCCTATGAGGAGATGAGCAGGCACACGGACAGCGTAAGCTTTCCCTATATGAACAAAATTCTCGCCGCATGGCAGGCTGCAGGCATAAAAACGCCCGAACAGGCCGCCGAACGGGAAAAGACCTTCCTGCTGGAGCAGGAGAACAAAGCCGCCCAGCGGGCAAAAAAGAAGCCGCAAGCGGCAAAAACCGCCGCTGCGCCCGAAACGCCCGCCTCCTATGATATCGACAGAGCGATTTCCCAGATGAATACCACCGTGCCGACCTTAAAAAAGAAAGAGAAACGATAAGGCGAGGAGAATGATTTATGCCGTATACGAGAGAAATGTTTGAGCAGGCGCAGCAGATCATCGCCGCGAGAAAAGCCGAAGCAGAAGAAAAAGCCGAGGCAAAAAGGCGGCTGTTTGAAACGCTGGAGCCGGAATATAAAAAATGGAAAAACGAGTGCATCCTCTCGGTAAAGGAAGCGCTGAAATCCATCGACTTAGAGCCGGAAAAGGCGCAGACGCTTTTGGAAGAGCAGAAAAAACGCAATTTCCGCGCACAGCAGGAGATCGCGCTGCTGCTGAAAAAAAACGGTCTGCCGGCGGATTATCTTGAAATCAAATGGACTTGCGGCGTATGCGAGGATACCGGCGTCGTAAACGGAAGGCTGTGCGACTGCCATATCGACCTGCTTAAAAAGCTCGCCTTTGAGGAAGCGGGAAGAAAATCGCCGCTGAAATTTTCACGGTTCTCGGATTTTGACCTTTCCTATTACGACGACGCATACAAGCCGGAATACAAGTGTTCCGCGCGGGAAAGAATGGAGACCGTTTTCCGGTTCTGTAAGGACTACGCGGCGGATTTCGACCTCTCCTCCCCCAATATCCTCATGTGCGGGGAAACGGGACTCGGCAAAACGCATCTGTCTCTCGCCATAGCCGGCGAAGTGATCGAAAAAGGGTACCACGTGCTTTACAATTCCGCCCAGAATATCTTTAACGAGCTGCAAAAGGAACGCTTCGGCAAGACCGACACCAACGGC
This sequence comes from Clostridia bacterium, assembly GCA_017443805.1. GTDB lineage: Bacteria > Bacillota > Clostridia > Oscillospirales > Acutalibacteraceae > RUG806. The sequence continues at coordinate 15,952 of JAFSXY010000158.1, read as the reverse complement.
CAGTACGAGGCGATGGTGCTGGAGTGCGATCTGCTGGTCGTCGACGACCTGGGCGTGGAATTTTCCACGCCGTTTACCAACGCCGCGCTTTACAATATCATCAATACCAGACTGAACACCTCGCTTCCCACCATCATCAGCACCAACCTGAACTTAAAGGAGCTGGAGGAGCGTTATACCCGGCGCGTATCCTCCCGCCTGATCGGCGATTACGCCGCGTTGTTGTTTTTCGGCTCCGATATCCGGCAGAAAAAAAACGGCTGAAAAAAAGAGGAAACCCACCGTGAAACAGGCAAAATGGATCTGGTATCCAGGCGAATTCGAACACTTCCATCATACTCTGGTATCCTTCCGGCGGCAGGAAGCAGGCTGCGATTATCCCTGCGTCTGGCCCGTCAGCCGGCCGGAGATCAGCGCGCGCTTCTGCAAGTCTTTTACGGCGGCGCGCGACTTCGTTTTTACCGCCGTCACACACGCAAAGGGTATGGTGCGCATCGGCGGCGGACTGTATCCCGTCAATAAACCCATCTCCGTCAAAGCAGGCGCTTACGACGTAACGGCAGAGCTTTTCGATCCGGACGCTTTCCCGTCTCTTTACATTAATTCCGATTTTCTGATCACGGACGAAAGCTGGAAAGCGGAGCTTTTTGACGCAAAACCGGTCCCCGCCGCCTGCGAACCGGCTTTTTTCTCTCCTGTCGACGACCCGGCGGTTTTTCCTTTTTGTTACCGTGAAATAAAACCCGTCTCGACGCATGCCGTTGAAAACGGCGTTCTGTACGATTTCGGGCAGGAGCAGTTCGGCCCGGTGAGGATCACGCTTCCCGCAGACGCCGAGATCATGCTGGTTTACGGAGAGAGCCGCGAGGAGGCGCTGGACCCGGAAAACGCGATCATACGGGAAACGCTGACGGCTGCGGATCCGCCGGACCGGCCTGCGCGGGCGTTCCGGTATATTGCGGTTTTCGGGAAAAAAGCCGAAGACGTGCGCCTGGAGGCAAAGCTGGAATATCTTCCCGTTGAAGACAGGGCTTTCTTTTCCTCCGACGAGCCGGAGCTGAACGAAATATGGAACGTCTGTGTACGGACTTTTCATCTGAACACGCGGGAATTTTTTCTTGACGGCGTCAAACGCGACCGCTGGGTGTGGTCCGGCGACGCGTATCAGTCCTTTATGATCGCACGCTGCCTTTATAACGACCCCGGGGTCACCGAGCGTACGATCACGGCGCTGCTCGGCAAGCCGCCCTACCTTCGGCATGTGAATACGATCAACGATTATTCCGCCTTTCTGATCATTTCCGTCTGGGAACACCTTGAAGCGACCGGTCGGTTTTCGTTTGTGCGCACGATCTGGCCGAACCTGAAGGCGCTTTACGCTTTTATCGTTTCCCGTCTGGACGAAAACGGCTATGCCGTACGGCGCGACGGCGACTGGATCTTTGTGGACTGGGGAGAGCTTGACAAGGAAGATCCCGTCTGCTTTGAACAGATCGTTCTTTGGAGGGCGCACTCTGCCATGGCCGCCCTTTCGGCCGCGATGGGGGAAGACGATATTTATACCGCCGCAGCCGATGCGCTGAAAACCCGGATCTTACGTGATTTTTGGGATGAAGAAAAGGGCGCGTTTATTGACAGCTTTACTTCCGGCAGACGCTTTGTTACACGTCAGACCAACGTTTTTGCCGTTTTATACGGGCTTGTGCAGGGAAAACAAAAACAGCGCGTGATCCGAAACGCGCTGAAAAACCCGGATCTTCCGGCGATCACAACGCCGTATTTTAAGCTTTACGAGCTGTTGGCGCTTTGCGAGATCGGCGATATTTCCGCCGCGCAGGACTTTATTTCCGCCTATTGGGGCGGCATGCTGGAGCAGGGCGCGACCTCCGTCTGGGAGGCCTTCGATCCGCGGCAGACCGGCGCCGAACACTACGCAATGTACGGTTCTCCTTACGGAAAATCTCTCTGCCACGCCTGGGGCAGCGGACCGATCCTGCTTTTCTGCCGCTTTATTGCCGGCGTAAAAACCGCAAGCGCGGGCAAAACGTTCCGTGTGGCGCCGACGCCCGGACACTGGCAGTCCTTTTCCGTCACTGTGCCCGTGGGTGAGGGAGCGGTCCTTATTTCCTATAACGCGCCGGAGGTTACCGTCCGCGCGAGCGTACCCGGCGGCGTTTTTTCCGACGGAAAAAAAGAAACCCCGCTGGAAGCGGGAAAAACCTATTCTTTTATACTGACATAAGCTATTCCGAAAAAAACCGCCGCATTTATAATTGTAAAAAGATCTCCGAACCGTTTCGTTCAGAGACCTTTTTTTGTTTCTGTTTATGCCTTTCGGCACAGTTGTTTTACTCTTCGACCCGTATGACCGACGCGGCGGCAAAGCAGCGCAGCGCCGAAATATTTTCCCTGAGATCCCTTTCCTTCGCCGCTCCGGTAAAAAACGCGATCTCGTTTTCCGGCGCGTTTTCCCTTTCCAGTAAAACGGCGCCGTCAAAGGTTTCCCGGATGCCGGAAACGGCGGTCTTTACGTCGCTTGCATAGCCGCGGACGTAGAGACGCAGCGTCATATCCTCATAAGGGATCAAACGCCCTTCCTCGCGGTTTTTCCAGCTGTAGGTCTCGTCAAAGCCGGGATTTCGCACACAGTCGAGTACGTCCGCCGTTACGGCAGAGGCAGTGGCTTCCCTGCCGGCTCCCTGACCGTACAGCAGGATATCCCCCACCTTATCCCCGTGGATACACAGCGCGTTGTAAACGCCTTCCACGCCGGAAATCAGCTCCGTATCCGGCACGATCGCAGGACTGACCAGCGCATAGATCTTTCCGTTTTCCAACCGTTTCGCTCTGCCCAGCAGTTTTATTTTCGAACCGACGCCTGCGGCATAGGAAACGTCCTCCGACGTAATGGCCGTAATGCCCTCCGTGTGGATCTCCTCCGCCGGGATGTGCGTACCGAACGCTGCGGACGCCAAAATCGCCGTTTTCCGGCACGCGTCCGTCCCCTCGATATCGGCGGCTGGATCGCGCTCGGCATAGCCCTTTTCCTGCGCTTCCCGCAAGGCGGCGGCAAAAGACGTTTTTTCTTTGATCATTTTTGTAAGGATAAAATTGGTCGTGCCGTTCAGAATGCCGGAAAAGGACAATATCTCATTTGCGGCAAGACCGTAAAACATCGTACGGATCACGGGGATCCCGCCGCAGACGGCCGCGCCGAACCGAAAACCGACGTTGTTTTCACGCGCCGCGGCAAACAGCGCTTCTCCCTTTTCCGCCACAAGCTGCTTGTTGGACGTTACCACGCTCTTGCCCGCCTGCAGACTGCGCATGCAAAATTCGAACGCGGGATGTGTGCCGCCCATGGTCTCTACCACGACGCCGATCTCCGGATCGTTGACGATCTCTTCAAACTGTGTCGTCCAAACAGCCTTTACGGGCGTATCCGACAGATCGCGGATATCCAGAACACGGCCGAGCGTAATCTCCCTGCCTGCGCATTTGGCAGACAGAGAGCCGTTTTTTTCCGTTAATATTTCGCAGACGCCGCGGCCCACGGTGCCGTATCCCATCACAGCGGCCTTCATCCGAAATCACCTCTTTGAAAATTATGTTCCCATTTTACACATTTTTACCGGGGATGTAAAGAGTTTTCTTTTAGAAGCTAAAAATATTATAATAAAAATATTTAAAATAAATATTGAATTACCGCACGTTTTATGCTACAATGTAAGAGATTTTACAGTTTTTTTATTTTATATTCGGAAAGGAAGGATCGATCAGCTATGGACACCATCGCAGACGTATGGAAAGAAGTACTGGCTGTCTGCAGCAAAAAAGTATCCGAACCGATCTACAAAATGTGGATCGCGCCGCTCGAGCTTGTTAAATTTGAAAAGAACACGTTTATTTTCGTGATCGGTTCCGAATTTAAGAAATCCATTATCATGGACCAATTCAGCGGCATTATTAAAGACGCCTTTGAAGAGGTCATGGGCTTTCCGGTTGAAATCGATATTTTCGTCAACGGCGCCGTTACGCAGGAAGAAGAAAAAAAGCCGGAAACGACCGACGCAAAAAGCGATCTCGGCGGCGGCTTACGCCAGTATACCTTTGATAATTTTATCGTCGGAAAATCCAACAACTTTGCTTACAACGTCTCGCTCGGCGTAGCGGAGCATCCGGGCTCTCTTTACAATCCCCTGCTGATCTACGGCCGCTCCGGCCTCGGAAAAACGCATCTGCTTTTCGCGATCTACAACCGCCTGAAGGAAAATAACCCCGACAAGGTCATTATTTACGTTACGGGCGAAAGCTTTATGAACGAGCTGGTTGTGGACCTAAAAAATCACAACACCATTGCATTTCACGAAAAATACCGCAACGTGGACGCGCTTTTGGTCGACGATATCCAATTCATTCAGCGCGGCGCTTCCGTACAAGAGGAGTTTTTCCACACCTTCAACGCGCTGGAACAGGCCGGCAAACAGATCGTGATCACCTCCGACGTGCCGCCGCGCGAAATGGAAATTTTAGACGAGCGGCTGCGCACGCGGTTTGAGATGGGGATCATCGCCGACATCCAACCGCCGGATATCGACACGCGTAAGGCTATTATTTTAAGAAAATGCGAACAACTCGACATCACGCTGCCGGACGCCGTTGTGGACCTTATAGCGCAGAAAATCAAAAACAACGTTCGTCAGATCGAAGGCACGGTCAAAAAAATATCCGCCATGATGAACGCCTATTCCAGAACGGTCACCGTGGAACAGGTCCAGGATATCATCAAGGATATCACAACGGATAACCAGCCGACCGCCGTCGTCGTGAAAAAAATCATTGAATTCGTTGCAAAATCCTTCGGCGTAACTGCAAACGACATTCTGTCCGATAACCGACAGTCCAATATCGCGCTCGCACGGCAGCTTTGCATGTACGTGATAAAGGAAGTAACGGACTTAAAGCTCAATGAGATCGGAAAATACTTCAATAAAAACCATTCGACCGTTCTGCACTCCATCGCACAGGCAAAGGAAAAAATGGACAAAAACCCATCCGTAAAGGCAGCGGCCGTCAGCGCGATCAACGAGTTCCAGACCAAAAACAATTAAGCGCGGTTTTCAACAAGTTTTTATCATTGAACAAACAGTTTTCAACACTGTCGACATCCGGAAAGAAAGCGATGTTTATAACCGGTTTTTTTCAAAAAGTTTTCCGCCTTTGTAAACGTCCTTTTTTTCCAGTATTTGCAAGGCGCGAAAAAAGATTTCAACATTTTGACGGCAGACTACTAATACTAATATTTTTAAACTGTTCTTTCCCATTACGTGCGGAGAATTTTCCGTTTTTTTTTCCGGCAAACAATCAAGTGAAAAAAATATTTTATAAAGAAAGGTTATTAAAGCTATGAAGATCATCTGCAGCACGCAGGAACTTACGCAGGCTTGTCTGAACGTGGGAAGATGTATTCCCGCCAAAGCGGTGGTGCCGCATTTGGAATGTATTTTGATCGAAACGGTTGAATCGTCTGCGATCCGTTTGAGCGGCTTTGATCTGGATCTCGGAATCCGGACGCAGCTTCCCGTCCGCGTAGAGCGGGAGGGCGCCGTGGTTCTAAACGCCAAAATGTTTTGCGACATTCTGCGCGGTATGCCGGAAGACAGCGTGCTGATCGACTGCGACGAGAAAAACGTGTGCGTGATCAAAAGCGGAAACACCGAATATAAGCTGATCAGCCTCAGCCCGGAAGAATATCCCGAGTTGCCCGAGGTCGCGGAAAAAAGACCTTTCAGAATCAGGCAGACTGTTTTGCGGGACATGATCCGGCAGACGATCTTCGCCGTGTCGGTCGACGACTCCAAATCCGTGCACAGGGGCGTCAAATTTGAAATCAGGCAGGGGGAAGTGAAGCTTGTCGCCATAGACGGCTACCGCCTTGCGCTGCGGACCGAATTTATTGAGTACGTAGGAGAGGATATTTCCTTTGTCGTACCCGCAAAAACGCTTTCCGAAGTGATCAAATTCATCGACGACGAAGAGGCGTTTATCGAGGTCAACGTCGGCAGAAAGCATATTATTTTCGATATCGGCGATTATCATATGATCTCGCGTCTGCTGGAAGGGGAATTTCTGGATTATAAAACGGCAATTCCCACCGCAAAGAGCGCGACCGTGCGCGTAAAGACCAAGAGCCTGATCGATTGTATCGAACGCGCGTCGATCATTATTACCGAAAAGATCAAAAGCCCGATTAAATTCATTTTTGACGAGGATACCATTAAGATCTCCGCCGTGACCGCGATGGGCAGTGCAAATGATAAAATCGCCGGCAGCACCGAGGGCAAACGGACGGAGATCGGCTTTAATAACCGCTTTATGCTCGACGCCTTACGTTCGTGCGATACGGACGAGGTGCTGATCCACCTGAACGGTCCGGTCTCTCCCGCGGTGATCGTTCCGCCGGAGAGCGACAGCTTCTTATATTTGATCCTGCCGGTCCGCATCAAAAGCGAATAAGGGCGTATGGAAAGAAAAGTCAAAAAGATAAAAGTCCGCCTCCTGCAGACGGAGGAAAAAAAACTGCCGATCACCACGCCGTTTATCAAGCTTGACGCGGCGCTGAAATTTTCGGATATCGCCCAGACCGGCGGACACGCGAAAATTCTGGTTGAAGATGGAAAGATCCGCGTAAACGGGGAAGTTTGTACTTCACGCGGAAAAAAACTGGCGCCCGGCGATACGTTTGAATACAAGAATCTCCGTTATACGGTCATGACAGCCGATGAAGATCAATGAACTGGAAATTAAAAATTTCAGAAATCTTACGCAGATCGACTTAAAACCGGATCCGGGAATGAACGTGATCTACGGAGAAAACGCGCAGGGAAAAACCAACCTGATCGAGGCGATCTGGATGCTCAGCGGAATGAAGAGCTTTCGCGGTGCAAAGGATACGGAATTAAAGGCGTTCGACAGTGATTTTGCCAGGATAAGCGCGTCTTTTGAAAATGCCGACCGGACAAACGACGTGGAAATGACGGTGACGGACAGGCGCAGAGCCGTATTAAACGGCGTGGCGCTTTTGTCCCCCTCCGCGCTGCTCGGCAAATTCGGCGCCGTCGTCTTTTCGCCCGCGTTTTTATCCATCGTGCAGAACGGACCGTCCGAAAGAAGAAAATTCATCGACGCCGCTGTCTGCCGCATTTCACCCGCATACGCTACGGTCCTTGCGGAATATGCAAGGCTTCTGCGCCAGCGGAATTCTCTGTTAAAAGACGTTTATCACGAATCCTCTTTATTGGATATGCTGGATATTCTGGATGAAAAGCTAGCCCGGACCGGCGAAGTGCTGATAAGGCGGCGTAAAGCCTTTTTGGAGCAGCTTACCCCCTTCGTCCGCGATATTTACAACGGTCTGTCCTCCGGACGGGAAACGCTGCAGATGAGGTATGTTACGCAGTATGACGAAGAAAAACAGCCGCTGCAGGCGTATCTGCGGGAAAACCGGAAAAACGATCTGATCAATAAGACCACCTGCGTCGGCCCGCACAGGGACGATATGGAGATCCTGATCGACGGCGCCCGGGCCCGGCTTTACGGCTCACAGGGGCAGCAGCGCTCCTGCGCGCTGGCCTTAAAGCTCGGCGAATCCTCCGTGATCAAAAGCGTAACGGGAGAGGAGCCCGTCACCCTGCTGGACGACGTGATGAGCGAGCTGGATACAAATCGGCAGGATTACGTCTTAAACCATATCAAAAACAGGCAGGTGTTCATCACCTGCTGCGAACCGTCTTCCGTGATCCGGCTCAACGGAGGCAAGCGGATCAACATTGCCGGAGGAAGGATCGTTTCATGTACTTGAATTTGGGACAGGAAGTGATCCTGCAGCGGGACCTGATCGGTATTTTCGATCTGGATTCCGCCACCGTTGCAAAAAGAACGCGTGATTTTCTCTCCGACGCGCAGAAGGCGGGAGAAGTGACCGCACTCGGCGACGACCTGCCGCGCACGTTTTTGGTCGCGTGCAAAAAAGGTGAAACACAACAAAAAATTTATATTTCTCAGCTTTCAAATACAACGCTGCTGAAAAGGGCGAAGGAGATCTTTTAAGCGGCTGCCGCAGATAAAAGCGGCGCGGACAGTTCTTTCCAAGGAGGAAAAGCAATGGATACCGACATGAAAACACAGAAAACGCCGGAGACCGGAAACGAAGCGGTCCTTCCGGACGCTGACGAGGAGATGAACACGAAGGTCACGGAGGAGTACGACGCCAGTCAGATCCAGGTATTGGAGGGACTGGAAGCCGTCAGAAAACGGCCCGGTATGTATATCGGCTCCACGGGACCGCGCGGACTGCACCATCTGGTATATGAGATCGTGGACAACTCCATCGACGAGGCGCTGGCAGGCTACTGCACGCATATTGAGGTCGAGATCCTGCCCGGGGATATTATTTCCGTCCGGGACAACGGACGCGGCATTCCCGTGGATATCAACGAAAAACAGGGCATCCCGGCCGTAACGGTGGTGCTTACCGTGCTGCATGCCGGCGGCAAGTTCGGCGGCAGCGGCTACAAGGTATCCGGCGGTCTGCACGGCGTAGGTTCCTCCGTAGTGAACGCGTTGTCCGAATGGCTGACCGTGGAGGTCAGCCAGCGCGGCCATGTTTACCGCCAGTCCTTTGAACGCGGCAATATTGCAAGCGAGCTGGAGATCGTGGGCGACACCGATTTAACGGGTACGCTGGTCACCTTTAAGGCGGACCCCGAGATCTTTCAGGAGACCACGTCCTACGAATTTGAAACGCTGCAGCGCCGTCTGCGCGAGCAGGCGTTTTTGAACGCCGGCCTGCGGATCACGCTGACAGACCGGCGGGACCCGGAGAATATCACGGAAGAGACCTACTGCTACGAGGGCGGACTTTCCAGTTTTTCGCTTTATTTGAACGAAAGCCGTAAATTAACGGCCGTGCACGACGCGCCCATCCATTTTTCAACGGTCAAGGGCGACCGCAGCGCGGAAGTTTCTCTGATGTACGACGACGGCTACAACGAGCTGATCTTAAGCTTTGCCAACAACGTTCGCACAGTGGACGGCGGCACGCACGAGCAGGGCTTTAAGAACGCGTTGACGCGTGTGTTCAACGATTACGGCAGAAAATACGGCTTCTTAAAAGATGCGGATAAAAATCTCTCCGGCGACGACGTGCGCGAGGGCATGACGGCTATCATCAGCGTAAAGCTGACCGAGGCGCAGTTTGAGGGACAGACCAAAGGCAAGCTCGGCAATACCGATATCACGCCTTTAGTAGCGCAGATGGTCTATGAAAAGCTGACCGCCTACTTTGAAGAAAATCCCGCCGTTGCAAGAGTGATCTTCAATAAGGCGCTGGACGCCTCCCGCGCCAGAGAGGCAGCGAGAAAAGCAAAGGAGCTTGCCAGAAGAAAATCCGCGTTTGACGGCGCTTCCCTGCCCGGCAAGCTTGCGGACTGCACGGATAAGGATCCCGAAAAAACAGAGCTCTTTATCGTAGAGGGAGACTCCGCCGGCGGTTCCGCCAAGGAAGGCCGCGACCGCGCCATCCAGGCCATTCTTCCCCTCTGGGGCAAGATGCTCAACGTGGAAAAAGCGCGGATCGACAAGGTGATCGGCAATGAAAAGCTGGTGCCCGTGGTGCTGGCGCTGGGTACCGGCATCGGCGAGGACTTCGACATCACAAAGCTGCGGTACCATAAGATCGTGCTGATGGCGGACGCCGACGTGGACGGCGCGCATATCTGCACGCTGCTGCTGACCTTTTTCTTCCGTTATATGCGGCCGCTGATCGAGCAGGGCTACGTTTATATCGCCCAACCGCCGCTTTACAGGCTGACAAAGGGCAAAAAACACCACTACGCCTATTCGGACGACGAGCGTGACGCCATCATCGCGGAGCTTGGCTCCGGGTATTCCATCCAGCGTTATAAGGGCCTTGGTGAGATGGATCCCATCCAGCTTTGGGAGACCACCATGGATCCCGCGCGCAGGACGATGCTGCAGGTCAATCTTGCCGACGCAATCGAGGCGGACGAGACCTTCTCCATTTTAATGGGAGACAAGGTGGAGCCGCGGAAGGATTTTATTGAAAAGAACGCAAAGTTCGTACAAAATCTGGACGTCTGATATCATAAGGGGGAAACAAAGCGATGGACAACGAAATCTATAACGGCGATACGCCCGAAACGGAAGAACGGCCGCAGGGTACGCTGATCCAGGTCGACCTGAACAGCAAAATGCGCACGTCCTTTTTGGACTACTCCATGTCCGTTATCACCCAGCGCGCGCTGCCGGACGTCCGGGACGGCTTAAAGCCCGTGCACAGAAGAATTTTATATACCATGTATGAAAACGGGCTTGCGCCCGACAAGGAATACCGTAAATGCGCGGATACCGTCGGTTCTGTTCTGGGCCGTTACCATCCGCACGGCGACGCTTCTGTTTACGACGCCATGGTGCGTCTGGCGCAGACCTTTTCCATGCGCTATACGCTTGTGGACGGCCACGGAAACTTCGGCTCCATAGACGGCGACCCGCCGGCCGCTTACCGGTATACCGAAAGCCGTATGAGCAAGATCACCTTAAAAATGCTCTCGGATATCGACAAGGATACGGTGGATTTCCAGAGCAACTATGACGACAGATTAAAAGAACCCACCGTTCTGCCCTCCCGTTTTCCGAATATTCTTGCAAACGGGTCCATGGGCATCGCCGTGGGTATGGCTACGAATATCCCGCCGCACAACATCGGCGAGCTGATCGACGGCATGTGCTGTGTGATCGACAACCCCGACTGCACGATGGAAGATCTGATGGAGCACATCAAGGGTCCGGACTTCCCCACAGCCGGCATTATCATGGGCAAGGCCGGCATCCGCGCTGCCTATGCTACGGGCAGAGCGAAGATCACGGTGCGCGCGCGCTGCGAGATCCAGGAGGCCAAAAACGGCAGATATCAGATCTCCGTGACGGAGCTTCCCTACCAGGTCAACAAGGCGCGGCTCATCGAGAGCATTGCGGAGCTGCACAAGGATAAAAAGATCGAGGGGCTTTCCAACGTTAACGATTATTCCTCCCGCGAGGGCATGAATATCCTGATCGAATTAAAGCGCGAAGCAAACCCGCAGGTGGTACTCAACCAGCTTTACGCCTTTACGCAGCTGCAGTCCACCTTCGGCGTCATCATGCTGGCGCTTGTGGACGGCGTGCCGCGCGTGCTGACCCTAAAGCAGATTTTGGAGCACTATATCGACCACCAGAGCAACGTTGTGCGCAGGCGGACGGAGTTTGACCTGAAAAAAGCGCAGGACCGCGCGCATATTTTAGATGCGCTGCTCCGGGCGCTGGACGATATCGACGAGGTCATCCATATTCTGCGGTCCTCCAAATCCATTCCGGACGGCAAGGAACGCTTGATGGCGCGCTTCGGCTTTGACGAGGTGCAGGCGAACCATATCGTGCAGATGCGGCTGGGCCAGCTGACCGGCATGGAACGGGAAAAGCTGGAGAGCGAAATGGCGGAGCTGCAGGAAAAAATCGCTTATTTCCTGCATATCTTAAGCTCCCGCGAAAATATTCTGGAACTCGTAAAGCAGGAGGCGCTTCAAATCAAGGAAGAGTTCAACGATCCCAGGCGGACCGAGATCATGAACGTTTCCGGCGAGGTGGATATGGAGGACCTGATACCGGAAGAGGACTGCGTCTTTACAAAGACCCGCATGGGGTATATCAAGCGCATCCCCGCCGACGAATACAAGCTCCAGCGCAAGGGCGGCCGCGGCAAGCTGGGCCTGACCACGCGCGAGGAAGACGTGGTGGATACGATGTTCACCTGTTCCACGCACAGCTATATCATGTTCTTTACGACCAAGGGCAAGGCCTACCGCGTAAAGGGCTATGAGATCCCGGAGGGCAGCCGGACCAGCAAGGGGATGAACCTTGTGAATATTTTGCCCATTGAGTCCGACGAAAAGGTCAGCGCCATGCTGATGCTTCCCAGGGAAGAGGAAAACGCCTATCTTTGTATGGTCACGAGAAACGGCGTTGTCAAACGGACCGCGCTTTCCGATTTCCGCAATATCCGGAAAAACGGAATTATCGCCATCAATCTGGACGAGGGCGACGTGCTGGAGAACGTGAAGCTCACCGCCGGAAACGACGATCTGTACGTGGCGACCAAGAAGGGCCTGGGTATTCGTTTTAGTGAAACGGACGCGCGCGTGATCGGCAGGACCGCCCGCGGCGTAAAGGCGATCAGCTTTAAGAGCGCGGACGACTGCGTCGTCGGCGTGGAGGTCATCGGCAGAGAAGACGACGGCGGCATGCTGTTTACGGTCAGCGAACAGGGCACCGGCAGAAGAAGCGTCTACGGCGATTACCGCGCCCAGTCCCGCGGCGGCTACGGTTCCATGAACTACCGTACGGAAGCCTTCGGCGACGTGGCGGCCGTAAAGAAGGTCTATGCGGACGAAGACGTGATCCTTATTTCCTCCTCCGGCGTGATCATCCGGCTTTCGGCCGAGGAGATCCGCGTGTGCGCAAGGCCGTCCAAGGGCGTGCGGCTGATGAAACTCGGCGAAGAGGATACGATCATTGCCGTTACGACCGCAAAAAAAGCCGCGGAAGAGGATACACAGAATGAAGAAAACGCGGAAGAAAATAAACTTTCGGCGGAGGAAGAAGTAAATGAGTGAGTATAAAACGACAACGACCAAACGCAAACAAAAGAAAAAGAGCTCAAAGCTGCCTAAAATCATTCTCGGTATCCTGATTTTTATCTTGCTGCTGATCTGCGCGGGGCTGATCACGGTCAAGGTGCTGTTTCATCTCAGCAAGGACGATCCGTCTGTGCCTTCCGAATTTATCGACGTTGTGCCGGACGATGAGTTTACCACGGAAAACGCGGGGGACAAATCGGCGTTTGATATCATCTCCGAAATGCAGGGAGACGCAGATCTTTCCTCTATCTTAAAAGACTGGGCGACCAACAGCACGGAAAATTCCATCATGTATCAGGAAAACGTCATCAATTTCCTTTTGATGGGGATCGACGCCACAGGCGGTAACTCCGACGTGATCATGATGGTCACGCTCAACGACAATACCAAGAAAATCTACCTGACATCCTTTATGCGGGACAGCTATACCTATATCCAGGCGCCAAACGGCTCGTCCTACGCCAAGGTCAACGCGGCTTACGGCAACGGCGGCGCCGCATGCCTTGTACAGACGATCGAAAACGACTATAAGATCCGGATCGACCATTACGTTTCGGTCAACTTCTCTTCCTTCAGCGCGATCGTGGACGCCATCGGCGGCGTCAGCGTGCCCGTGAAGCAGTACGAGGCCGAAGCGATGGGCAATCTCGGTACCTGGGGCGACAATGTGAAGCTCAACGGCGAACAGGCCCTGATGTACTGCCGGATCCGTTACTGTGATTCGGACGGCGACGTCAGCCGGACCAGACGGCAGCGGCAGTTTATCAACGCGCTGATCGACCGCTGCAAGGAGCTGAGTGTTTCGCAGCTGACAGACGTCGTTTCCATGCTGATGCCGTATGTGAAAACGGACTGCAGCGCCGGAAAGATCATCAGCCTCGGCACCAAGGCGCTGGTGAACCGCTGGTACGAGTATGAAACGGTATCCTTAACAATGCCCGCGCCGGATTTCCGGATGGACTATCTCGGAAACGCATGGGTCTGGATCGTGGATTACCCCGCCGCGGCGCAGTATCTGCAGACGACCATTTACGGCGAAACCAATATCAAGCTGAATGCCGACAGGCTGACCGCCATCGACGTGATGCGCCGCCGGCAGACGGGTACGGCGCATCCGTAAAAAAGATTTTTGCTGCAGCGCGCTTTATACATTCACACGGAAAAGCGCGCAGAAGGTGTTTTATGAAAAACGATCGGATAGTACGGCTGGTCATGACCGCGTTGTTCGCGGCCATGACCGGCGTTGCCACTCTTGCGGTCCATATTCCCATACCGGCGACGCAGGGGTACGTAAATCTGGGCGACGGCATGGTGCTGCTCGGCGCGTTTTTTTTAGGGCCTGCCTACGGCGCCGTTGCTGCCGGCGTGGGCTCCGCGCTTGCGGACCTATTGCTGGGTTATGCGGTCTATGCGCCGGGGACAGCCGTGATCAAGGCGCTGTGCGCGGTGACTGCCGCCGTATGTATGCGTCTTTTGTATCAAAAAACAAAGCTTGCCGCCGTGATTGCCGGCCTTGCGGGGGAAGTGTTGATGGTGCTGGGCTACTTTTTGTATGAGAGCACCGTGCTCCGCTTCGGCCTTGCCGCGGCGGGCAGCATTCCCGCAAACGCCGTGCAGGGCGGCGTGGGACTGGTCGCCGGCGCAGTGCTGTACCATGCGCTTTGTAAAATTCCGGCGGTAAAAAAGATGCAATTTGTAAAAAAGAGGGATCACCGATGATGCAGAACGTTCAAAAGCAGGCCGAAACCGCAGTCGGAGAGCTGCTGGAAAAGGCTTCTCTTGCGCCCGGTTCACTTTTCGTTGTGGGATGCTCTTCCAGTGAGATCGTGGGAAACGTGATCGGAAAGGGCAATTCCGTAGAGGCCGCCGAGGCGGTGTTTGACGGCATTTATCCCCTGCTGCAGGCGCGCGGGATCTTTCTGGCGGCGCAGTGCTGCGAGCATCTGAACCGCGCGCTGATCACGGAGCGCGCCGCCGCCGAAAAATTCGGCTTTGAAATTGTAAGCGTCGTACCGTGGGAGCACGGCGGAGGTTCCTTTGCGACGACCGCCTGGCGCAGGTTTTCTGACCCCGTAGCCGTGGAGCATATCCGCGCCGACGCCGGGATCGATATCGGTCTGACGCTGATCGGCATGCACTTAAAGGACGTTGCCGTCCCGGTGCGCGTCAGCCTGAAAACCATAGGAGAAGCGCCGATCGTCTGCGCGCGGACGCGTCCCAAATATATCGGCGGCGAAAGAGCGAGATATTCTTTATAAAGCCGCGGCTTTTGCGGGAGGAAAAATGTATGACAAAGTAATCACAGACGCAAAGCCCCTGCGGGACCGGCTGCTTGTAATAATCCTGCTGATCGCCGTTTTGCTTGTGGCCGCTGCGACGCCGCCCATGTATTTGGCGCTGAATGCAAGCTTTCGGTATCATCAGTTTGTGCAGGCGTTCTCCAAGGACCTTGTGTTTGCAAGACATAATGGGGTCATCCTGCTTTCCGAGGACGGGCGTGAAACACAGATATCTCCCGACGCCGTCAGCCGCCTGCTTGTCCGGTTGACAGACTGCGGCCTCGGCCAGCCGAAAAAGCAGACGCCGAATGTGCAGCACCTGGAGATCAGGCTGCCAAACGGCTCCGCGCTGACTGTCTTCGATACGCCGGAACCGAACGAAGAGGGTTTTCTCTGCGGCGTTACGGTTTGCTACAGCCCGGCCAAGGGCAAAGCTTTTACATATCTGCAGCGTTTATTTTCCTATTCGGAAGCTTATTCGCTGCTGCATAACGGCGGATCTTAACCCCCGAACAAAGAAAGAGCCCCCGGCTTGACGCTTATATAAGCATCAAGTAGGGGGTGTTTTTATGATTATAAGAGTTATGCGCGCATGCGCTCGCGCAGAAAGCTTATCGCCGTGCCGATATCCCGCGCGGGATCGTCGCCGACTTCCCTTTCAATGGTAAGAAAGCCGCGGTAGCCGATCTCTTCCAATGCGGCCAGATAAGGTCCGAACGGCACGCTGCCCTGTCCCAGCGGGACCTCCTCAAAGCTCGGCGCGGTGACAAGCGCGTTATCCTCCTTTACGCCGTAGATCAGCTCGGGATCGCGGTCGTACAGCTTGACGCCGTCTTTGGCGTGGGTGTGTACGATATAATCCTTCAGGTTGTATACCGCCTGTACGGGATCGTCTCCTGTCACCATGACCAGGTTTGCCGG
>JAFSXY010000157.1 GCA_017443805.1 Clostridia bacterium | reverse complement strand
GCTCAGCGAGGCGGACTGGTTCAAGAATATCTGCTGCGCGCTGGTCAGCGTCGTGGGCAAGCGCTTCGGCGACGTGCGCCCGTCCACTTTGCAGTCGCTGGACCGCGGTGAGAAAACCGAGATCGATATCTTTAACGGCTACATTGTGAAAAACGGCGAAAAAACCGGCGTGCCCACGCCCGTCAACCGCCAGATCTACGATTTTATCAAGCGCATCGAGGCCGGAGAAGAGAAATCCACGCTTGACAATCTGGAACGGATCGTGCTGTAAATATACGGTTAGATTTACAAAAACACATCAGCTGTTCTTTTTATGGAGAATCCCGGTTCTCTATGAAAAGTCCGCGCAGTACAAAGTAAAACGGGTGCACCGCTTTTATGCGGCGCACCTGTTATTTTCATAAAACACATAATAAAACGCAGTGCCGTTCCCCGGATAAAAGATCTTTCAGCCGACCGCGTGGGTATTTGAAGATAGTTTGAATTTCTGGGACGGCACTGAGGTGCCGTGCTACCGAGGGTAACAAAAAATGTCATCGTCGCATAAAGAACCTGCGATTTCTTCACCTTTCTGCATCGCGGACGATTGGTAATCGTCCCTAAAGGCAATGCGATATCCGTCCTTCCGGACGGGAGATCGGTGTTTTCATTCCGAGCAAAACCTTCCCGTTGTACCCAACACCTAACATTTAGAAAAGACAGGGAATCCCCTGTCTTTTTTAGCTGCGTATCTTATGGTCGTTGATCCACTTCAGTATGGCGTCGCTGTCTGCCAGGCCGTTTGCGACGTCCATGCCGAGCCGGTAAACGTCCTCGTTCGACGCTTCGATTTTTATGCCGTTCAGTTCAAGGAACGAGAGCATGATATACATGCCGATCCGTTTATTCCCGTCAATAAAAGCATGGTTTGAGATCAGTGAAAAGCCGAGCTGCGCGGCTTTTTCTTCTTTTGTGGGATAAAGCTCTGCCCCGTCAAACGTTGCATAGATATTCGTAATGGCGGATTCCAGCAGCGCTTCATCCCGCACGCCGACTGTTCCGCCGGTGGCCTGTGCCATGAGCTGGTGCAGGAGCAGGACTTTTTCTTTGCTGAAAGCGATCATTTAGCCAACTCCTTAAATGCGGGAAGATATTTTTGCAGGATTCTGTGCGCAACGATATCGATTTTTTCGTCCTCAGTCAGGTCCAGATAATAATCCGCCTGTTCCATATCCAGAACGAGATATTTCGGTTTGTTGTTTTTTAAGATCACCGCTTCTCCGGTTTTGTCAACGGTGCGTGTGACGGCAGAAAAATTCCGGTTTGCCTGCGTCATGGAAAACATGGTGTTTGTATCGATCAGCATTTTATCTCTCCAAAAATTAAAGGTAGGACAAATTCGTCCTACCTTTATTATATCCGTTTTTTTTTGTTTGTCAACTCAGTCCAGAAACTCTTTTCTGTAATTGAGGTTAAAACGTGCGGCGACGGCGCGGAGCTGGTCGTCCGTGATCTCGTTGATCCGCGGGAGCGCGGCGCCGAGCAGGTACATTTTTGCCGCTTTTTCCACGGTCTCGATCAGGCCGAAGGCCTCGTCCATGGTCTTGCCGCAGCCGTAAATGCCGTGCAGCGTCCAGATCACCAAACGGAAATCCTTCATCTTTTCGGCGGTCGCCTCGCCGATCTCGTTGGTGCCGCAGACCATCCACGGCAGCACGCCCACGCCCTCGGGGAAGACGACGATGCTCTCGGTCATCACCTTCCACAATGTACGGGTGACGGCGCGTTCCGTCATTTCGTGCACGCCGGTTAAGGAGAGGGTGTAGTCGGGATGGCAGTGCATGATGATGCGGTTGCCGGGGTCCGCCGACTGCCGCGCGATGTGGCTCATCAGGTGCGCGGGCAGCTCGCTTGTAAAGCTGCCGCCGTCCTTGTAGCCCCAAAGCAGCTCCGCGGTGACGCCGTCCTTTGCGATGCGGATGATCCCGAGGTTCGTTTCGGGATCGGTCTCCACGTTTTTGAAATACTTGCCCGTGCCGGTGACGATAAAGATCTTACCGGTCAGGGCGGAGGCGTCAAAGCCCGTGGGAATGGTGCGGAGCACGTTGGTAAGGTCCAGATATTCGCCGACCTCAGCTTCATCCAGCATCCAGCTGATGTTGCCGCCGTTGCGCTCGTCGTAGCCCAGACGGTACATATTGGCGGTGGTGCGTTTCATTTCCTCTAAAAAGGGAGCCGTAAAAATGTCTTTCATGTTCTGTTTACCAATACCTTTTCTTCGTATTCTTTCACTGCGCCGATGTAATCGGCGGGCGTCTGCGACCGGCTGAGATATTCATGCCAGATATCGCCGAAGGGCGCGGTCTTTAAGTCCTCCTGCAGGGCCATCAATTCGGTCATACGGCCTTCTTCCTGCAGGGCACGCAGTTTTTCATTCGGCTGCAGCAGAGCGAAAAGCAGGGCTTTTTTGACGTTTCGGACGCCCGTTACCCAGGCGGAGATGCGGTTGATGCTCGCGTCGAAGTAATCGGTGGCGATAAAAACGCGGGACAGTGCGTTATTGCGGACGATCTCTTTGGCGATCTCTTTTGTTTCGTCGTCAAAGAGCACCACGTGGTCGGAGTCCCAGCGCACGGGGCGCGTGACGTGCAGGGCTATGCGGTCGTTAAAGAGCAGCAAAGAGGAGATCTTGTCGCTGACCACCTCGGTGGGGTGGTAGTGGCCGTTGTCCATCAGGGGCGTAACGCCCGCTTTTGTCGAATAGGAAAGGCAGAATTCCGCGCTGCCCACCGTGTAGCTTTCCAGCCCGATGCCGAAGACCTTGCTTTCAAGCGTAACGTAGACCTTCGTTTTGTCGTAGGGCGTACAAAGGATCTCGTCCAGGCTCTTCTTAAATCTTGCGCGGGGGCCCATGCGGTCCGCCGGAATGTCTTTATAGCCGTCGGGGATCCAGATGTTCATCACGCACGGCACGCCCGTCTCCGCAGCAAAGTACTCGGAGATCTTCAGGCAGGCGATCCCGTGCCGCACCCAGAAGCTGCGTACCGCCTCGTCGGGAGAGGAGAGCGTTAAATTATCCTTCACCATGGGGTGCGAAAAGAACGTGGGGTTGAAATCGACGCCGATCCCGCGCGCCTTGGCGTAGTCCACCCAGGGTTTGAAATGCGCGGGCTTAATGGCGTCCCGGTCGGCGCGGTCGCTGTCAAAGATCGCATAGCACGCGTGCAGGTTCAGCTTCACTTTGCCGGGGATCAGCGAAAACGCCTTGTCCAGGTCCGCCATCAGCTCGGCGGGCGTTCTCGCCTTGCCGGGATAGTTTCCCGTGGCCTGGATGCCGCCGGAGAGCGCGTCGGCCGTGTCAAAGCCCGTTACGTCGTCGCCCTGCCAGCAGTGCACGGAAACCGTGACGTCCTCCATGGCAGCAAGCGCTTTTTCGGCGTCAACGCCGTATGATGCGTAAATGCTTTTTGCCTCATCAAATCGACTCATTTTGCATTTTCCTTTCTAAAAGAATAAAATCAAAACGCGCAGCGTTTTCCGAAATATTTTGTCGCAGACAAAATACTTCATTTTGCGCAGCAAAACTTCATTTCGCCGCAGGGCGGAACTTCATACGCCGTCAGGCGTACTTCATTTTCCGCCGGGATCGATCCCAGGCGGAATTACTTCCCGCCGCCGGGGGTGGAGCGCAGGGTGACGTCATGGTAGCCGCCCTCCACGATGCTGACGCTGGATACCAGCGTCAGCTTGGCTTTTTCATGCAGGTCCGGGATGTTTAACACGCCGCAGTTGCACATGGTGGAGCGCACCTTGTATAAACTTGCCTCCACGTTGTCGTGCAGGCTGCCGGCGTAGGTCACGTAGGAGTCCACGCCCTCTTCAAAGCCCAGCTTCGTGTTGCCGCCCAGATCGTAGCGCTGCCAGTTTCTGGCGCGGTTGGAGCCCTCGCCCCAGTATTCTTTTACGTACGCGCCGTTGACCATCAGCTTTTCGGTGGGGCTTTCGTCAAAGCGCGCGAAGTACCGGCCCAGCATCATGAAATCCGCGCCCATGGCAAGGGCGAGCGTCAAATGGTAATCGTGGACGATGCCGCCGTCGGAGCAGACCGGCACGTAGATCCCGGTTTTTTCGTAATATTCGTTCCGGGCGTTTACCACGTCGATCAGCGCCGTCGCCTGGCCTCTGCCGATGCCCTTGGTCTCGCGCGTGATGCAGATGGAGCCGCCGCCGATGCCCACTTTCACAAAGTCTGCGCCCGCCTCGGCCAAAAACAGGAAGCCGTCGCGGTCCACGACGTTGCCGGCGCCCACCTTGACCGTATCGCCGTAGCGACTGCGGATGAAATCGATGGTGTTCTTCTGCCAGCAGGAATAGCCCTCGGAGGAGTCGATACACAGTACGTCCGCGCCGGCGTTTACAAGGGCGGGCACGCGTTCGGCGTAGTCGCGGGTGTTGATGCCCGCGCCCGTCATCAGGCGTTTTTCGCCGTCCAGCATCTCGTTGGGGTTTTCTTTATGCGAATCGTAGTCCTTACGGAACACGAAGTACATCAAATGATCGTTTTCGTCCACAATGGGCAGGGAGTTTAATTTGTTGTCCCAGATAATATCGTTGGCTTCCTTCAGCGTGGTGCCGGCGGGCGCCGTGATCAGCTTTTCCCGCGGCGTCATAAAGGTGCGCACCTTTTCGTCCGGCGACATGCGGCTCACGCGGTAATCGCGGCTGGTCACGATGCCCAAAAGCTTGCCGTTTGACGTGCCGTCGGCGGTGACGGCGATGGTTGAAAAACCGTTTTTCTCCTTTAACGCCAAAACGTCCGCCAGCGTGTTGTCCGGCGTTAAGTTGGAAGCGCTGACCACGAAGCCCGCCTTGTAGCTCTTGACGCGCGCCACCATTTTTGCTTCGTTTTCTATGGACTGCGAGCCGTAAATGAAGGACATGCCGCCCTCCTTGGCAAGCGCGATGGCCAGGGTATCGTTGGAAACGGACTGCATGATCGCCGAAACCATGGGGATGTTAAGCGAAATGGCAGGCGCTTCTCCTTTTTTGAATTTGACCAGCGGCGTTTTTAACGAAACGTTCGCGGGGATGCAGTCAGGCGAAGTGTAGCCCGGCACAAGCAGGTATTCGCTGAAGGTATGGGACGGTTCCTCGTAGAAAAAAGCCATAGTCTTTATTCCTTATATTTTTTTTGTTATCCTTTATATTATCATAGGTTAAAATCAGTGTCAACTTGAAATTTTACGCTTGCTATTTCTTCTGCGGGGCAATATAATAAGGAAGAAAGAATAATAAAAAAAGGAGTTTGATCGATGCCGTATATCAAACTGACGACCACCGCGCAGGTGGACGCAAACAAGGCCGCGGCCTTAAAAGCAAAATTCGGAAAGGCGATCGAGAGCTTTCCCGGCAAAACGGAGAGCTGGCTGATGGTCGGGATCGAGGACGGCCGAAGGCTGTGGTTCCGCGGGGATAACAGCGCCGACGCCGCCATGGTGGACGTGGAGCTGCTTGGGGGCGTTTCGGCCGCCGCAAGTGAAAAAATGACCGGCGAAGTGTGCAGGATCCTGGGTGAAGAGCTTGGGATCGCACCGGACAGGGTGTACGTAAAGTACACGGGCTACGAGCACTGGGGCTGGAACGGCTCGAATTTTTAAGGGGTAGGTATGTTTTTTGAATTTTCAGACGCATGCCGGGAAGTGAGCCTTGCAAAGATCGATCCGGATCGCCTGACGGTCGGTTACGTGGGCAGGGAGGAGGCGGACGAAGTCTGCCGCGCCTGCGATTTCCCGCTGTCCACGGCCGAGGCGCTGCAAAGCGCCAATCTGCGCTTCCGCTCCGGCGTGGAGGTGTACGACGAGTGTACCTTTACGGAGCTCCGGATCATCAACGCCGGCGCCGACGATGAGGACGACGACTGCGTGGCGCTGTATATCCGAGGCAATCTGTTTATCGTTGTGGACGTGGAGGATCACGACGGCTCCACCAAAAAAAAGTTTCTTTCCGCCGTAACGCGGGTCTCGCCCGGCGCGGCGTCCGTGGAAAAAATGATCTT
>JAFSXY010000156.1 GCA_017443805.1 Clostridia bacterium | reverse complement strand
TTGCCATGATTACCGCGTTTGCGCGAGAAACAGTCCATGTTTATATCCCGAGCGACGTTGCCGGTTTGGATAAATACGGATTTGAAGAAAAGATCAAAGAAAGCAGCTCTGAAAAATTATCCGTTCGTGCAAGTATTGATTACGATTATCTTCGCATCCAATCGTTGCAGGGAACATTTGAGGAAGGTCAGGTTTATTATTTCGATTTATTGATTTCCCCAGAAAATACCATTAACAGCATTTTTGATGATCCGGATAACCTCAATCTTAAAATCGACACAGGAAAAGGCATTACGGTAACTAAAACCGAAAAAAAATCCGGTTATGTTACCATTTACGGAAAAATCATTGTTGACGGCGGATCGGCTGCAGAAAGAACCAGCAGTGTTTTCCAGCACGTTTTCCAACAGATTAAAACCTTTTTTGCAAGCCTTCGTGAGATCCTTTACGATTTATACACGAACGTGTTAAAGCGCTGAAACCATTCAATACGGCAAAAAATGAGACCCAGCGATCATCCGTAAAATTCAAAAAATCTGTCCGACGCGTCGGACAGATTTTTTTGCGTATATGACGGCGCAGCCGCTTTCTTGTTATGCGATGTTATACGATCGGCTCCGTCCGCTCGGAAAGGATCCTGCCTGTGTAGAAATTGACGGTCCGGATGACGACCGCGGTATCCGTCACCGAAAAGCTCATGCCGACGCCCGTACCGCCGTACGTCTCGCCGGTGTCCTCGTCGCACTCGGTCAGACGCGGCAGACAGAACTCCCACACGCTTTCCTCGCGCTGCGTTTCGATCACATAATTGGGGTGCAGATGGCCGCAGAGGATATAGACGTTCCGGTACTGTTTGACGGTATCCACCAGGCTTTCGGTATCCGCCTCGCCGACGTTCCACCAGGAAAGCGGATAATGGGAAAGCACGAAAACAGGCTTGCCGTCTTCGGCGGCAGCGGCAAGCGAAGAAGCAAACCACTGATACTGCGTATCTGACATATACCCGAGGAAATCCGTATCCGCCTCGGACGCAAGCGAGAGGAAGGTATACCCGTTGATCTCGGCTGAATAATAGTTTTTATCAACAGCGGGCAGACCGCTGAAAACATTGACGTACCGTACGTAGCGCGCGTAGGTCTCGTCGAAGCGTCCGCTTAAATTCCCCGTATCGTGGTTGCCGCAGACGGGCAGCAGGATTTTTGCCGGCGACAAACGCGCGGTCAGACCGTAAAGAATGGCGTTTTCCAGCGCCTGGCCGTTCATCACGTTGTCGCCCGTCATGATAAGGGCGTCCGCGTCCGGCGCGTAGCGCTGCATATTCCGCAGGCAGCGGACGTAAATATTTTTACGGTACAGGTTGTTCGTTTCCATATGGACGTCCGATATGACGTGGAACGAAAGATTGCAGTCGTCGGGCGGCGTCAGCGTTTCGCCGTCCGCAACGGCCGCAGGCGCGCCGATCAGATAGAATGCGCTGACCAGCATGGCCAGAAACTTTACAAAAAATCCAGAAAGCATTGTCATTTTTCTGTTCCTCCGAGCTTTTTTATTTCAGTAATCAGATTCTGTCCGGCAAAACCGTGATCGGATCGCCGGCATAGACTTTTCCGCCCTTGATAACAACGGCAAAAACGCCCTCGCGGGGCATGACGCACTGCCCGACCAGCTTGCTGACGGCGCAGCCTTCGTGACATTCCTTGCCGATCTGGCTTAATTCCAGAATACAGTCGCCGACCTGCAGGCGCGTCCCCACGGGAAGGGTGTAAAGCTCGATGCCTTCGGTGGTGATATTTTCCGCGAAAACGCCGTGGCACAGGCCGTTCGTGGGGCCGTTTTTCGCCTTTTCGATACTTTCGGCCGCCAGAAGGCTGACCTGCCGGCGCCACTTGCCCGCGTGCGCGTCGCCCTCCAGCCCGAAATCTTCGATCAGAACGCCGGGATTTACCTGTTTTTTCGGCGTTCCTTTTTTTTCACTGATATTGACCGATAATACTTTGCCCGACATTTTATTATCCTCCGATCTGGTTCATGGGACTCAGGCCCTGTGCCTTTTCAAAATGATGGCCGGCGGGCTTATGATAGATACAGTCGCAAACCTGCGCGTACAGTTTTTCCGGATCGTCCAGAAACGGGCGCAGATCGACCGTTTCCTTCTGTCCCAGACAGGGCTTGACGCGCCCGTCCGAAAGCAGGCGGATGCGGCTGCAGTCGTTGCAGAATTTTTTGCTGACCGGCGAAATAAAGCCGATCCT
>JAFSXY010000019.1 GCA_017443805.1 Clostridia bacterium | reverse complement strand
CTTTTTTTATATTTTACCATTCCCGCGCGGAAATAGCAAGAAATTTTTATGATGTACGAACAAATGTTCCAAAACCTATTGCAAAACAGATGTTCCCGTGATACAATAAAAGGACAGCAAAAGAGAGGGGGCGACGGTACGGATATTACAAAGCTGGTGGAGGACCTGAACGCCGGCATGCGCGCAGGCGGCGCGAAAAGTCTGCGGGAGACTGTGTACCGCGACGTCCCCATCGTACGCGTCGCGTCCGCATTGACCGGCGGCGATCCCCCCGAATACCGCCTGATGCGCAAGCTCGGGGTCACGCTTGCAAGCTCCGCAGCCACCGAGGCCGTCATTTTTTATGAACAGGGCCGCTTTATGGAGCACTTTACCGACGATAGCCCGTATGACGGCGATTTTGTCAGCTTTTACCCCACCTACCGCAGTATGTCGTACAGCCAGCTGCGCGGGTATTTTACCTGGCGCGCCGCCGTCCGCCGCGGCGAGATCCTGCGCGGCGCGACGCCCTATGCCTACGTTTACATTTATGAGCTTTTGAACCTGATCGGCTGTAAGGACGCCGAGGACGCGTTTATAAAGCTTTCGGACTTTTATCACGCTTACCGCAGTTTGGAACCGACGCTTGACCGGTACGTTAAACCCTGGCTGCGGGACATGGTCATCTATTATAACCTGCCGCGGGAGTATCTGGCGCAGACGGTGGATCTCACCTTTGACACGTTTTTATACCGTCTGATGCATTTTGAGGATTTTGACGACGAAAGCCTGTTTGAGGCGATAACGTCGCTTTCCACATTCAGGGCGGAAAACTCCCGCTTTTACAGGGAATATCCGGACGACGTCCGCGCGGTCGCATGCAGGGTCTACCGAACAATGGGCAGGTATTTTGCCGCCCATCGCAAAACGTCCTACTGCGAAGCTCTGTTCGGCCGTCTGCGCGCGCAGACCTGTATCATGTTCGCTTCCGCCGTGTTTTACGACAGAAAGCGCCATGAGAACAGGCGCTATGAGATCGGACGGTTTTACAGCTACGCCTGCTTTGGCGGACGCTGGACCTGTTACCGGTTTGCCGGCGGCATGGGGAAAAGCACAGCGCTCGGCGCCTTTTTGCGCAGTATCGACGCGCTGATGCGCACGGCGGTCGGTTATGCGTACGAGACGAAGTCCGCCGACTGCACCAAACAGTTTTTGTCCGTGGCAAAAAAGGAGATCGACGCATTTCTTGCGGAAAAACAGGCAGCTGAAGCAAGGCGGGTGGAAATCGATCTTTCCGCGCTGGACGCGATCCGTTCGGCTGCGGACGAGACCTGCGAGAAACTGCTTACGCAAGAGGAGCTTGCGACCGCGGAAGATACGGCGCCGGGTGTGGATCTTTCAAAAACGTTCGGACCGGCCGCTTTGCAGGCTTTACCGGCGGAAGAGCCGGAGCATGACGGTTTTTCACTGCTGACGCAGCCGGAAGCGGCGTTTTTGACCGCGCTTCTGCGAAACGAAGATCCCGTGCCCGCCTTGCGCAAAGAGGGCCTTTTGCTCTCCGTGGCGGCGGAGTCGGTCAACGAAAAGCTTTTTGAAACGTTTATGGATAACGTGATCATATTTGATGCGGACGTTCCGCAGATCGAGCCTTATTATCTGGACGCGCTGAAAGAGAGGTTTTTGGTATGAAGATCCCGCCCAGGATCGCTTCGGCGATCATCAATTCATTAAAGGGAGGCGTGGTACCGCGCATCGGCCTGCCGTATATCACCGTCGGGCGTGAGACCGAGATCGGCGCGCTTTTACACGACGTCGCCGTGATCGCCGACGGGGGCGCCGCCTTCCGTTTTATCATGGGTAAATACGGCGCGGGCAAGAGCTTTCTGCTCCAGACGATCCGCAACTACGTGATGGATAAAAACTTTGTGGTGGCGGACGCCGATCTTTCTCCGGAGCGCCGTTTGCAGGGCAACAAGGGGCAGGGTCTTGCCACGTATAAGGAGCTGATCGGCAACCTCGCGACCAAAACGCGGCCGGAGGGCGGCGCGCTGACTCTGGTGCTGGACCGGTGGCTAAGCGCCGTGCAGACGCAGGTCGCCGCCGAAACGGGGCTGGAACCGGCGGACCCGGCTTTTGCAAAACAGGTGGAACAAAAAATCCTTGCGGTCGTCGGGGCGCTCAGCGAGATGGTCCACGGATTTGATTTTGCGCGCTTGTTAACGCTCTATTACCGCGCAAGTCTTTCGGACGACGCCGATACCAAGGCGCGTGTGATCAAGTGGTTCCGGGGCGAATACGCCACAAAAACCGAGGCGAAAGCGGAGCTCGGCGTACACGTCATTATTACGGACGACGACTGGTACGAGTATATCAAACTGTTTTCAGCTTTTTTCAAAATGGCGGGATACGCGGGCTTTCTGGTGCTGATCGACGAGCTGGTAAACGTTTATAAGATCCCCAACAGCATCACCCGCAACAACAACTACGAAAAGATCCTTACGATGTATAACGATACGCTGCAGGGAAAGGCAAGGTATCTCGGGATTATCATGTGCGGCACGCCGCAGTGCATTGAGGATCCGCGCCGCGGCGTTTACAGCTACGAAGCGCTGCGCAGCCGCCTGTCCGCCGGCAAATTCGGCGGGGAAGCCTACCGCGATATGCTTTCTCCGGTGATCCGGCTGGAACCGCTTACTTATGAAGAGCTGCTGGTCCTTACCGAAAAGCTGCGGGATATCCACGCCGCGCTGTTCGGCTATGCGCCCTCGCTTTCGCAGACGGAGCTTGTGGATTTCATAAAAATCGAGTTCGGGCGGATCGGCGCCGAAAAAAACATCACGCCGCGGGAAGTGATCCGTGATTTTATTGAGCTTTTGGATATTCTGATGCAGAACCCGGGCCTTTCGTCCGAGGCGCTGCTGCATTCGGACCGGTTTACCTTTACGCCGTCGTTTGCGCCCGGTGAGGACGAGAAGGCGGAACAGTTTGCCGAGTTTGAGCTGTAACGGGGTGGAATATGGATATTTTTAACAGGTATGCGCCGTTTATACAGGATTTTATTTACCGCAACGGCTGGGAGACGCTGCGCGGGATCCAGGTCGCGGCGGGAGACGCTATTTTCAATACGGATGAAAACGTGCTTTTAACGGCGTCCACCGCGTCCGGCAAAACCGAAGCGGCTTTTTTCCCGATCTTGACGCTTTTTTCCGAGGATATGCCCGCAAGCGTCGGCGCATTGTATATCGGGCCGTTGAAAGCGTTGATCAACGACCAGTTTCAGCGTTTGAACGATTTATGCCTGGAGGCGGATATCCCGGTTTGGCACTGGCACGGCGACGTGGCGCAGAGCCATAA
This sequence comes from Clostridia bacterium, assembly GCA_017443805.1. Taxonomy (GTDB): domain Bacteria; phylum Bacillota; class Clostridia; order Oscillospirales; family Acutalibacteraceae; genus RUG806. Next base: position 3,654 of record JAFSXY010000019.1, on the reverse strand, counting down.
AAATAAGCTGCTCAAACATCCGTCCGGCATATTACAGATCACGCCGGAATCGCTGGAAGCGCTGCTGCTGCACAAGCACGCGGCTGTTTCAAGCCTGTTCGGCGATTTGCGCTTTGTGGTGGTGGACGAGATCCATTCGCTCATGCGCGCCGACCGCGGCGGGCAGACTATGTGCCTGATCGAACGGCTGTCCAAGGCCGCCGGCGTCAATCCTCGCAGGATCGGCCTGTCCGCAACCATCGGAGATCCGGAAGCCGCGGGCCGTTTTTTGTCAGCAGGTACCGGCAGAGAAACAGTCATTCCCAAAATTGAGGAAAAAGGGATCAAATGGCGGCTGAGCATGGAGCATTTTTATGTGCAGGGGCCGCAGGCGGAAAACAAGGAGGCCGCAGCCGACGCGCCGGAGCCTTTGGATAGCAAAACGGACTTTGCGCCCGAGGCGGCCGATCCGGGTATGGGCTATATTTTTGAGCATACAAGGGGCAAAAAGTGCCTGGTGTTTGTAAACTCCCGCGAGGAGTGCGAGGCGGTGACCACCACGCTGCGTTCTTATTGCGAGGCGCGGCACGAGCCGGACCGTTTTCTCATCCATCACGGCAACCTTTCTGCCGCTTACCGGATCACGGCGGAGGAAGTGATGAAGGACGAAGCCCAGCTTCAAACCACGGTTACAACCGCAACTCTGGAGCTTGGCATCGATATCGGCAGGCTGGAACGCGCTTTCCAGATCGACGCGCCGTATACGGTTTCCTCTTTCCTGCAGCGTATGGGCCGGACCGGCAGACGCGATCAGCCGCCGGAGATGTGGTTTGTCATGCGGGAGGAACAGCCCCAACCCCGCGCGCTGCTGCCCACCACCGTCCCGTGGAAATTACTGCAGGGCGTGGCGCTTGTGCAGCTGTACCGTGAAGAACGCTGGGTGGAACCGCCCAAGCTCGACCGGCTGCCGTTCAGCCTTTTATACCATCAGACCATGTCCACACTTGCGTCCTGCGGGGAATTAAGCCCCGCTGCGCTTGCGTCCCGCGTGTTGACGCTGAATGTCTTTCACCGGATCACGACGCAGGACTTTAAGATTTTGCTGCGGCACCTGATTTCCATCGACCATATCCAGCAAACGGAGACCGGCGGGCTGATCGTAGGACTCGCAGGGGAGCGGGTGGTCAATTCCTTTAAGTTCTACGCCGTTTTCCGGGAGGATGAGGAATATACGGTCCGCTGCGGCTCGGAGGAGCTGGGCACCGTCATCATGCCGCCGCCCGCCGGTGAAAAGATCGCCATTGCGGGGCACGTCTGGCTGGTAGACGAGGTCGACAGAAAAAAGCATCTGGTGTACTGCGAACCTGTTAAAGGCAAGGTGCCCGCCTATTTCGGCGAATGTCCCGGCGATATCAATACAAAAATTCTGGAACGGATGCGGCGGGTGCTGCGTGAGGATGCAGCCTATCCCTATCTGATGTCCAACGCCTGCGCGCGTCTTGCAAACGCACGCAAGGCGGCCGCCGTTTCCGGCGTGGCTGAAAAACCGCTTGTCAATCTCGGCGGAAACATGTACTGTTTCTTCCCGTGGTTGGGAACCTACGCCTTTTTCGCCATGGAGCGCCTATTGAAAATCAAGTGCGGCGCGCGGCTCGGGATCAAGGCCATCGACAGCTTTCGGCCGTATTTCATCCAGTTCAATATGAAAGCGGATGAAGAGACCTTTTTCCGTGTTCTGCGCGAAGAGGCCGAAAAGGACTTCGATCCCATGGAGCTTGTATACCCCAACGAAGTGCCGGAATTTGAAAAATACGATCAGTTTGTACCGGACGAGCTGGTGCGCAAGGGCTTTGCCTACGGGATACTGGATATTGACGGGATGAAACGACGGATCTTTTCTTTTGAAAAATAAAAAAAAAGAGGCGAACCTCTTTTTTATTCGTGTTCTTTTTCGTCCCAGTTTTTGTTGACGTCCTTCCAGTCCTCCTCCAGCGAATGTACGCTCTTTTGTGCAACGTTGCGCATGGCGGGAGAATTGGAAAACAGGCGTTGGATAATGCGGTTGGAATTCTTGGAGAGCGGCCGGGCGGTCATTTCCTCCAGCTGTTTGCGCAGGGAAACAAGCCGTTCGCTGACGTCGTTGCGCCATTCTTCCACCTTTTCGCTGTTCGCAGCCGCGGTTTCCGCCAGCTCGCGGTAGCGGAGCTCCGCTTCGTCCTTTAAGCTTTCGGCGGTCAGCTTGACCACCTCCATCGCCATGTTGACGTTCAGTCGCAGCGCTTCCAGCTTGCTCATGAATTTCTGAATGCCGATGGCTGCGCTGACAGTCAAGATCAGATCCACCGAAAAAACGGCGAGGATCACGTACAGCGCGATATGCCGGACGTTTTCCGGTACAAAACTGATAATATAAGAATAAACGGGGCTGATAAAATAGACGTACAGCACAGAGAACAGCGCCCAATAACAGGTGTGCTTAAAGCAGATGCGGCCCTGGATATTCAAAAACTCGTGGGAGTAGTCCCACCAGCGTGCGTGGAAGAGCTTTTCCATCAATAAGCTGGTCAGATATTCCACACCGTCCGCCAAAACGATGCCCAGCAGCAATACTGCCCACCAGTGCGCTTTCAGCGGCGTGAGGCACACGTCAAAAACCAGCGCGCCGGTGCCGTAAATGGGGCACAGCGGGCCGTATAAAAAACCGGAATTGATGATGCGCCGCTCTCCCAGCGAACGGTAGGTACATTCCACTGTCCAGCCGATAGAACTGAATATAAAAAACATCAGCACGTAGTATAAAACTTTTTGAACCATGTCGGATTTGCGTCCTATGGGACGTCCTTTCCTTTGTTTTACGGGCGCATATTCTCGTATTTGCGCTTGCGCACGGTAAAATCCCGCTGAAAACGGGGATGCTCCGCACGCAGCATTTCGCGCGTGGCGCAGTATTTGTCTGCGATCGTAACCACCCAGCCCTCTGCGTATTTCGGCGGGATCACGGTCAACGGCCACATGTGCCGCAGAATAATGTTTTCTTCCTTCGGCGTGATCTCGGTGTTCAGCGCTTTTGCGTTTTTCAGGGCAAAGCGCGGATGCTTGAAGCCGTGCGGCCGGTGCCAACGCGCTTTGTCGTGCCAGTCGTAATACACAAGGTCGTGCAGCATGGCTCCCCGCGCGGCAGCACGCGCGTCCAACCCCAGTTTTTCGGCAAGCGTAAAGGAAAGATACGTTACGCTGCGTACATGGTCCAGCCGGTTGATGCTGGAATGCTGACGGTAGATCTGCTGTCCCTGTACCTGCGGCGAATCGTACAAATCGCCCACGATATCAAAAAATACCCGATCCCGCTCCCTGTCCAGGCAGTAGGAGCGAATGTAGCTGTCGTAGAAAATGCTCAAAAGCAGAAGCCCCCTTTATTCTTTTCCTATAGTATCATACAAAGACGTATTTTTCAATCGGAAAAGGCGGTTTTAAAAAATTATTTATCTTTCTTATTGACTCTTATTTTATTTTGGTGTAGAATACGATTATCGCATTTCCGTCCGTGGCGCAGTTGGGAACGCCGGATTCCGATTCTGAAGGAGGGGTCTGCCGGGGCCCGCGCCCGGTGGGCGGAGAAGGGACCCGGGCAGAGGGACGAAATACAGAGCGCGGCAAGCGAAAAGCGAAGCGGCG
>JAFSXY010000155.1 GCA_017443805.1 Clostridia bacterium | reverse complement strand
CTCCCCTTTTCCTCGCTTTCCAGCACGATGGGCAGCGTAACGCCGCAGTCGCCCCCGATATCGTTAGAGGGACCGATCCTGTAATACGGCGCAGCGGCCTGCGCAAGCAGCGCTTTGTTTTTGCGCAGGTCGGCAAGAATGCCGTCCAGCTTTAAGAACTGCTGATGCAATATCGCCGCGGCGACCTCGTTCGTGCGGAATTCCGTGCCGCAGAACTGCGGTTCGGTCACGTCTTTGAGCTGGTCGCCGAAAAAGGCAATGGCGCTGGCGTCGTGGTAGATCAGCGCGCGTTCGTAAATTGTATCGTCGTCTGTAAGCAGCGCGCCGCCCTCGCCCGCCGTGATGACCTTGAACTGGTTAAAGCTCAGCGCGCCCGCTTTGCCGACGGTACCGAGCCGTTTTCCGTGGTAGCTGCCGCCGTCCGCCTGGCAGGCGTCCTCCAGCACGGAAATCCCGTGCGCTTCGGCAAGCGCGCAGATCGCGTCCAGATCGCAGGGAAAACCCTGGATGTGCACGGGAATGATGCATTTCGTGCGGGGCGTGATCTTTTTTTCCGCCTCAGCCGGATCAAGCGTGTAGGTTTCGTTGATATCGGCGATCACCGGAATCGCGCCGGCGGCCACCACGGCCATGGCGGTGGCGATGTAGGTATAGGCGGGCACGATCACCTCGTCCCCGGGGCCGACGCCCATGCCCACCAGCGCGGACGTCAGCGCCGCCGTGCCGGAGGTCATCAGCAGGCTGCGCTTAACGCCGAAGATCTCCCGCATCAGCGCTTCGCACTTTGCCGTTTCCTGTATGGCGTCGTTGATCTTAAATAAGTTTTTGCTTTCGATCACGCGTGCGACCGCGTTAATTTCCTCTTTGCCGATCCTGTACATCCTGTTTCCCCTCTCCGTTTGTTTCTATTATTTTACAATACGCCGCAAAGGATTGCAAGCCCGAATTCCCGCTTGCGCTTTCGCCGTTTTTGTATTATGATAAAAAAAAGGAGGCGGTTACGGTGAAGCTGAAAGTGATGAGCTACAACGTGCTGCATTTTGAGGACGACCGCACCGGGAAACCCGCCGCGGCGGCGTACGCGGAGGTGATCCGCCGCTCCGGCGCGGATATCGTGGGGATCAACGAAAGCTACGACGAGACGCGCACGTCTTTTTACGGTCCGCAGGCGAAAACCGTGGCGGAGGAACTCGGCTGGCACTGGTACTTTGCCGAGGCGATCGTACTGAACGAAGAGGGCCCCTACGGGAATTCCATTCTATCCCGTTATCCGTTAAAAGAGATGCGCAGCGTCCTTGTCCCGGATCCTGCGCCGCGCAAATACGACGGCTATTACGAAACGCGCTGCGTTTTATGCTGCACAGCGGACGTAGACGGCACGCCCGTTTCGCTTGCGGTCACGCACTTCGGCCTGAACCCGGACGAACAGGAAAACGCAGTACGGACCGTTTTGGAAGAGACCAAAGCGGAACGTTTTATCCTGATGGGCGACTTGAACGTCAAACCCGAAGCGCCGGTGCTTTTGCCGCTCCGCGCCCGCCTTACCGATACGGCGGAGGCCCTCGGCGCGCTGCAGACAAGCTTTCCCGCCGCCGCGCCGGACCGTCGGATCGACTATATTTTTGTCAGCAAGGATATCCGGGTACTCGGCGCGGATATCCCCGCCGTCATTTTGTCGGACCACCGGCCGTACACTGCGGAGCTGGAAATCGGAGGCTGAACGATGGAAATTTTGGACTGCAATCTCTCTTTCGGCGCGACCAACAACGGCGAGCCCTATAAAAACTGCGACACGTTCCGGGAGCTGCTTGCGGAACTGGACCGCGCCGGCATCGGCGGCGGTCTTGTGCGATGCGCGTATTCGGATACCGTGGGCGTGCGCTACGGCAACGATTTTATTGCCCGCACGGTCTTATCGGCGCGAGCGGAAAACCGCCGGTTTTGGGGCGTGTGGGCCGCGCTGCCGCCGTTTACCGGCGAAACGCCCTCCCCTGCAAACCTGCCGGGCGTGATGGCGAAAAACGGGATCGGCGCCGTTTACGTGGATCCGCAGACGCACCGCTACGAGCTCAATTCTCTTACTATGGGCGACTTTTTCGCCGTGATGGAGGACTGCCGCATCCCGGTGCTGTTAAGCACGGCGCACAACCTTTCCATGGCGCAGATCTACGCGATCATGGAAAACTTTCCCCGCCTGACGGCGGTGGTCTCCGACGGCGACTGCTGGCCAAACGGCCGGCGGCTTTATCCGCTGGCGGACCGCTACGAAAACCTGCGCCTGGACCTTTCCTACGTGATGGACGCCGGCGGCGTGGAGGATATGACCGCCCGCTTCGGTGCGAAAAAGCTGCTGTTCGGCACGGCCTTTCCCGCGCGGTATACGGGTTCCATGCTGGCCGTCGTACGCGCCGCGGCGATCCCGGACGCGGACCGGGAAAAGATCTTCGGCGGCAATCTGGAAGACATGCTGAAGGAGGCGAGGTTTTCATGATCAACCGCAAAAGCGAGCTGGCGCGGGCCTTTTGGGAAACGGGAAAGCTGCCCTGTAAGATCTACGATTTCCATGCGCACATGGACGAGCACGCGCAGATTTATTTTCCTTTTTCGAACGTGGACGACATGGTGCGGGATATGGACGCAAACGGCGTGGAAAAACTGTTCTTCTGCGGCCATTTCGCGCTGGACGATCCCTTAAACGGAGAAAAATACAACGTCTCGGCGGTCAAAAAATACCCCGATCGCCTGCGCGCGTACCATATCATCCATTCCCGCCATCTCGATCCCGAAAGAGAGCTCCGCGAAGTGGATACGCAGCCGGACGTTTACGCAGGGTTTAAGATTTTGGGCGATTACAACGCTTTTCCGATAGACGATCCCTGCCACGATCCGTACTACGATTACTTAAATCAGACGAAAAAGCTTCTGCTGGTGCACACCTGGGGCGGCTCCGCAAACAACGGCGCGGAAAACGTAGCGCATATCGCAGAGCGCTTTCCGGAGATCCGCATCATCTGCGGCCACTCCTTTTACGGCAAACAGAAAGAGGGCGTGGCGCTGACAAAGCAGTACCCCAACGTCTATTATGAACTCACGGCGATCCCCATCGTCCGCGGTTATCTGGAGGATATCGTCAACGCAGCCGGCAGCGAACGGATCCTCTTCGGCACAGACCTGCCGTGGTTTTCCACCATGCACGGCGTGGGCATGGTGCTCGGCGCAGACGTCACCGACGACGACCGGCTGAACATTTTTTACCGCAACGGAGAGCGGCTGCTGGCCGCCATCGGTCAGCAGTCAGCAGTCGACAGTCGACAGCTTTGAGTTTTGAGATTAAAAATGCGCATTTTCCGAAATTTCTCTTTTCACACTGCAAAAAAACCGTCCCGTGAAACACAGGACGTTTTTTTCTATCAACTTTCAGATAATTCTGTAGAAACGCTTCAAACTCCAAACACAAAACTATCAACTGCCCCCGCTCACGCGCGCGGGACGAGAATTTCCTTCCCGCCCATATACGGGCGCAGGGCGACCGGCACGTTCACGCTGCCGTCGGCGTTGAGGTTGTTCTCCAGAAACGCGATCAGCATGCGGGGCGGCGCGACCACGGTATTGTTGAGCGTATGCGCAAGGTACTTGCCGTCCTTGCCGTTGACACGGATCTTCAGGCGCCGTGCCTGCGCGTCGCCGAGGTTGGAGCAGGAGCCCACCTCGAAATACTTCTGCTGACGGGGAGACCACGCCTCCACGTCCACGCTCTTGACCTTGAGATCGGCGAGATCCCCGGAGCAGCACTCCAGCGTCCGCACGGGGATATCCAGCGAGCGGAAGAGGTCCACGGTGTTCTGCCAGAGCTTGTCGAACAACATTTTGCTGTCCTCGGGCTTACAGACCACGATAATCTCCTGTTTTTCAAACTGATGGATACGGTAAACGCCGCGCTCCTCGATACCGTGTG
>JAFSXY010000154.1 GCA_017443805.1 Clostridia bacterium | reverse complement strand
CGTTATCGAATGGCTGACCGGGTACGATATGAAGCAGGTTGATCAGGAAATGACTTACGGAGACTTTTTTAGGCATGCCCCTGCCATGAATCCGAGGGCGGAACTGATCAAAGGAAAGGTATGCGGCGTGCAGGTGGAGACCATTGAAGATCCCATGATGCAGAAAGTGCGATGGCTGGATAAGCTGGTTGACGAACTTGCCAAGGGCAGACCGATGGAAAAGGTGCTGCGATGAGTGACGGAAAGCGATATGAATATGACGCGGCGCTTCATGAAACACCGGATAACGGTGGGGCTTACGTGGCTTTTCCCTGGAATATCCGGGAGACATTTGGAAAGGGGCGTGTAAAGGTTCACGCGCTGTTTGACGGCATTCCCTATGACGGAAGCATCGTCAATATGGGGGTGAAGCATGCGGACGGATCTGTCTGTTACGTCATTGGAGTGCTGAAAGCGATTCGGAACAAGCTGAACAAGCATGACGGCGATACGATCCACGTGGTGATCGAAGAAGAGGAGGCGCAGGATGCGGGAACTTGATGCAGATACCTTGATGTTCTTTAACCGGCATCCGGATTCTTTGCCTCTGTATGAAGGCTTTGAGGCCGTTCTTTTTGATTCCTTCCCCTTAGTGAAAAAGCGGGTACAGAAGACGCAGATCACGTTTTTCAACCGGCACGTTTTTGCATGCGTCTCATTTGCACGTGTGAAACGGAAAGAAGAACTGCCGGAGGGGTACATGGTGATCACGCTTGGACTGCCCGATCCTTTGGATTCGGAGCGTGTCGCTGTGAAGACGGAACCCTATCCCGGAAGATGGACGCATCATATCGTCGTCAGCAGTCCGGAGGAACTGGATGAAGAACTGCTTTCATGGATACAAGAGGCCTATGATTTTGCGGATACAAAGTGATGAGCGGTTATCGGAGGATAATGAATATGTGGAAATGCCCGAAATGCGGCCGAAGCTTCAGCCGTGAAGATCAGGGTCATTACTGTGGCAAGATCGAGACAGTAGATCAGTACATTGAAGAACAGGACGAAACCGTCAGGCCGTACCTGAATGAAATACGTCAAATCATTCGCAACGCTATTCCGGAGGCACAGGAGATAATTTCGTGGAGCATGCCAACGTACCGGAAGGGACAGAATCTCATTCATTTCGCGGCTTCGAAAAAGCATCTGGGGCTGTATCCGGGCGGAGAAGCTGCCACGGTTTTCGCTGAGAAACTGGCGGATTACGATGTGAGTAAGGGAACGATCCGACTGCCCTATACCGAACCGTTACCGAAGGATCTGATCGCAGAGATCGCGGTGTGGTGCTATGGACAGTATGCGAAATGAACTGAACCTTTTAACATTTCCATCGATAATCAGATGGAACGATCAGTTCAATGACTGAAAAACATGGCTCAGAGATTACGGCGAGATACAACAGAATCATTCCACCTTTCAGAATTATAAAAAATCTTTGCACTTATGATAAAAAGACGTACACGGTGGACGAAATTCAGGATATCCTGTCCCTCGGGAAAAACACAGCTTACCGTCTCGCCAATTCCGGACAGTTCAAAACCGTCAGAGTCGGAAGCGCTATCCGGATCTCAAAGAAAAGCTTTGATGAATGGTTGGATCAGAATCTCGGAGAATAAAAACGAAGCGGAGCCGCGCGCTCCGCTTTTATGATTTATCCTACGAAGGACGCGTGTAAACATATCCTTCGTTTTTAGGTTTGATGTAGTACAATAAAAGTTGACACAATCTGCTCAAAGATATAGACTAAGAACAAACGAAAGGCAGGAGTGTCAGCAATGGGACAAAACAGGCAATACGATCAAGAGTACAAGGTGCAGGCGGTAAAGCTGGCGAAAGAAATCGGCGTACAGAAAGCCGCGTTGGATCTTGGCATCCCGTACAACACGCTTTACGGATGGTATCAGGCGGCGCGGAAAGGCGAACTGGACGTTGGGCCGGGTTTCCGCACACCGGAGGACAGCATGTCGCTGGCGGAAGAGGTGGTCATGCTGCGTCAAAAGGTAAAAGTGCAGGCCAAAGAGATCAAAGAACTGACGGAGATCAATGAAATATTGGAGGAAGCAAGCGCTTTTTTCGCCGCCAGCCGTCGGAAGTCAGCAAAAAAGAAAGACTGAGATTCATCTCGACAAAGACAGAAGACGGCAGAAAAACCGGAAAGCTGGCGTTGTATTGCAGGGTTCTGGACGTATCCAGACAAGCGTTCTATCAATATCTAAGGAACAAGAACAAGCCGTGGAAGTATGAGGCGCTTGTGAAAGCGATGCGGGAGATCCTTGCGGAAGACGTCTGCAACGATACCTACGGGCGCAAGCGAATGTGGGAAGCGCTGTGTCTGAAAGCGCCGGAAGGCGTCAGGATCCCAAGCGAACGGACCGTTTATCGGATCATGCAGAAGCTGAAGCTCGTGCACAGGCCGAAGCGTGGGCCAAAGGGACTTACGAAGGCCGACAAGGATGCGCAGAAAAGCGACGACCTGCTGAAAAGGGATTTCAGCGCGGATAAACCTTTGGAGAAATGCGTGACGGATATCACTGAATTGCAAGGCAAAGACGGGAAATTATACGTTTCGGTTCTGTTCGACTGCTTTGATCTGACGGCGCTGGGGCTTGCAATGGCAACGAACATGAAAGCGTCGCTCTGCGTGCAGACGATCCGAAACGCGTACAAAGCCTATCCGGGGCTTCGCGGCGCGATCTGTCACTCCGATCGCGGCAGCCAGTACACAAGCAGAGAGTTCCGGGACGCACTCGGCGTCTTTGGACACACGCAGAGCATGAACAGCGCCGGCGGGCGCTGCCATGACAACGCGCGGTGTGAATCCATGTGGGGACGCATGAAAAGCGAACTGTTCTACGGCAGAATCAATACGAAGAAATATACCGTGGAGCAATTGAAAACGCTCGTTTGGAACTATTACATGAGCTACTGGAACAATCGCCGGATCTGCAGCGCCAACGGCGGATTGCCGCCGGCGGTCAAACGGCAACGGTACTATGACGAGCATCGAGCAGCAGCATAATCTCTCCGTACGCGGGGAAGGGGGAGAGCCAAAGAGTGCAGAGAAAGTCACCTCTCCCCCTTCCCCTGCACCCCATCCCCCTCTCCGACTTTCTCAGGAGGGGGAGGGATTCAAAAAATATTTGAGTAAAATGTGTCAACCAATATTGACAATATCATCTCATGAGACAGCACCTTGAACTTGGATTAAAAATGTACTCTTTTCCTTTTGTCATTTTTTGACTCCTATTGATAGGCTGATTTTTTGTTTTGACAAGATTTTAGATGAATCCAATCGGAATCAACCACCCCCTTTGGTTTTAAAAAAAGCGCCTCCGAAAACGAAGACGCTAAAAATGCTTCTCCGTTTTTCGGTGCTACGCAAAAAAATATATGCCTATCCGATACTTCTTCAGTTCATGGAAAGAAAGAGAAAGCATTTTATGCAAATTGCTTTCCAGAAACTGAGAAGTATAAAAAGATAAAAAGACAGGCTCCTTTCACTGATAGTTTTTTACGTAGCACATTCAGCATACCATATCCGCCGCTTTTTTCAAGCGCTTTTTGCAATACAATAAAAAAAATGGGCGGCTCCGGCT